>CBDUPW010000046.1:0-35355 GCA_965369205.1 uncultured Polyangiaceae bacterium | reverse complement strand
GACGGAATCACCGTGGGTGGCGGGGCGGTCAGCACCCCTGGTACATCGCGGGTCCGCAGCTCTACGTCGGTGCTCTCGAATCTGGGGGCGCACCGCTTTGGACCCGCAATCGTTTCGGCGTGGTGCGCGAAGACACCCTCGATCGCGCAGGCGGCATCGCGCTCGCCTCTGGCATGCTGTGGCAAACCCTGGATACCCGTCCCAACGACAGCTTCGGAGTCTTCGCTTTTCGAGCTGACGACGGCAGGCCCCAGTGGTCCACCCAGTCCATCCCCCTCTCTGGCGTCAGCACCTCTGGCGACCGCGTGTACGTGCTGGAGCGCAGTACGAAGGGCGCAGCGGAGCAACTAGTCTCGCGCACCCATTCGAGCGGCGAGGTCCGCTTTGCAGTTCCCCTGGCCGAAGCTGAGGACAGGGCGCCGACCCTGGCGCAGGGCAGTGTCCTCGTGCGCTCGCGGCGCGGTGCGCTGCACGCCTTTGACGACCGCGGCGGCGAGACGCTCTGGCAGCGCTCCACACCCGAGTTGCCTCGCCTCGAGGTGGCTCGGTCCACGAGCTTCGCGGTGGCGCTGGGCAGCCGGAGCATCCTGGTGGCGGGCGGCAAAGACCTGACCCTGCTGCACCTTTCCGACGGGCGGGAGCTCTGGCGGGGACGCCCTAGCGCAGCCCGGGGCGTACTGCGTAGCCCAATTCTCAGCCGCGGGCGCGTGATCTTGGCGGACGATACGGGCTTCTTGGTGCTTCGCTGTGGACCGTGAACAGTCGCCTTGACACACGCGGGCGCGCGCAGAAGAACCTCACGGCCATGCTCGAATTGCGCGCCCCCACGCCGGCCCAATGGCTCCCAGTCGTGCTCGGAGACTTCGACGCGTTGCTGCCTCTGCGCGCAGCCGTGCACTAGCCCATGCTCCCGCGAGACCGGCAGAGCGTGGAGCGCTACCTGGCGCGCCATGCGGAATCGGAGGCGCGTGAAGTGCTCCCGGGCACGGCGACTTGGTCCCAGGTTCTGGTCGTGCCGGTTTTTGACGAATCGGCGGATTTTCTCCAAGGCTACCGAGACGCTCTCAAAGCGGCGCCGGGACGCGTGCTCGTCGTCGTCGTGGTGAACGCTCCGGCGCACGCGAGTATCGCCCAGCAAGCGGCGAATCAGAGTCTTTGGGGCGCACTTGGGGCGCCGGGGGCAGGGGATCCCGGCAACGAACCCCCGATACGCCTCGTAGCTACCGACGTGGCAGACCTCGTGCTTGTGGACCGTAGCAGCCCCTCCCGCCTGCTACCGCCCGGGCAGGGAGTCGGCTTGGCACGCAAGATCGGGCTGGATTTGGCGCTTTCGCTGTACGCTTGCGGCCGCGTGGAGTCTCCGGCGTTTGCTTGGACGGATGCGGACGCAACGCTGCCACGCGGATTCTTCGAAGCTGTCGGGGCCCACGGCCATGCGGCGATCGTTGCTGCGCCGTACCGGCATCTCGGCTCGTCAGATTCGGAGCTAGAGCGCGCTACGTGCGCCTACGAGCTTTGGTTGCGCTATTACGTTCTCGGGCTGCATCATGCGGGCTCGCCCTACGCGCTGCATACCATCGGCAGTACGCTGTGCACACCAGCCCTTGCCTACGCTCAGGTCTGCGGGGTTCCCAAGCGCATTGCGGGCGAGGATTTTCACTTCGTGAATAAGGGGCTGAAGGTTGGGGATGGCATTCGCCTGCGAGGCGATCCGGTGTTGTTGAAGCCGCGCTTCAGCGAGCGGGTGCTGTTCGGAACGGGACCCGCCGTGCGGCGGATCAGCCACGGCCTCTCGGGTGAATCGAGCTTCGAGCTGCTACACCCCCAGGTGTTCAGTGTGCTGGCCCAGGTGCAGCGTGGGTTCCGACAGATCGCGTCGGACGGGAACGTTGCGGGATTCGATTCGGTTTTGGGATCGCTGCCAGGGGTCGCGCGTCAGGTCGTGGAGGGATTCTTCAGCCGAACCAGGCTGCTGGACAAGATCGACGTTGCCGTGTCCCAGTGCCGCAGTAGAGAGGCGGCTTGGCGCCGCCTCTGCGACAACTTCGACGGCTTGCAGACGCTGCGATTGATCCATCGGTTGCGTGACGGCGGCTACGGCCGGCGCCCATGGCGCGAGGCGCTGAGCCAGGCCCCGTTCGTGGGGCGGGAGTTTGCGGATCTGGAGGCAGCTCGCGCCTGGGCCGAGGGAGCGGAGGCCGGCCTGCCCGCGCGCGTGGGTCCGAGCGTGTCTTAGAACTGCCACAGACCCGCAGTTCACGACCGGAGGAACTGCCAGCAGCTAACTCTCGGAAATTGCCTGCTATTGTGTGGGGCATGGTCGTTGCACTGACTCGCGACGCCATGGCTGATCGCATGCAAAGACTCACCGTCGCTTTCTACGCCGCTGGCGTCGTGTGCGCAGCGCAGCCCGCCGCAGCTGTGACTCGGGTCCTTTCGGCGTCCGCCGGGATCCGCGCAGAACGCGTCGAGGTGGCCGTCGCGCGCGCAGGCGCTCGACGCACCCTGTTTCTGCGGGTTGGAGTGAGTGGCAGTCTTGGAAAGTTCGGTCTCGTGTTGCCCGCCGTCGCCGGGGCGCGTCTCGACCCAGCGGCGGAAGGATTCTTTGAAGCGTTGGATGACGCAACGGCGCCGAGAATCATGCCGCCACCGGCCACGCTTTCTTGTGGGGCTACGACTAGCTCGTCCGTGCACAGTACGGTGGCGCCCTCCCTTCCCGGTGCGCTCTCCAAAGAAGTCGTGGTCGCGACGAGCCTGGCTGAACTAGAGAGCGCCGCCCTAGTGCGAGGCATGCCGCTGACCAGCGAGGACAAGGACGCATTTGCGTCAACAGCAGCGGAGCGCTTCTTCTTGATCAGTTTCGACAAGACGATTCCGAAGATGCGCACCGAAACCTTGCGTTTGGTGAGCGACGGTGGAAGCTCGGATCTCGACCTTGGGATGGCTGCCAGCGCTCCCAGCACAGAAATGCAGCTCTATGTTTTGGATCCGGAGCGAGCGCGCATTGCCGGTGACGAACTCGAGCCGACGGATCTACTCGCCACATGGAAGGTGCTGAGTGGCACGAGCGACTACCTGACACGTCGGACGACCCTGCTCGACGCCAAACCATCTGGGCGCCACATCCTCGAGGCGGTCGGAGCGACCCCCCTCTTCCAGTGGGTGCTGCTGCCCGGCGGGACCGGAACGATTGCGCCCGCCCTGCACACCTACTTCGCGCGGGCAGAGCAGGCGGGCCAGACGAATAAGAAGCCTGACGTCTGCCTCGCCCCCGTGTGGGACGCACGCGAGGCAGGAAAACAAGGCGCAGTGCTCACGCGCTACTGCGTGCCGGGATCCCTAGCGGCCGCTCCGGGGCCCGCGCCCGTCTGCGACACCGGCGCGGGCCCCGGACAGATCGTTGCGGACAACATCGCTTGCGGTGCGGCAGACGACTTTGCGACGGCGCTGTCAGGTCAGAATCTCTCAAAGACTCTCATCACCCGGCTCGTTACCCGCGTCGCCCCGAAGGCAACCAGCTATAGCCTGACCCAGGCCGGCACCGCAGGCGTTTCCCCGATCTCCGTCGCCGTGGGCGCCGACACGACAGGATGCTCCTCAGGCTCCGGTGGTTCCGGCGGCTACGGTGGCTACGGCGGTTCCGGCGGCTACGGCGGCAGTGGCAACACTTCGGGGGGGGGCTTCATCCCGGAGAACCCCGAACCCTACGACCCGACCTATGTGGAGGACTCCGCACACACGGATGTGGGTTTCGTCTGCGGCGGCTCCGCGGAGAGCGATGGCGCCTGCAGTGGTGATTCCTCTTCTTCGTCGAGCGAAGACAGTTGTAGTGGCGACAGCTCCGATTCCGGCAGCGGGGACAGTGCCTGCAGTGGTGACACTTCGGATTCGAGTAGTGGCGACGCTTGTAGCGGCGATTCCTCGGGCAGCACGGATGGCGGCGGGTGTTCCGGGGACACCTCGGATGGTGGGGGCTGTTCCGGAGACTCCGGTGGTGGGGACTGTCGTCTGAGCGGCCCGCGCCGACGTCCCCGGGCAAGCATCGTCGGCATGGGGCTGGCCGCACTCGCCCTGGCGCTGCGCAGGGGCCGCAAGCATCGTCGCCGCCGCCGGCGCTGAGTTGCCGGCCGAAACGGCGCGCTCGCCGGGAAATAGCGCGTGCCCTCCCGGCACGGCGGAGCGCCGGCCCAGGCGGGTGTTTCGACCCTTGCAGTGCAAGCACAACCCTCTACGATAGCAATCCTTCGACGATGCAAGAGGAGCCCGCGAGCCAGACGGGAGATGCACGGTCGCGCATCGGACAGACCGTTGACGGCAAGTTTCTGCTCGAGAGTTTGTTGGGCATCGGCGGCATGGCCGCGGTGTACGCGAGTCAGGACGAAACCGGGCGTAGCGTTGCAGTAAAGATCCTGCACGCGGAGTTCTCGTCTAACGACAGCATCAAGAACCGTTTCAACCGTGAAGCATCTCTGACGTCGGCGGTAGATCACCCGGGTCGAGTCGAGGTGTTCGGCGAAGGGGTCAGCGAGGACGGCGATCCGTACTTCGTGATGGAGCGTCTCGAAGGCATCACTTTGGAGCGATTGTGGAAAAGGCACGAACGCAAGGTGCCTCTCGACTATGCACTGGAAGTTGCCGACCGCGTGCTGGACTTTCTGTCCGAGTGCCACAACCAGAACATTGTTCACCGAGACTTAAAGCCATCGAATGTGTTCATCACCGAGTCCGGCTTCGTGAAGGTCATCGACTTTGGTGTCGCCAAAAAGCGTGAGGCCGGCGTCGACCCGACGATGGTCGGGACTGCCCTTGGCACGCCCGCCTATATGGCGCCAGAGCAAGCCCTGGGCTCCGCGGAGCGCATCGACGGACGCTCGGACATCTTTAGTGTGGGCGCGATGCTGCACGCGATGCTTTCGGGAAAGCGCCTTCACGAAGGCCGTTCGCATCAGGAAGCGTTCGTACTCGCTGCCACGCGTCCCGCCCCCAGTATCGCGCGTATTGCTTCGGAATTGCCCGCCAACGTCGTTGCCCTGGTCGACCGCGCTTTGCAGTGGGACCCGCGCAACCGCTTCCAAACCGCCGGAGAAATGCGTGAAGAAATCGCACGCGTCTTGGAGAAACAGACCGGCGAGAAGCGCCCCGCCGCATCTCCGGCTCGACGGGCAAAGAGCGCCCTGCTCGCGGCGATCGCCGAAGCGGGTGCCGCTTCGACTGTCGCTGCATCCGAGGAAGACGAGCAGATCGGAGCGGCAGTCGCGGAGGTCTGCACCCGAATCGAAAAAGCGCTGTCGACAGTGCGCCAATACGGCTGGGAGCATCGCGTGACGCAAGGTCATATGCACACGGTGCATGAGACAATGCAGGGCGTGTTGAACAAGGATCCGGACTGTCTGACTTGGGAGGTTCGGCCGCATTCGTTCATGCGGCGCGGCGTTTCCGTTTGGGAACCGCTGCACCCTTTTGACGACATTCCCTACAATCTGTTCGCAAGCGGGTTTCGAGAGTTCACGTTGACGGAGGGCATCACCGTCGATGAGATCCGCGCTCTGATCGACCTGATGCGCCGGGACCCGCTCCGAGACTTTGCCCCGGAAGACGACCTCGCGACTGCGTTTTGGGAAAAGCAACTCGAACACGTCCAGTACCGGGTGGTGAGCAGCTTCCTGGCCGTCACCGCGATGGACGACGAAGCCCGTGAACAGTTTGACGACATCGTGGGAGAAGCAGCGAGCGCGGTCAGCGGCAGCTCCAGGAAAAAGCGCGCGGGCGCCAACCTAGATATCGAGCCGGTCGGGCTTGAGGAGCAGGCGGCTATGATTGCCGCACGCCAAGTCGCGCTGCGCGCCGTGCGCTCGGACGCCGCGCTCTCCCTAGAAGACAGCAAGAAGGAAGCGATCGCGCGGGCCCTGGAACTGCCAGAGCAGGAATGGAATTCACGATTCGTCGAGGTGCTGGCGCACGCCATCGACGACGCCCTGGACGATCAGCAGGACGACCTGGCCGCGTTGCCCCTCAGAGCGACGCTGCACGAGCATGCTGCAACGGACACTTTGATGACCGCACTGAGTCTTCTGGCGCACGTGTTTGTGGCGGTCGCCACACGCAGCGGCGTAGAAAAGAAGGCTCGCCTAGTGCGTGCCATGTTCGACCGCGAAACCCTCACCCTGGTGCTGAAGGCGCTTGCGCGACCGGTTCCGGAAAGTGACCGAGAGCGCGTCGGGCGCGGCGGTCCGTTTCTCGCCGAATTGCTGAGCGACCTTACATCGGAGCATTTCGACCTGGTGCTCCAGGCGCTGAATCGCGCGGAGGTCGAGCCGATTCGAGACGCGCTGGTGCTGTTCCTGCAGCGGCACGCCGTCGGGAACGAAGGCATGCTGGGTGATATCTTGCGGGACGCGGATCCCGGACGTGGCCGCTCGGTATTGACGATCCTCGCCGGCCTCGACAGCGACGCTGCGCGCCACGCCCTCAAGGCAGTCGAAGACAACCCGTCGCCGGAGCTGCGGGTGGAGGCCGTCGCCGTGCGCGCCGCGGGCAACGCGGACGGCCTGCGGGACGAACTCGCACGCTTGTGCCAAGACGAGGATCCGGCAGTGCGCGTGGCAGCGCTCAAGACAATGCAGCGACACAAGGTCAAAGAGGCGGGGCCGCCCTTGGTTCAGTACATTACGGGTAGCGCTATCAACCGTATTCCCGTTGACGAGCGGAAATTGGCCTTCGAGACACTCTGGGCACTTTCGCCAATCCGCGCCGAAGAAGTTGCGATGGATCTCGTGGCCAAAGTGCCGCTGATCACTCGCGAAAGCGTGGATGACACCCGGATCGTGGCTGTGGACATGCTTGAGGCGCATGCCGCGACCGCGGACGCCGTGACGGTCCTGGAAAAGGCCGCTGACAAATGGTCGAACAGCCAGGCCGTCAAGACCGCCGCGGGGCAAGCCGCCGCCGCCCTGCGCATGCGGCTGACCGGAGGGCAGAGTGGCTAAGCTTGAGCCCTCTTCTGGCGCCGAGTCTGCTCGGAGTGACGAGATTGTTCAGGACAACGTCAGGCAGCTCGCGCGGCAGACAAAAGTGCGTGAGCTCGGAACGAGCCTCGCGCTACAGATCTTTCGCCTGATCCGCGTGGCGCAGTTCCACGCCCTCGACAACATGGCGTTCATCCAGCAACTGGATCAGACCACCGAAGCCATCCGCGCATTCTCCGATCAGACTTCGCAACCCCTGGGCCTGTTGTTCTCCCGAGGCACGGTGTTCGTTGCCGGTCAGCTGCTAAAGGCGTCACGCGCCGAATACGAAGTTGCCCTCGAGCTTGGCTCGATGCTGGACAATCTTGGGCTTTCGGAAATTCTGATCTCGCCAGATGTTGCCCAGGACGACCTGCGAGAACTCGCTCGGATCTTCCAGCCCGGCAATCAGCCGGA
The DNA here is from genome assembly GCA_965369205.1 of uncultured Polyangiaceae bacterium. Lineage (GTDB taxonomy): Bacteria > Myxococcota_A > Polyangia > Polyangiales > Polyangiaceae > JACKEA01. The sequence continues at coordinate 27,934 of CBDUPW010000046.1, read as the reverse complement.
AGTGGAGGACGGCGTCTTCCGCCCCACGCCCTTGATTCGGATGCGACGCGTCGATAGCTCGCTGCTGCAGGAAGAAGAAGAACTCACTCCGGAGGAGCAGATCTTGCGTACCTACGCCTCAAGCGTAGTTGTCATGCGCAAAGTCTTCGACAATCTCAATGCGGGTCGGTACCGCCTGCCCCATGAAGCGAAACGGCTGGCGCAGAAGCTGGTGTCACTTTCCGAGGGGGATGCTCCGGCCTTCATTGGCGTCACAGCGGTGCGCAACCTCAATCACGACGCGGCGGGTCGAGCTGTGAATCGCGCGATTCTGGCGGTGTGCATGGGAAGGCAGGTCTCCGAGGACCTGAGTGCGCTGTCGCGCATCGCTATGGCCGCGCTGTTCATGGACGTCGCGCATCCGCTCTTGACTGGCGTCGTGGGCCTCGATGATCCGAACGGCGTCGTTCCTCGGCTGACCGACGACGAGATGCGACGCCTGCCGCCTGCGACGTCCCTGGTATTGACCGCGCTGGGTCACTTGCGTCCAGCGTCCATGGTGCGGAGCGTCCTGGCGTACGAGGCCCACTGGTTGCGCCTGCGGCATGAGCTCGGCGAGCCCTATGGCGGGGCGCGCAAGACCACCGCAGCATCACGCATCGTCGCGACGGCGCAGCGCTTCAACGAGTTGATGTCTCCTGACTTGGCAGCCAGCCGGCAGCCCACGCCCGACGAGGCGATTCTCTGGATGAAGGAAGACGCTCGGGATCCGACCGACCTGGCGATGATCCAGCTCTTGGTTGGCGCTTTGGGGCTCTTCCCGAGTGGCACGCCCGTTGAGCTGAACACTGGCGAACGTGGAGTTGTCGTGCGCACCAGCGATAACCCCGTGGACTTCGTGCGCCCCACGGTCGAGTTGGTCGTGGCCCCGGACGGCTCCGACATCTCCCCGGCGCAGATTGTCGACCTGCGACTCGAAACCGACCGACAGGTGGTGGCCGTGGTGCGGGAGCCCGATCCGCGCCTTGCCCGCGCCGTTGAGCTCGTGGTGGAAGGAACGGCGACGGTGCCGCCTCCGGCACGTTCGTCTCAGCGGCCCAGTGCGCGCTCCGGACCCCCACCGCCACCGAGTCGCAACCCTGCGGCTGAAGCGAGTGCCCCGCGCTCTGGCACAGCGCCGGCGAGTGGCCCGTCTTCGGGCGTGCCGCCCAGCTCGCCGTCCTCCGTGCGCTCGTCCCAGCGAGTCGCTTCTCGTCCGCCCGCGTCGGGGTCGCCGGCTTCGCGGCGCGCCGCGGGCGCGCGATTGAATGAGATCCCTAGCGAGGAGTCGCCCACGGTGGCAGCCTTCTCGCCCCTAGATCTGATCCGTGCAGCTCAGAGCCAACGCCCCGGCAGACCTGCTCCGGCCAGCGATCCTCCGGCTCGATCCAGCGGGGTCGGGGAGGTTCGCGTCAGTGAGGCCTTTGTCTTTTCGCCCGAGGGCACCGAGCCGAGTGCTTCCGGTCAGTTCTCGCGAACACCGCTTTCACATCTGCTGCTGTATATCGGCTCCAAGCAACTGAGCGGCACCCTGGTGATCGCGGATCCGGCCAGCGTGCCGGGCGCCACGGTTGAGCACGCTGTGGTCTTCGAGTCTGGGCGACCCATCAAAGCCTGTCTGGCGGCAGGCGAGTTCCCCCTCGGCGACGCTCTTTTGGAAGCCGGTCTGCTCGACGAAGCCCAGTTGTATTCGGACCCCATCTCGCAACCGCCCACGGACGAGGCTGTTCTCGAAAGCGAACTCCTGGAATGGGCGATGGCCATCGAGATGGATCTTGTCCCACTCCGTTCAAAGCAACTGCACCAACGCCTGGTGCACCTGTTTTCTCTCGCGTCGGAGGCTAGCTACGCCTTCTACGCGGACGAGGACTTGCTTGAGGACCACTGGGGCCGCGTGGATGCTCAGGAGGAGCTGATTCCGATCGTTGCCCACGCGCTGCGGCTCTACCCCGAGGAAGAAGCCATGCAACGACTGCTTGCCACGCTAAAGCGGGGCGAGCTAGTGCTGGAAGAAGGCGCTGACGCTGACGAGATGGGGCTCACCCCGGGCGAACTCGCCGTCGTCGACAGCATCGAAATGGGCGACACGACCCTGGCGGACCTGGCGGCGGGCTTTCCAGATCGGGACCTCGTCAAACGAGTCTTGTACTTACTCTTGATCACGCGTTCGATCCGCGTCCAGGATGCAGACGCATAGAAACGAGGCGAAGCATGAGCGAACAGTTTTGTGTCTGTAGTACCTGTCGCAAACCGATCGCGTTCGGTCAGGAATACTTCCAGTGCAGCGTGTCGACCTGCAATCGCAGCAAGACAGCGTTGTTCTTTTGCTCGGTGCCCTGTTGGGACGCTCACGTTCCGACCATGCGGCACCGGGACGCTTGGGCCGAACCAGTGACCGCGCCCACGCGAGAAGACCTGCTGCGGCACGAAGCGGAATCCAAGGCACGCGAAGCGCAAGCTGCGCAACGACAGGAGGAGGCAAGCGAGCGCCGACGCCGGGTTGTATCTGGCAATAGCGAAGACTTTCCGAAGGACGTGCTCGTTGTGGTGTCCAAGGTGAAGGCTTACGTCCGAGCACGCTCCGGCATGAACACCTCGGATGGCGTGACCTCGCCGCTATCCGACCACCTGCGTCGGCTCTGCGATGCGGCGAGTCGGCATGCGGCTCAGGAGGGGCGCAAAACCCTGCTCGATCGCGACTTCGCCGCGGTGATCAAGGCCCTCGACAGCGCTTAGACCGGCGCGGACCGAGACGCAGCGTGGTCCGATCCGCCGCGGCTCCGCCCCCAAACTGCCGGACTCATTGTGAAATCTGTCCGATTGCCCACACCGACTTGAAGCCGCACCTACATTGTGCCACATCCACGCACTCCTAACGACATGGTGGGCATGATCATGAAGACTCTGGTGACTGTACTGTTTTCGACCGGTGCGCTGCTGTGCGCGGCTTTGGTGGGGTGTTCGAGTTCGAATTCGAACGGCGGTGTCCCGGCGCCTGGCCTGGGCCAGCCCGGCTGCACCGCACCCGCAGATTGCGGAGCCTGTGGCAGCTGCATGGACTCCTGCTTGTGTCAGACCGGCGACGCCGTGCTCTGCACCAACTCCTGCGGCGTCGGTTCCGGTGGTGCGACCGGCAGTGGGGGCATCGGTGCCGCGGGCTACGGCAACAGCGGCTCTGGCGGATTTGGAGCCGGCGGCAGCACGGGTACGGGGGGAGGCAGCACCACGCCGCCTCCGGGAGCCATCGGCGCGACCTGCGCGCAGAACGCCGAGTGTGGCACGGCAGCCGGCGCGGAGTGCTTGACCGACGCAAATGGCTGGCCGAACGGCTATTGCACCATCCGCGGCTGCTCGGACGGTACGTGCCCCGGTGGCAGCGACTGCTTCAAAACGACGAGCAGCAGCACCCTATGCCTCAAGACATGTGCTCAAAAGAGCGACTGCCCCTCCGGGTATGCGTGCCACTCCGAAGGCGCGTGCATTCCCGCCTGTCAGGGCGCTCAAGATTGCGACGCCGGTGAAGTGTGCAGCCCCGCAACCGGTCAGTGCGAACCTGCACCGTGCACGGCTGGTTCCTGCGCGGGCGACCTCAAGTGCGATCTCGGCAGTGGCAAGTGCATCCCGGACGTCACGGGTGGCCCTGGGCCGGGCCCGGGCCCCACCTGCACCCTGCCGCAGCGGGACTGCACCGGAAGCGATTGTGGCACCGTGTCCGCGTTCATGCCCAAAGACGGCCCGGGTTACACGGACTATCCGCTGAACGGCGAAACTGCCGCCAACCAGTATCGCAGCTACGCCCGCAAAGACATGCAGATGCTGATCCAATGGGCCACGGCCTACGTGGATTGCAAGGCGAAGAACTGGACTGGCGGCAACGGCTCGCCCTTGGGCCTTGGCGACATGTCTGAATCGAACGGAGCCATTCCTGGGACTTCCATCGGAAAGCCCGGACACCCCGCGGGCACGCACGTCAACGGCTTCGACATGGACATCGCCTACTACCAGGTGTCTACGCCGAACAACTACCTACGCGCGATCTGCGAGCACACGTCCGGCGGTGCTGACCAGTACCACTGCACCAAGCCACCGCACCTGCTGGACCTGTGGCGCACAAGCCTCTTCTTGGGCGCCTTGCTCACGAGCAACACGATCCGGGTGATCGGCGTTGACGGACAGGTAGGGGCCTTGATTGAGGCAGCGATGCCGACGCTGTGCGCTTCCGGCTGGCTTCCCCAGGCCTCATGCAACAAGATCAATCACATTGCCTACGAGGTCACCAACACCGGTGCCGGGTGGTACCAGTTCCATCACCACCACTTGCACGTCAGCCTGAACGGCAAGCCCGGCGGCGGAGCGACCGTCTTCGCGCCGGACTTCTCTCCGAAGACGCTCGTACCGGGAGCGGAAGCACTCGGCCCCTTCACCGGCTTCTTGGGCGTGCCCGGTCACGCTGAAGTCGACGCCCACGGGCATGACCACGCCTCGGCCCTTCGGCGCATGCCGGCGCGACTGCCCGGCGTGAACTAGACCGCCCGGCGCAGAAATCAGGCAAATAGCCGCCAAGTACCCGTCAGGGTACTTGGCGGTCTGGGTTTTGTGGGCCCGTGATAAAAGTGCGACTGTCATGAGCGACGAGCGCCCGAACTTTCGACGGATGTGGCTGATCCCCGTGGTGCTGCTGACGTCGACGGCGCTGACCGTGTTTTGGCTATTCTACGCCTTCGACTACTTCCGCTCCGGGGGCCAGGGCTTCAATCCGCTCGAACGCTATTTGCGCTTCGATCCCGGGAGCATCACCGACGCCGTGAGCTCACTGGCGGGCATGATTGCGGCCGTCTTCGGTATCGTGATCACGGTCGTCAGCATCATCGTCCAGCTGTCTGCCGAGCGCTATACCGGCGTCGCCGCCATGTTTTTGCGAGACCGCCTGAATTTGGCGGTCATGGCTTTCTACGTGGTGGCTTGTGTGTGTGGCGTATGGCTGAGCGTTTCTCTGCAAGCCGACTACGTGCCGCGCACCGCATTGCTGATGATGATGTTTGCCACGACGGCGGGGCTTGTGCTGATGGCGCCCTATTTCGGCTATGTGTTCTGGTTTCTAGAGCCGAACAACATCATTTCCCGCATCCGCCAAGACGCCGTGCGCGTTGCCGCTGAGGGCGCCAGTGTGAAAGAACCCGCGCAGTGCGCCAAGGCGCAAGCGGAAACGCTTGGGTCCATGGAAGAACTCACGGACATCACCAGCAACTCCATCTCGGGCAAGGACAAGATCATTGCCAGCGGCGCCGTGGATGCGCTGAAAGACTTCGCTGTCGCATACATCGCAGCAAAACCGACCGCCACTGACGTCTGGTTTCAGATTGGCCCGAACATTCGTCAGAACCCCGACTTTGTCGCGATGGATCCCGAAAGCTTGCACGATCTTGAGCAGCGTCGGACATGGGTGGAATGGAAGGTGATGCGCCAATACCTGGGCATCTACAACGAGGCGCTCGGGAGCATGCGTGACATCTGCTACCTCGTGGCTATCGACACCCGCTACGTCGGTGAAGCTGCAGGTGCAGCCAAGGACGAACAGCTCATGCGGCTCGTGTTGCGATTCATGAATTCGTATATGCGTGCCACCTTGAACGCCAAAGACGTGCGCACGGCGTACAATGTGCTCAATCAGTATCGGCTCCTAGTGGAGGCGTTCCTTCGCCAACAGAACGCTGCGATGGCGCTCGAAGCAGTCGAGCATATGCTCTACTACGGTCATGTCAGCTACGACATGAAACTGACCTTTGTCACCGAGACGGTCGCCTATGACGTCTCGGCGCTCTGCCAGCACGCACACGAACTCCGGTTGACCGAAGAGCAAGCCATGCTGGAGAAGTTCTTGGAGCTTGATCGACCGCTGCGTGTGCGTAGCCAAGAAAAGGCCCTGCTCGGCGTGCGCAAGGCGCAGGTCAAACTAGCCGCGTACTACCTGACCCAGAAGGAAGAAGACAAAGCACGACTCATCTCCCAAGACATGGCCGCAGAACCAAGCGACCGTCTGGTGGCGATTCGCGACCAGCTCGAACGGGTGACCAGTAAGGATTTCTGGGAAATCATCGATCGTGGTCGGAACTTCGAGTACATGCCGCCGCGCCAGCGCAACCAAATGGCGACGTTCTTCTCCTGGCTCGATCTCCCTCCGCCGACGGAAGCTCCACCCGAGGAAGTCTGACGCTGCAATTGCTGTCAGAGACCCAGCAAGCTGAAGTCAAAGTCTTGCAGGCTCTCAACAACCAGGCTGGCCTGCGTGTAACGCGAAGCGTCCATATTGGGATCGGGCATGGCGATGACTTGCATGCCCGCAGCACGCGCAGCGGTCACGCCTGCGAGCGAATCTTCGAAGACGAGGCAGTTTTCCGGGGCGCAGCCGAGCTCTTCGGCAGTCAGCAGGAAGATGTCCGAGGCCGGCTTCAGCGCGCCGAGTCGGGCGTCGTCTCCGCAGACCACCACCTGGAATTGCGCGAACCAATCGTGCCGGGACGTCTTGATGCGGTACTGGCGTGCGTCACTGCTGGTGGCCAGGCCCAGGGGGATGCCACGGGCGCTCAGTCCTGCAACGAGGCTCCGTGCGCCGGGCATTTCGGGAGCCGTTTCGAATAGGCCCTCCAGGATCGGTGTGCGCCGGCGCAGGTACTCTTCGGCTTCGATGGGTAGATCCAGCTTTTGCTTCAGGTACCGCGCGCCGTCCATGGCGCTGCGCCCAATCATGTCTCCCTTGATGCTCCAATCGAAGGTGCGCCCGAATTCTCCGACAACCGCTTGAGTGGCCTGCGTATACAGGGGCTCAGTGTCCAAAAGGACGCCGTCCAAGTCGAAGATGATGTGGCTGAAGGCAGTGAGCATCAGAAGAAGTCGGGCATGGCGGGGGCCCCGCCAGCAAATAGCGTAGCAGCGCAGGTGAGGGAAGCGGCGTCGCCGCTGAGCTGCCCAGTGCGGTGTAACATCTGCGGCGAAGCAAATCCGGTATAGAGCGCCGCAAGCGCGCGAATATCCAAGCGCAGCCCAGCGCTGCCGCCGCGCTCGACGTGCCCGCGTCCGTCCCGTACGCGCAGTCGGTAACACCCGCTCTGTTCGGGAACTATTGGATCATGCACGTCCAAGCATAGTTCCGCAGAAATGTGTGGGTGGTAACCGCGCTCGGATAGCGCGCGTTCGACGTGGCAAATCCGGGTCATCCAGTGTTCACGAACGGCGATCTTGTAGGTGCGTTCGGGCATTTGCCAGAGTAGCGGATCGATGGCCGGCCCCAACCAGTGGACGTGTGACGCCATCGTGGCGTGGTGGGCCACAAAAGACAGAAGCGCGCGCGCCGCCTCGGGCGATGTGCAACGCACATCCGTGAGGCGCAAGTCGTAGTAGTCATTTGGTAGCCGCTTTTGTGTGATGTATACGTAGCCCGCGGGCTGCTCGTCGATCAGGAGCAGCGTGCCGCGCGCTGTGTTCTTGCGTGGCGCACGCACGCGTCCCCAGATGTACTCGCTGCGATCGAGGAAGCCGTCAGATTCTCTGGCCACCTCTGCGTACAGTTCGCTCACGGTCGCCTGATCGCCGGGCTCCAGACTGCGGAACGTGGCTCCCCGGTGCTGCACGCCAATACGGGCGGCTTCGACTTGAATGTCGAAAAGACTACCGGCCAGTTCCCAACCCGCCTTGCGGTAGAGCGCAAGTGTGGCCGGATAGAGCGTCGACAGCGCCACGCCACGCTCGTGCAGTTCGCGGACGGCATGCTGCATCAGGCTGAGTGCCGCCCCCGCACCTCGGGCCTCCGGCGCGATGGCAACGCCAGCGATGCCCAGCATGGTGACGCTGCGGCCCCCGAAATATTGACCCATGGGCAGCGTGAGCAGTCCGCCAGCGAGGTTCCCTGATTTCAGGACTCCGCGCACGTTGTCGGTGCCTCCCTGTGCCAGCCACCCCGGGGCGTCTTCCACTGGGAACCCGAAGGCCCAACTGAGGATGTTGCAAAACGCCTCAAGCTGAGACGCGTGCATCTGGGTGACGTAGCGCTCAGTCATGGTGTCGGCGCAGGATGGTCGCCAAGGGCGTGGAAGTAAATGGGCCGGGCGACGCCTTCGCTCACGCTATAGAAGCCGCGCCCCGCTGGGTCGAAGGTGATGGCTTCGCCTTGAGACTCGGGAGCGAGAAAGGGCTTGCACGGGGCCGTTTGCATGGCCTCTGCCACGGTCTGTCCGGCGTGTCGGTGCCACAGGAATGCTTGTGTGTAGGTGCGAAGGACGATGCGACTTCCATCCTCGGAGATGTCGCCGGCGGTGACGCGCTCGCTGCCTCGACGGTCGTTTTTTTGTGTTCGAATGCTCGCGACTTTTTGGAGCACGTTGTCCTGAACCAGTGGCACGGCGGCTCTGTAGACCTCGCTTGTTCCTGTCGTCGTCTTGGTCACGAAGTAGAGCGCGGCGTCGCGCCGGTCGAACATCAGGGCTTCGACGTCTCGCGCGCGTCCGTCTGGGAAGCGCACCGATACAGCACGCACGTTTCTCAAGACTTCTTCCCTAGCGTCGTCGCCGCTGGGGAGTTTCGGTTCCGGAACGATGTACACTGCCGTGCGGGTGCGCGGCGCCAAATTGGTCCCCGTATCCGCGATGAACAGGACGCTGGGGCCATCGGGATGCTCTTGGCCAACTGCAATGTCCTCCCAGTCGACGCAGCGCGCAGAGCCGAGTCGATACCGACCCAGAAGCGTTCCTGCGCGATCGATAGCGAACAATAGCTCCGGGTGGCCAGAGTCGTTGTGCACCCAAAAGACGTCGGGGTGCACGCGGCTCGGCACGATACCGGAGACCTCCGCAAGTACTGGAGACGCCAGTCGACCCACAGTCTGCACGCTGACAACGCGCTCGCACACCGCGGTTGTCACGGGCGAGTCCGCGAGGGCACCCGGGCGGCAGCTTGCCGCGAGCGCCACGGCGAATGTGCTCACAACACCCAGGCCACGCATGCCCCAGCATGCCCCACGCGGCGGGAACTTTGCAGATTTTTAGCGCCGAGCTACCGCCGCGCGATTGCCGGGACTTGGCCCTTTCGCCGCGCTGGCGACGACTTCGACGAATCCGCGCCCAATCACGTGGTCGCTTTCATCGACGGCTTCGACGCGTACGACCCAGGGCCCCCGTCCGCTGGCTTTGGGGATCGAAGCGTGCAAGGTGTTGCCGTGTTTGCGCCACTGCGCGTTGACCTTTCGGCCGTTGATGCTGACGAGTGGTTTTGCTTCCGGCGCGTCCGTGCCCTCGGCGACGTACTCGACGCTGGCGCGCACGTCGTCGTCGGGCCAGCGCGGCAGGGCGGGGGTGAGCGCAACCCGGGCGGTGACGCGCACCGGCAGTAGGTCGATTGCAGCTTCTTGGGTCCCGCCGATGGGGCGCAACCGGACGCGCGTGGGCTGGTCGCGAAAGAGCCCGACGCTTTGGGGCGCGGGTCCGAAGTAGCTCGCGGCGCCATAAGTCATTTCCACGCCCTTGGCGAAGGCAAGTCCCGCCCTTTGTCCGGGGCGGAGCCAGACGCGGGACGACTCGGAGCGTGCGCCTGCTGGCGGCACCAGGCCAACCACGTGAATCGTGCCCGCGGAAGACATGGCACTGGCAAGACCGTATTCGTCCACGGCCGCGACTTCGACCGCAAACACGCCGGGCTTCAGACCGCGGATCAGCTGGGACGTCGACTTGGATTCTGCGTGGAACACGGATGCGGCGTCAGCGTTCGTGCGGATCACGCGCACGCGGTAGCTTTTCGCAGAAGGCACGGCGTTCCAACGCGCCTGACCCTCCGCCGTCCCGCCCGCGGCGACGAGGAGCTGGGCGCGCTTGCTGGGTGGAGGTGGTGATAGGATCCGGCGCGTTTGCCCGCTGGCGCTCCCGCCGACGCTGCGGGCGGTGCCTTCCACAAGGGGTTTCCAGTCGGAGCCCACGGTAACCAAAGCGTCCCGTTCGAACGCGGCCACCGTGGAGGTCTGCCCGCGCGCCGCAACCTGGAAGCGGCCGGCCTTGGCGACCACCGCGAGCTTCCTCGGCGCTCGCACCATCACGCCTTTACGAGGACCGTCTTTTGGGAAGCTCACCTCCACGCTCCCGCGGGTCATGCGGAAGACTTCAATGGACACCGGCCCACCGGAAGGTCCGTCCAGTTCCAGCCGCAGTCCGCGCTCCTTGATCAGCTCAGTCCCTGGCGCCAAGACGAGGGTGGCTCGCCCGCTGAGTTGGACGGTTTTCTCGGTATCTTGCGTGGAAATCCCGCTGTCGTCGGCAGCGCGGGCGCCACTGGTGGGGACTACGAAAAGGAGTGCGAGCGCAAAGGCGGAGCTATAACGTTCCATCGTTCATACGGAACGGACGGGCAGCTTGAGGCTGAAGGGATCCCGCACAAATCAACAGCAGTTTTGTAGGCGGATGTCCTACTCGGCAGCGGGCGTAGGCACTTCGGGCTGGGCCTCGCCTCGGGCGCACGGCCCCGCCTTTTGATACGGCGTGCCCGAAAGCCGCTTCACCGCCGTCGCCGAACGCCACATCAAGTAGTTCTTCGTGAACTGCATCGCGTTGTCGGCGGAGACATATGGGTTCTTCAGACTGCCGAGGTGGACCAGGAACAGTACCTGCTCGGCCACACTGACGGGACAGCCTTCGAATCGTATGTGGGCATCGTCCTTGGAATCCCGGATGCGCTTCATGACTTTCGCCATCTTTACGTAGATGTCTTCGTGCTTGGCGTGGTGCGGGTCTTTGGTCGAGCGGTTCTGATACTTGCTGCGGATCTGCACCAGCTTGCCGTCGATTTCGCCTTCGAAAGTCGCGCAGTCGCCAATGAAGATGACCTTCTCGCCAGGGGCGGCGTCGATGGGCCCGTCGTAGGCGCCGAAGACCACATGCATGCGTGGCATGCGATCGTCGCAAGTCTCGTCAAATACCCTTAGGATTTCGATGGCCTCTTCGATGGCTCCTGGGCAGCCGCCCCAGCAATAGTCCGTGTGCTCCTTCTCCGGGGGCGGTCCCGCATAGGCGGTGATCTTCGTGCCCTCGAAGTACTTTTCCACGCGGACCAGCCCGACCTTGAAGCCAGCAGCGCGTGTCTTTGCTTCCTCTAGGCTGACGTCGCCGCTGATGGAGATCTTGCTCAGGTCTGTGGGGCCGAATCCACGGTCCGACGTCAATTTGATGTGCGGCACCGTATCCGGGTCGACACCGATGATGTTGCAACACACGGCGTCAAAAGCCACTTGATTGTTCCCCATGATGATGAGGTTGAGGTCCCGGGGCACGGGGGTGAGCATTCGGCCTTCGCCTGCAACGATGGCGTCGATGGCGATGAATTCTGGCTGAATGATGTACTGGAGGTCGGCGATCTTCTCGTCCAGACGATGGTCATGGTCGATCAGCCGGTGACGATCGTCTTGGATGCCGATATAGGCCTTGATGGAGAAGGTGACGGTCGTCCAGGGGTGGGCCTTGAACTTCGGACAGTTCACGAAGAAGTCGGCCTTGGCCACGGGCTCCGGCGTGAATAGGTAGTCACGCAGGCGCCCCGGGTGGCTGAGCGGTATTTCGAGTTGGGGCTCCTCTTCGAAGAGGTAGCGCTTCACGCCTACGCGGCCGATCAGTTCGTCGTAGCCCGAGGCCTCGAACGCCATGCGACTGGGGACCGTGATGCCGCAACGTTCCCCGACCGCCAGCTCTTGCATCTTGCCGGAATCACGGTCGCGCAGCGCTGCCAGCACACCCTCCGTGAACTCCGGACGCGTGTAGGCGTGCTGAAACAGCGGTCCGGTTGCTACGAGATTCGGCTTGAGCAGCGTGCGACCGTGCGGGCGCAGGTCTAGCTCCTCCATGCCTTCCCGAATGATTCTCCGAATCCGCTCCGGATCATAGGTATCGCAATGGCGAATGATGACTTTGGGGTGTTCTGCCGGGCGCATGCCGTGACGGTAGCACAGGGTGCGCTGGTGGGCGCGTTGACAGAGGCCGGCGGCTCACTAGGCTGATACCACTGTGTTACGCCCTACCTGTACCGTTGGTTTGTTTGCTGTCTGCTGCGCTCTCCTTCTCGCCGTTGGCTGTGATGAACCCGCGCCGAAGTCGAGCGCGGGTGCGTCCGTGCCGCAAACGACTGCGCCGCAGAAGGCGCGCACGCTGTCGACGACGAAAGCCGACCCAGATGGGACCACGCCGGTGGGCACGCCGCCCCCAACGAAAACCGCCTCAGACGGGGGCGCGGGATTGCCCTTCGACTACCCAAACGGCCCGACGGATGCGAAGCCCGGCCAGTTCGTGCTCGCGCCCACCCAGAGCACCGTAGAAGAGGCGCTAGAAGTCGGGGCCGAGCGACAAGCCTTCATCTTCTACGCCGGAGTGTTGGAGTCGGCCACTGCGACAGCCAGTGTCGTCAAGAGCGTTGCCGGGCGCAAATCCCAAGTGCCCAACGCTTTGGTCGTGGCCATTGGACCGCCCGCGCCGGCCGCGGTGGGCGATATCCTGCTGACCGCGTGGGCGAGCGGTACCGGTCTGCAGCGCGCGATCGTTGTGGAGGGCGGCACGCCTGAGTCGCCAAGTGTCCGCTACCTGGACATGACCTTAGATAGTCCCAGCGGTTGGGGCGAAAAGGTGGACCAGCTGCCCAAGGGCAGCTTCCGAAAACTCACTCGGCCCGGCACGCCGGGAACGACCGTGGCATGCCAAGACAAAAAGCGAAAAACGCGCCAAATTGTTATCGGTAGAGCCGAAGGCAAGCTACTGGGCCTGGGCTTCGCCGGAAAGCTGAAGGTCTTTGATTCGGCTTCGTGTCAGGCCCTGCCCATCGAACCAAAGGTGAAGACCAATGAAGCGGTGCGTGTGCCGGTGTTGGGCGCGTTCACCGCGGCGACCGTGACCAAGACAGACGTGGCGATTGGACGCGTCTGGGCAAAGTATGCACACGGGAGCGAACAGCGAGAAGAGGCGTTTGGTGTGTTAAATGTGTGGCCCGGCGCTGGGTAGGCCACGGCTCACAGGCTGCGCAGCATGTCCAGGAGCACTCGCTGCTCCTCGGAGTCGGCAACGGCGGTCAGCGCGCGGTTGAGTTCCGCCACGGCTGCTGAGGTGAGCAGGACGCGCGCGCCGACATCCGCGTGGAAATCATCGAGTTGCGCGGCAATAGCAGAGTGCTTGACGTTCAGCAGTAGGGCACGGGATCGCGCGTCGTAGCGGAAGGGCCGTCCGGATTTCACCGCTAGGACCCGTGCCACCGGGTCGCCGGATAGACGCAGGTCCAGCAAAGCTTTTTCGAGCCCATTGATGGCGCTCTCACCCTGCGGCGATGCACTTGGGCGGCCCTGCGCCTCCGCCTCTCGGACGTCGGCATCAAAGGCGGGATCCGACGCTGTGGCACTCGGTCGGGGCACGCCGCCCAACTCTCGCAAGCTATTCGGCGCGATGCGCTCAAGTACACGCACAAGCGGGTGGCTGCCTTCGAGCACAAACTGCGGCTCTGCGTCGGGAAATTCCCCGAAATCGCTGCCTGCGCGATTTGAGTACCAGATGGGTTGCTTCTGCTGCAATCGCGAGCGCACCTCCTGCGTCGTGAAGGTGTCTCCGGACGCCGATGTCAGCGCAACCGCCAGCGGTGCCCCCAACAACGCAAGATGCGTCGCGTATGCCTCAGCGTCATCCGGCGCAAAACCCTCGCGGTTCTTGCTGAATAGCAGCGCCGCGTGTTCGAGCACGTACGCAGCGACCGCCTGGCGACGAGCCGGGGCCAGCTGCGCCGCGCCGCGCTCGTTGGCCAAAGCTCGTAGAGCGTGGTTGTCCTCGATGGGCAGATCGATCCAGAGTTCGCCCGCGACCGGCAGGATCCCGTCGAGTCCTGAGCCGTCCAGGTACACACACCCCGAGTCGGGCAAGAGCGCCCCCCGCACATGTGCGGCTAGGCGTGGCTGCGTCGCATAGGACGTCGGCAGCCAGATGAATCCGACGATCTTCGTCGATCCGTCATTGGTGACCCCCTCCAGCCAAAGGGCGGGCACCCCCGCGGGCACGCTCCCTCCGAGGTGCTCGCGCAGCGCCCGCATGCCCGCTTCGCGCACCTGCTGGGCAATGACGTGTTCTTCCTTCTTTGGCGACGCCCCGGTGAAGTCCATATTCGGCCGCAAGCTGTCGTCGTTCACGATGGCGTAGAGCGGCCACGTCGCTCCGTCGAAAACGCGGCACAGAGGGCGCAGTCCTACGTACACATCGATCCCACGCTGGGAGGTGATATCTGTGGGCCGGAGGATGGCCACCTCCCCGCGGCGCCCTGACTGGACTGCCGGGCTCGTGCCCGGCGGTGCCCCGAAGGGCACGACGGTCAGGTACTGTGAGCGCGCGGCATCAGGCACCACAGCTGCGGCCACTGGCGGCGCATTCCGCCGCTCGTCCGCGGCCTGATAGCGCAGTAGCTGCTTGCTCCAGTCTCTGCCGCTGAGCGTGCGATTGAGCGCTTCCGCTTCTTCTGCGTCGAGGCACAGGATCGGCTTTCGGTACCGGCGCTCGGGGTAGGGTGGCGGCAGAGTGGTGTAGCGAAAGCCAGCTTCAAGCTCCGACACGGCATGCCAGCTGCCCTGAATGCCGGGAAAGACGGGCGCGGCACCCGCGCCTGGCAGCAACGCTTGCTCGCGCGCCAATCGGCGGCAGATCAGCCTGCGCAAGTGTCGGCGCACGAAGGCTGGCAAAACACCCAGCTCGCCGCTCATGCCGAAGAGGTACTTGGAGATCGCGTGCACGATCTCGCGCAGCAGCGCCTCGCGGGCGTGCAACGTGTCATCGGCTTTGTCCCAGCGCAAGACCGCTTGGATGGGAATGACCAGTTCTGCGATGACGCGTCCGGAAACGCCGTCGAGCCCAGTCAACACAACGCTCGATTCGTCGCCGGCGGTCACCTCCACTTCGCCGACGGCCGTTTGCACTCCCAGCTCGACGAGTTGACGGCGCAAACGCGGATGGGGCGCCGTGCCCTCCAAGCGAGGCACCATCTGCTCGCCGGGCGCGCGCCTGCGCGCGAACAGTGCCGCAGCTGCATCGCTGACGTCGCGCGCGCCGCCGTGCAGTGCGCTCAGAACTTGCTGCTGAATCTTTCCGAGGGCAGTCCCCGAGATCCGCAGCACGGGTCGATCGAGATCCGACGCCGGATCGCCGTGCACCCAGGGCGAGAGGTCGAATAGGCAGAACCACACGGAGCCGTCCTCTCGGACGGCGTCGCGTAGGCGTACGGGCTCCCCCTGCACCGTAGGCCAGCGTGGGGTTGCTTCGACAAGGCCGAACAGGTCTGCGTCGGGCGGGTCGAGCAGTGCGGCGATCAGTGGGAGCACCCGGGCGTCCTCAAAAGGGCGTGGTTCGCTCGTCAAGACGACGCGCAATAGCTGTCGCGCTGCCGACCGCAGCTGGCCCCCGAGTTCTTGCAGTCCGTCCTCCGCAAGACTTTTCGCGTCCACCCCATGCCGCGCGTCCCGCACGTCCAGGCGCGCGGCTACGGGGATCCCGAATGCCGTCCACGAAAGGACGCACAGATGCCGCCCCTGTAGTGTCACTTCGACGCATTGTGCGCCCGGACTTAGGGGCTCCGTCGGCAGCGCGATCTGCACGCCGCCGATCCATTCTGAATCAGCGGGCACATGACGCAGGGACGGGCAGGTGGAGTCGGAGAGCGGGCAGGCGGCGCTGTCATCCACTCGGGGCTTCGCCAGGTGTTCCCGCAAGACGTGCTGTGCTTGGAAGCTGCGCCGCGCCTGCTCAAGTTGCTCGTCGGCTAGGGTGAGCTTCGGAAACAGCTGTCGCAGGGACTGCAACACCTCATCTTCCGGAACGATCAGCGGTCGGAACTCGCCGGTTGGAAACCCGGGCAGCGCGCGCAGCACCGGAATTGTGGCGACCCCATCGTTGGCCTGTTCCAGCTCCGCGATACACATTGGCTGCGCCTGCCCGTCAGCGGACAGCTGCGTCAGTAGCGGAATGCTGACAATGCGAGCGTCCAGGGCTCGGGACTCCTCCAGCGTGGCGTGTTCTCGACCGCTTTCGACGATGCGTTGCACTCTTGCCCGGAGTCGAAACAAGCCGTCGAGCAAATAGCTTCGAATCAGCGCATCCCCGAGGTCCACGGACTTGGGCGCTTCAAGCGCAGACGCTTTGCCCTCGAGGGCGTCAAGCACGGCGCAGAGAAACTGACTCTCGATGCGCCACCAATAGCGACCGGGGCGCCAGTGTACTGCGGTCCAGTCCGGGGTTGGAACGAGACGGTTGTCCGCCAGCAC
The DNA here is from genome assembly GCA_965369205.1 of uncultured Polyangiaceae bacterium. Classification (GTDB taxonomy): domain Bacteria; phylum Myxococcota_A; class Polyangia; order Polyangiales; family Polyangiaceae; genus JACKEA01. The sequence goes on along the minus strand of CBDUPW010000046.1, from coordinate 11,616 downwards.
CGCAATGCGTGCACCGAAATGCGGCGGGCGGTCGGAGCGCGCAAGCTGCACGCCGGCGTGCAGCTCGACCAGTACCGAACGCCTTGCGATGCTAATGACCCCTTCGGCGTCGGGCAAGGAGTAGCGCATGCGAGGCATCGGGCGAAACACCCCTTCTGCGTTGAGGGCTTGCTCCAGGCAGCTGACGATGACCGCGTTGTCCTGTGCCTTGTGGGCGTCGCTGCGCAGACCTTTCGCGTAGGGCACAAGAGTGATGTCTGGACCGAGCAGCCGCTGCATGAGCAGCGCGTCCGCAGCAGATAGCGCCAGTACGGGTCGGTCGTCCCCGGGCGTTCCCGTGGAGACCGTGGGCACGATGCAGACGGACTTGCGGGACAGAGCGCTCGCCGCCAATTGCTGCACGGACCACCACTTGCTGGGCCGCACGTCGGGCCAGACGCTTGCTCGATGCAGATGCCCCAGGCGCTCAATGTCGATGCCTTGGGCAGAGTCGTGGGTCAGTCTTTCTAGGGCGGGGATGGCGCGCAGCGCCTGCAGCGCCAACTGTCGTCGAGCTTCTCGGTCGGCGCTGCTGGACCCAAGCAACTCGTCGGCCAGGCACACGCCGCGTTGCAGAACCGCCGCGACGGCGCCGTGGAACTGCGTCGTGCGTTCAATGGCGTTGAAGTCGAAGTTCGGGCCCAGCGTGCCGGACCAACGCACGGCTGCGGACAACGCCAGCGGAAAGTCCGCGAACGTCAGCGTCTCGAAGGGGCGCTCGTCGACCCAAACGACGATCTGACTCGCCCGGTCACTCGGGGGCTGAAGGAGCGCAATTTGCATTTCCAGCCCATTCAACGCTCCGTCCGCGATGCGCACGGACTCCGGCGCACACTCAGCGCCGCTGCTGGCGACCGAGAGTGGCAGCGGCGGATGTTGCAGCCATCGGCGCCGCCGCTCCACGCCCTGGGACGCGCGTTCCAAGAACTCGCCGCCTCCGTCGAGCAGGCGCACCCCCTCCAAGCAGCGCTCGCTGAGTTGTCCGCTAAGCAACAGCACATGTTGCATCCAGGGCGTCAGATCGGCGTGCATCGCTGCGGTCCCGCGCAGAACCCACACCGCCTCTTCGAAGGCGAACTGACGGACGGACCGAGGCGTTCCTGCTGCGTCGGTGAGCAGGGGTAGGTCCAAGCTGTCGTCCAGCGCCGTTGGCACGACGCGGCCCTGCTTCGAGGCCTGCACCACGCCGCACACCAGTGCGCTGAGCAAGCCTCTGCACGCGGCGCGATCTTGGTTCAGAAGCTCCACGTCGGGTTGTTCCGTAGCAGTACCGAAGACATGGCTGGCGAGCGCAGCTACCCCGCGTTGCAGCGCAAGATCGGCCTCGGCGTGCACATGCTTCCACAGCTCACTGTCCTCGCTGACCGCCGAGCGCGAAGCGTTCGTTGGCAGCGCGTACGCATCCACGACGGCGCGGATCCCCACCGGCATGTCCGGCACGTCGGCCAGACCCGTCGGCTGCCAGGACTGCTCGACCAAGCGCAGTCCTTGTTCCAGGAACTCAAACCGGCAGCCCGTGCCTTCGCTGGAAAGCTCCAAGTACCCGCGACGCAACCCCGGAAGCTGGAGCCGCGCGCGCAGAATGGGTTGGCGCCGCGGGATCTCCAGACCCTCGACGTCGAGGTCCTGGGCGCTGGCGTGCAACAGCTCGATCTCGCGATGCGGCGTTCCAAGGGCCGCGCGTTTCAGCACGCCCCAGCCCGCACGCTTCCGTATGTGCACCAAGACGCCATGATCCGAGAGCTCTGGGCGCGCGGGTGCGTCTTGCACCGTCGGCAGGGGGGGCAGACCGTCTGGTCCCTTGCCCTCCAGCACCGCGCGCGAGAAGCGAATGCGGGACGTCTTCTGGCTCTGCACGTAGACGTCCACGAAGCGTGGACCATTTCCTAGCGCGGCATTCACCCCGAGCGCTAGCAGTCTCAACGCCTGATCCTCATCGGAGCCAGTACCGCCGAGTAACCAGTCCAAGAGCCGCTCGATGCTCGCAACTTTTGGCGGGGGCACGGGCGCATACAAGAGGATGTCGTCAGCGTCCCACTCCAGGCCCAGTCGCGGGGCGCCGCGGGCGACGAAGCTGCGTGCCAGTTCCGTCAGGTACAGGTCGGGGTCGACCAGCAAGTGCTCGCGCAGCTTCGAAAGCGCGCGCCGTGCATCCACGCGAAGTCGACCCCGAATGACCTGGCCGTCGCTCATGTCTGCCGATTCAGGTAGTCCGAAACGAGCGCATCCGCGTCTCGTTCAGATAGTGGACCTTCAGCTTCGACGAACACCGTTCGCGTCAGCAGAAGCGCTGCGGCAGCCAGGTGCGCTTGGGCCTTTCGCCGCGCAGCGTGGACTGCCGGCGCGTGCACATTCAAGTGTAACTCGCGATTGCGTCCGAATTGATTCGTGCGTTTCGGGACGTCCGCGCTTGCCAGGAGCCGGGGGGCGTCCGCAGGCAATAAATATCCAGTACGCGTCTTGTCCGGTAGGCTCGTTCGCCCCAGCACCACCTTGCTGACGGGCCGGCGCGCGGCGCGCAGACACGCAGCAACCTCTTCGCAGAGCCGAATATCAGATGCCTTGTACAAGTCCTCTTCTAACGGTTCGAGCAGCACATACGCCTGCCCGACGCGCTGGCACGTGCGGGGCGAAATCAGCGCGTCTTCTCGAAACAAGCCCGATAGTGTCTCGCGGATCGCGTGGTCTGCGGCGAGCACGACCGGGTAGCCCGTTGCGTTTAGCGTGTACGAAAGGGAAGACTTCGCTTTCGCCACCAAGAAGGGTTTCCGCCACGGAGTGCGGCGGTTGAGCTCCTCAGCAGTCATGACGGTTGCCTCACCCATGGGCTCAGTGAGGGGAAAGCACAGCTCGTCCCGTCCGAGGGGTGGCGCGTAGCTGCGAGCCGCCTCGTAGAGCGCGCACAGTTTAGTCGGTGCCGCGTTGGCAGCGACCTCCGCGGCCTCCGCAGTGATCTGCAGCAATAGCGCGCGCCGCAATTCATCGCGCTGAATCTCGCGCAATTCGTCTAGTACTGCCGTCATATTCGCGTCGCGCCGTACATTGTCCCGGCTCAGGGTGTGCGTGAAGCGACTGCTTTCGACCTTGAACGATACATGCTCGAGGCCGGCAAAGACTTCGGTTTGCGATTCATAAAGGGTCAAGCCCCCCTTATAGAAACCGGAAAAGCCCCTCGCTGGGCTGGCGCCACGCATGCCAACAGGCCGCCCCACTCCGACGACGTACACATCGCCGTCACGCTCTACCCGCACGCTGACCAGAGCTTCGAGGGTTATGGGCTCGTCGATGCGTTCGTGCCGGTCTTTGGCCTCGATATCCGCTTCCCCAATGGTGACGCGGATCGGGACGTGCGCGTGGCGACACCAACGGCGCAGCGCCGCCAGGCTCGCTGCGCAATGCGCCTGGTGCTCTTTGGCCGTCGTCGTTTTGACGAGGGCCACCGTGGTGCCCGAGCCGGGTCGTTCGGCGAGGCGCTCTATTTCATAGCTATGATCCCTGAACAGCCGCAATCGATGGGCCTGTCCGTCGCGCCACGTCTCCACGACGACTTCTTCGGGCTCGGTGGAAAGCACACTGACGAATCCCACGCCGTATTTCCCGACCTTCGACGAATCCCCCTCTTTCGTGGACGAAAACAGAGTGAGTAAGTTGTTTTGGAGCACACTCAGGCTCATGCCTTGACCGGAATCGGTCACAGAGGAGCGCGTCACTCCGCTCTCGCTGCGAAAGATCCGGACGTCGACTGCTTCGGTGCCCGCATCGACGGAGTTCTGGACCAGCTCTCGGAAGAAGGCATAGGGGTCAGCGAACTGCCGCACGATGTCGGCGACGAGCCCGGTCTTGGGTGCCTGCTTCTCTTCAACGGATTGTTTGCTGCGGTAGGGCACGTCTGTCAGCTTTTGGAAGGCTGGTTCGTTTCGTCTTCCTGGGAGGCGTCCGGCACCCATGCAGGTGCGGTCAGCCGCCGGCGACGTTTCTCGTCTAGACGCACGCCGGGCTGGTTCAGTTCCTGTCGGTCCCAGAGCTTACAAGTCACCATCTTGTGCTTTTGGTCCAGGCCCTCGCAATAGTTCGTGAAGACACAGCGCCTGATTTCCGAACCTTGCCCCCGGCGCATCTTCAGAAACCAATCTGGGTCTGCCAAGGTCTGCCGCGCGGAGGCAACCACGTCGGCTTGTTCTGTTTGCAGGATCGCTTCGGCTTGGTCAAAGGTCGCAATGCCGCCTGCGACCACGACGGGCGTCTCGAAGCCAGAGTCGCGCAGATGCCCGCGCACTTCGGCTGCCGCTCCTAGATTGCGCCCGAAGGGGCCGGCGCCGTCCGCGAGAGTCGTTGGCATGCATTCCCAGCCGCTCGGACCGGTATACGGGTAGGCCGCATCGCCTACTTTGGGTTGTTTGGCGTCGTTGAATTTGCCGCCGCGCGAGAGTGAAATGAAGTCGACCCCCGCTTCGGCGAGGGCCAGGGCAATGGCCTTTGCCTCACGCACGCCATTGCCGCCAGGGATGCATTCGTCGGCGAGAAACCGTACGCCCACCACGAAGGTGTCGGACACCGCTGCACGCACGGCGCCCAGCACCTCCAGCGGCAGCCGCAAGCGCTGCTCCAGCGGGCCGCCGTATCCATCCGAGCGGGTATTCGTCGGCGAAAGCAGTGAGGCCATGGTGTAGGCGTGCGCATAGTGAAGTTCGACGCCGTGCATGCCCGTGGCTTCCGCCCGCCGAGCGGCCGCGGCGAATAGTTCGGGCAGGCGCTTGGGCAGGTCCCGGATCTCGTCGAGATGCGTGTCGGTCACCCGCTCTCGGTAACCATATTGGAGCGCCTCAAGCTCTCGGGCGGACAGTACTCTGCGCAGCTCGTTCTCGGGAAGCGATGCCAGCGCTCTGCGCACATCGCTTTCGGCGGACATCTGCAGCAAGGACCGGTGCCGCTCGGTGATTTCCAAGAAGCGTTCGAAGTACTTCGTCGGTTCTGGGCGCCGTCGGATCTTCAAGAAGTCGATCAGCTGCACCAACACTAGGGTCTGCCCTTCGCTCGCGGCCTCGGCTCGGCGCACCACTTTGCGGATGCCTTCGATGAAGCGGTCGTCTCCTAAGCGAAGCAGAGGTCCGCTAGCCACGTCACGGATCCCGGTGGCTTCGAGCACCAGGCCTCCGGGTTTGCCTTGCGCAAATCGTTCGTACCAGGCGACGACGTCCTCGGTTACCTCCCCGGACTTTGTCGCCCGCCAGGGCACCATCGCTGGCACCCAGGTGCGCGTATGCAGTGCAAATCGCCCGTGCCTTAGGGGAGAAAACAACAGCGCGCGCTCGGCCTCGCCGCGCGAGGGCCAGCGTGCGTCCAGCAGCGCGTGCCGGGTCGCGTTCGGTGGGTGCCACATGAACTTGCGCTCGAGCATAGCCCTGCAGCACCAGCGTGCCGAGAGTTTGCGATGGCCTCCCTTGGCTGGCGCGTTTCATGGGACTACGCTGTCGTCCTTCCGAATGGTGCTCACCCCGCTTCCAGAACCGCCAGACCTGCGCGTCGGCATCGTGCTCTCCGAGGAGGGGCGGCTGACATTGCGGCCCACGGTGCGGGCGTCGGGGCCCACCCGAGGTGGCCTCACAGCGCTGTGTGAGGCGCTCGCCGTCGCCTTGGATACGAAGGTGAGCCCTTTTGTTTGTGAGACGTACCGAGATCTGCTTTCCGAGTTGCACTGGGGCACCCTGGGCTTGGCCTGGTTGCCACCGATGATCGCGCTGAAGGCGGTCTCTCGTGGGGGAGCGGTTCCGTTGGTTGCGCCCGTACGCAGCGGCAGTGCTTGGTACTGGACTAGCTTGTTCGTGCGCGAAGACAGCCCCATCGGATCCTTGGAGGAGCTGCGACATGCTCGCGTGGCATGGGTCGATCCGATGAGCAGCGCTGGCTATCTGGTGATCCGCGCCTCAATGCGCGCACAGGGGATCGACATCGCAGAGGCTTTCGGCAAGGAGTACTTCCTTGGCGCCCATGACGCGGTCGCGCGTGCGGTGATTGACGGGGAGGTGGACGTGGGCGCCACCTATGCGCATTTCGACGATGGGGGGCGCGTGCGCACTGCGGGTTGGGGGCGCGCGGCGGTGCGCCCCCTCAAGTTTGCGGGACCCATTCCGGGGGATGTTCTGGCCGCGAGTGCCGTGCTGGCTACGGACTTGCGGGAGCTCATCGCAGAAGCGCTGGCGGGGCCGGGGCACGCCGAGGTGCAGCGAGCTGCGATCAGTTTGTTCAGCGCGACGGGATTCGAGCGCGTGGACCGCGAGCACTTGTCACACTTGGAGGAGCTGCTCGCGTACGTCGAGCCTGAGTAGAGTCTTTCAGCCGCCCGGTCCGAGCTTGGGCGCTGCAGAAATGCCGTCTCGGCCTTGGGCGATGCCCTTCGCGGCGGGCTCGGATTCGCGGCTGACTTCCGGCGGGCATGCCAGCATTCGAGGTGCAAAGCGCGTCGCCCGCAGAGATGGGTCTTTACCGTAGTAGGCGTGCTGTGCACGCATTTGGGCGTGCAAAGTGGCGCGCATGGATTCCGCGATCTTCAGCTCGTCCCTCGCTAGGTCCACCTGCTCGTCCGGGTCGTTCTGCAAGTTGAACAGACGCACTCGGCGCGCCGAGCGGTCCACGATGACCTTCCACGGGTAGCACACCAGCCCCTCGACGGTGCGAAGGCCTTGAATGTTCATGTAGACCGGCCGCGGCTGCCGTTCGGACTGGGCGAACACGCTGCTGCCCTGGTGCGCGGGATGCGCCGGCGCATCTAGGAGGTCCAGCAAGGTGGGTACGACATCCAAATGCGACACGGGTTCAACGACCTCGCGAGGTTCGAGCTGCTTGGGCCAATGGATGATCAGCGGGACTCGAGCCTCTGCATCGTAGAGCGTCTTCCCGTGGGTGACGTTGTCGTGCTCATGAAACAGCTCACCGTGGTCGGACGTGATGACCCAGAGCGTGTCTTCAAGTTGCTTGGTTGCTTCCAAGAACGCGTACAGGCGCCCAATCTGCCGATCCACGTACGCCAAAGCGTTGTCAAAGCGATTCTGCGCCACCGCCCGCTCGCTTTCGGGATAGCGCAGATAGTTGAACGTTCCCGGCGTTGGTTCGTTGGGCGCGTACGGCTGCGGCTCGCCCGCAGGCAGGCGGTAGGGAAAATGGGTGGCTTGAAAGGTGACCGCGAGCGCCCAGGGCTTGGAAGTACGGCGTCCGAGCCAGCTCAGCGCGTGATCTGTGGTGATGTGATCGGGCACCGCGAGTTCGCTGCCGATGTCCATATGCGGCCCCGGATGATCAGCCGCGTGGAAGCGATAGATCGGAGTTCCGGTGTCTTGAAAGCGCAGCATTCCCTGCCAGCGTTCGTCTTGGCTCGAGATGGCCGCCGCTTCGTAGCCGAGGGCGGACGTGAGGTCCGGCAGCAGTACCCGGGGATAGTCGATGTGTTTGTACACATCCAAGCCGGCACCCCTGCGCGGGAAGAGCGAAGACAGCAGTGCCATCTGCGCGTAGTTCGAATGGGTTGCCGTCGCCCACACCTGACGGAATCGCAGGCCGGCGCGCCCGAGTCGATCGAGATTGGGCGTCACTTTGCGGCTGTACCCCGCGTAGCCCATCTTTCGTTCGGGCACGGACTCGAGCAAGATCAACAAGATCCTTGGGCGTGGCCCGTTCTGGGCCGCCGCGCGTGCCGGCCAGTCTTCGGCACTGTCCAAGGTTGCACCGAGGACTGCCTGATGGGCCGTGGCCGAGCTCTCTTCGGAGCTGCGGTTCAGCGGGGGCATCAAGGACCCAGCCAGCGCAAGCTCCGGGCTGGTGCTGGAAAGGTCGTCGGCGAATGCCACGGGCAGCAGGCCCACGCCTAGGGCGATGGCGGGACCACGCAATTGGGGCACGGGTTGCCGGCGCTGCAGCGTGCGTCGCGCGCCCGCCGTTGCCAGCAGACCCAGAGAGACGCAGACCGTGGCCACTGCCACCAAGGGCGCTCGGAACGTTTCGAGCGCGGCATCGAATAGGTGGGCGTTGCCGTTGAGTCCGAACTCGATAGCCGTGAAGGAAAGGTAGGTACCGGAGAGTGCGCGCAATACGACGGACGTCAGGTAGCCGCCCACCCACAAGATCGCGACGGCTCCGAAGACCCAGGGCACGGCGCTCCGGAAGCGCCGATGCCAGAGCAGCGGGGCGCACAGCATTGCGGTGACAGCCCCCAGAAAAGCGCAGAAGCCCGCGCTCACGATGACGGCGGCGAGGGCACGCAGCAGGGCAGCGAAGGACGTGAGTGAAACCCCGGGTTCCGGCCCCATTTGCAGCCCGAGCTGGTTCAGGGCGCCCAAAAGCCCGCCGCCAATGGCTCCTGCACGGACCGAAAAGCTGACAAACGCAGCGATCTGTCCGCGGGTTTCGTCTTCGGCTAGGGCTGGCATGGTGGAGCGGGGGGAGCGGGCGTGTATCGTATCAAGGCGGCCCCCGCCAGCCGAAAAACCCGCGAAGCAGGAAAGCCGCGTTCAGCGGCCCATGCGCTTGAGTAGGGATCGCGCGATCACCAGGTACTGCACGTCTGTAGCGCCTTCGTAGATCCGTAGTGGCCGCACCGCTCGGTAGAGTTGATCGACCGTGCTTTCGCTCAGCACTCCACGCCCACCGTGCAGCTGTACGGCGCTGTCCACGATGCGCTGGGCGGCTTCGGTGGCAAAGAGCTTGGCCATGGCGCATTCCTCACTGACACGCGCTTTGCCTGAGTCCTTGGCGTGCGCGGCTCGGTAGACAAGTAGGCGCGACGCCGTGAGGTCCACGGCCATCTTGGCCAAGCGCGCCTGCACCAATTGAAGGTCTGCGAGCGGAGCGCCGAACTGCCGCCGCTGCGTCACGTGTGTCAACGCCTCGTCCAGTGCCCGATTGGCCATGCCGCAGGCCGCTGCACCGACCGTTGTGCGCAAACTGTCGAGGGTTTGCATGCCCAGCTTGAAACCGGAGCCTTCGTCCCCCAGGCGTTGGTTGTGATGAACGCGGCACGCGTCCAAGCGAAGTCCGCCCAAGGGGTGGGGGGCGGAAAGCACTTGTGGCCCATCAAAGTAGAGGCCCGGTGCGTCGGCGGGCACTGCAAACGCGGTGATGCCGCGGTGACCCGCACTGGGATCCGTTGACGCAAACAGCGTGTAGAAGTCGGCGATACCGGCGTTGCTGATCAGGGTCTTGCTTCCGGAAAGCACGTAGTCGTCGCCGTCCCGCACTGCCCGGGTCGACAGAGCCGCCACGTCGGAGCCCGCCTCGCTCTCGGTCATGGCGAAGGCAGCCATGACTGTGCCGTCGGTCACTCCCGCTAGCAGGCGCGCCTTGAGTTCCGCGCTACCCGCCACGGCGACGGGCATCGAGCCGAGCGCCTGCAGTGCAAAAACCTCGTCCGCCAACGGCGACGCGTGCGCAATGATCTCCCGCAGCAGACAGCACGCACGCAGGTCGAGGGGATGCACATGAGAAAGCAGCCCCGCAGAGCCCATGGCTTGCAAAAACGTCCGTGCCAGGGTGCGCGCTACCGCGTCGTCTTCGGGGGGTGCAGCCGACGCCAAATGCTCGTCCGCAAACGCGCTGGCCCGTCGTGCCAGTTCCAGGTGCGCGTCCGTCAGAAAAACGCGAACCGGCTCCAGATCGACGCGCAGAGTCACTTGAAATTCGCCGGTCGCTTGCCCACGAAGGCTTCATAGGCTTCGCGAAAATCCGAATGCGTCATGCACATGGCTTGGGCTTCGGCCTCCAGCTCAAGGGCCGCGGGAAAGTCCATATGCGCTTCCCGATTCAGAAGCGTCTTGGTCATCTCGATGCCGAAGGCGGGCCCCTTGGCCAGCTTTTCCGCAAAGGCCGTGGCCTGCTCTAAGGCGGCGCCTTCTTCCACCACTCGATTATACAGTCCGATACGATGCGCTTCCGCCGCGTCGATGAAATCACCGGTCATGAGCAGCTCGCTGGCGCGACCGAAGCCGATCAGCTTTGGCAAGAGCCACGCGATGCCCATGTCCGCGCCGGAAAGGCCGACCTTGGTGAATAGAAAAGCAATCTTCGCCTTGGGCGCGGCAATGCGCACGTCCGCAGCCGACGCAATCACCGCGCCGGCGCCGGCAACGGTGCCGTTCAAGGCGGCCACGATGGGGCGACGACAACGCCGCATGGCCGCGATTAGCGCGCAGGTCATGCGAGTGAACTCGAGGAGACCAACGCTGTCTTTCTCGAACAGCTTGCCGATGATGTCCTCGACATCGCCGCCGGAACAAAACGCGCGCCCGCTGCCCGTGATTACGATTGCGCGCACGCCCTGCTCGGTGTCCAGCGCCAGAAAAGCGTCACGCAGTTCGGCATAGACCTGGAACGTGAGCGCGTTGAGGCGATCGGGTCGGTCCAGGGTGATGGTGAAGACACCCGTGTCTTGATTCAGTTCGTGGCGGAAGCTTTCTGCGGAAATGGTCATTTTTCCTCCTCAGCCGGGCGGCAGCATGGCTGTTGCTTCGATTTCTACCTTCGCGCCGGGTTCGAGGAGCGCTTTGACTTCGACCAGCGCCATCGCCGGGTAGTGCTTGCCCATCAGCTTGCGGTACTCCTCCCCGACGCGTTTGTGATCGCGGATGTAGTCGTCTACGGGGCGGACAAAGATGGTCAGCCGCGCCAGGTGCTCGGGCTTTCCGCCCGCCGCCTGCACGACCGCGATCACGTTTTTCAACGCTTGCCCAAACTGGGTCGCAAAGTCTTCGCTGACTATCTGCTGCTGCTCGTTCCAGGCGATCTGCCCGGCAATGCTCAACATTTGGTAGCCCGCTGGCGCCAGGATGCCGTTGGAGTAGCCGCGGGGTTTGCCCAGTTCCGGTGGGTTGATGCTCTTCAAGCTCATGCGAGTAGTCCTCCTCCGTCGATGACGATGGCTTGTCCGTTGATGCCGCCCGCGTGTGACGAACACAGCGTGGCGATGAGATAGGCAACTTCCTCCGGCGTGATCAGGCGCGCCTGGTTGGCGGTCTTCAGGATCGCCGACAGCGCTTTTTCGTCCGCCAGCCCAGTCTTGTCCACGACCCGCTGCACCGAATTCGTCGTCATTTCCGTGTCGACGTAGCCGGGGCACACCGCGTTGACGGTCACGCCCTTTTTTGCGTACTCCGCAGCGGCCACGCGGGTGAAACCCAAGAGTGCGTGTTTGGATGCGGTATAGGCCGCGATGTAGGGCGCGCCCATGCGCGCGGTGATGGAGGCCACGTTGACGATGCGTCCGAAGCCGCGCTCTGCCATGGGTCCCAAGAACGCTTGCGCACACAGGAACGGCCCTGTGGCGTTCACCGCGAGCACCTGGTTCCACTCCTCTAGTGTCTGGTGCTTGATGGGAACCGAAGTGGCAATGCCCGCGTTGTTGACGAGAATGTCCACTTTGCCCAGGGTCGCGATGGCTGCCTGAGCCAGGTCCGTCACGCTCTTTGGGTCGGTGACATCGCAGGCCACTGCCAGCGAGCGGCGCCCCAGCGCCCGGACTTCCCCCGCCACGCGCTCGATTTCGTCCTTGCTGCGCGCCGCAACGGCAACGTTCGCTCCGCGCTTGGCGAGCTC
>CBDUPW010000045.1:0-35371 GCA_965369205.1 uncultured Polyangiaceae bacterium | reverse complement strand
GGGCGGCACAGGCGGCGTAGCCACGGGCGGCACAGGCGGCGTAGCCACGGGCGGCACAGGCGGCGTAGCCACGGGCGGCTCGGGCGGTACTGGCGGTGTCACAGGCCTAGACTGTACGAAGTGGCCGGGCGCGAAGTCCTTCGCAGTGCAGGGCAAGACGCACTGCTATTGGCTGAACAATTCTGGAAAGAATTTCGACGACTCCAAGAAGACCTGCAGCGACGCAGGCGGCTACCTGGCGACCATCCACTCCAAGGCCGAAAACGACTTCGTGAAGTCGGTGGCCTTTGGCAACGCGAGTGCGGTCTGGATCGGCCTGTGGCGACCGTTCCTAGCGTGGTGCAGTACCGGATCTAACTTCGAGTGGGTCACCAACGAAGCCAATCCGTACCAAAACTGGGATAGCGGCGAGCCGAACTGCAGCGGGCAGGGCGGCGTGATGGATAGCGGCGGCGGCTGGCGGGATCGCGCCGGCTGGGAAAGCTACGCTTTCGTCTGCGAAGCCGGTCCGGCGTATCAGTAGGCTCACGGCGCTCGGATAGCTGGCGCCCCGCGCCTGAGTCAGTGCAGCGCCGAACTCAGGGGGCGGCGCCGGTCGCCGGAGGCAATGCTTCCCAGCGTAGGGACTCGCCGAACTGGCCGTTCAACTTGATCGTGCGCCAGCGTTTCAGGCTCATGAAGTAGATGCCGGGCTTCTTGCCGCGATCCGAGAAGAACGCGATCAAGCGTCCGTCCGGGCTGCACGCCGGGTACTTGTTGGTCGCCTGGTTGCGCGTCAGCCGAGCGATCCCTTGACCCTTTTCGTTGCTCATCACCAGGTCTTGCTTGTCGCCGTACACGGCCACGGAATAGACCAACCGGATCCCGTCTTCGGTATCGCAGAATGTCGGCGCCGCTGCCGTGAAACCGGCAGGTGACACGGGCTTGTTGTCCACGTAGACGCGCTGGCTGCCACGCTTTTTCGGGTTTCCGCCAATCCACGCCAGCTTGCCGCTCGGCGAAAAGGCCGGGTGCGTCGAGAGCGGCGTGGTGGAAACTTTTTTCATGCCTGAGCCGTCGGTATTGCCCACGTAGATCGAACTGCCGAGCTTTTCCGCCACTGCAAGTGCCATGCGCTTGCGATCCTTGTCGAAGGCCACGCTGTAAATGCTGGTCTTGAAAGGGGCCGCAACGTTCATGTGTTTGACGCCGTCCCAGCACAACAGCCGAAACGGCGAGTAGTTCTTGCTCTCCGCATAGAAGATCGCGTCGTGTGGCCCCCAGGCCGGGGCGATGGCCGTTTGGTTCGGGTCGGTCAAAGGCTTCAGGTCGTGGCCATCGGAATCCATGCTGAAGATGCGACGATTCTTGCCCCATTTGCCGCTGAACACGAAGTGACTCGCGAAGCCACCGGGTCGGCCCGTGAGCGCGCCGAGTAAGGCGTCCGTGATGCGGTGCGAGGTGACCCGGATGTCCTTGGCGTCCACCAAGAGCGACTTTTCGTACACCGGGTCTTTGCCCACGCTGGGGAAGTACGCGATGCCGAAGACTTCGATCTTGCCCGAAGCGTGTTTGCGTGCTGCCACCTTGACGATGGCTTCTGCACCGAGCTTGCGCCACTCATCGACGGCCACCGGGTCGTTGAATCCGTACATACCGGGCGGCGCTTTGCTGTCGGAGATGACGTCGTACATGCCGGACAGTTCGATGTCCCGTCGCACGATGCCCCGCAGGGTCACGTCTTCGAGATCCGGCGCGAGACTCGGCAGCACCGCGATCTTCGGAATGTGCTCTTGCACCGTTCCGGTGACGACGTATTCGCCTAGCAACGCTTCGTCGATCTTTGGCGCGGTCGCGTCGGCGGTCGCGCGCTGAGCAATCGAAAGCGCGGCAGCTGCGCACAGTAGTGGGACGGTGGGCTTTACTTGCATTGAGGAGTTCGTCCAGTGAATCTAACCGGCACAACAGACGGTACCGTGCAGGTCGTGCAGAGAGGAGGAGGCGGCGGTAGTTGTTGTCCGACCATGCCATCCATGGCACTGCGCGCGCGCGCGTCGAAAACTGCGTTGCCGCTTGGTTGTGCGAGGGTATAGCCGGTCACGGTTCTGTCGGGTGAGACGTTGGCGTTGGCCAAAGCAGTCAAATTCTTGAGCTGTTCACAGGGAACTTCGCCAACAGGCGGGCGAAAACGGGCGTTGAACCAGCTGAGGATCTTGACGCGATACGTCCTCGCCCAGTTTGCCTGCAGCGGATCCGTGGTGGTGCCTTCTTTCACACCATCAGCGGAACCTTCGCCCACGACCTCTGATTCATTGGGCGAACCGGCTTCTTGTTGCGGACCAGCGTCCGTGAGCAGCGCGGCTCCATCCGTCACCTGCGCGTCGGGCGGCGGCGCTTGTGCGTCGCCCGTGGCCACGGCCGAAGACGGGATCGCCTCCGGATCGTCCTTCGCCTTCTCCGACGGCGCGCTGGCCTCTGCGAACTCCTCCTGGGGGATCGGCGCGAGCTTCTTCCACATGTCGGGCAGCTTCGCGCGCACCTTCTTCTTGCCGCCCAGCTTCATCATCGGCCCGATGTCGTCGAGCACGGGCTTGACCGCGATGGTTTCCTCTTCGGGCTTCTGCTCTTCCTTGGCCACGATGCGTGAATCCGCTGCGCCCGCCGCTACCAAGAGGACACTAAAACTCGCTTGCACGATCACCGCAGCGCCAATGGCAACGAGTACCTCGAGGGGCAGGAAGGTCTCTGAGCGGGACGTCACGGCTGCTTTTTGACCGCCGGCTTGCTGCCGGGCTTGGGTTTCGCGGGTGCCTCTTCTTCGACTTCCTCCAGCTCGGGCTGCACCAGCAGATTCAGGCTCTCCACGCCGCTATTCCGCGCGGCTGCGACCACCGTTGCCACGATGCCGTAGCGCGCGTCCTTGTCGGCGCGGATGTACAGCTCGCGTTCCTTCTGGACGCGGGCGCTTTCCTTCAGCGCTTCGTCGATGCGGCCCGTGACGTCTTTTTCGCCGAATAAGATACGCTCGTCTTTGGTGACCGTCACCAAAAGCCGTGCGTCCTTCACGGGCGTCTGCGCGGCGCGCACCTCCGGCAGGTTGATGCGCAGGCCTGTGGTGAGCAGGGGCGCAGTGACCATGAACACGACCAGGAGCACCAACATCACGTCCACGAAGGGCGTCACATTGATTTCAGTGAATCCGCTGCGACGGCCGCGGCCGCCCCCGATTTTGGCGCCCACGGCTCAGCCTCCCGCGTAGCCCATCTGAGGCTGTGCGGGGGGTCGACCGGATTCCTTGACCAGGGGAACGGCGGAAGACGGACCACCCGGATCCGCGGCCAAGGTCTCTGCCCAGGACTCGGCCGATGCGGTCAGTTCTTCCAGTAGGTCGCCGATGCGGCGATCGACGAAGTTGTAACCAATCGTCGCCGGGATCGCCGCGACCAGTCCGAAGGCCGTTGCGATCAGTGCTTCGCCGATGGCCGGTGCCACCACGGGCAAAGACGCGCTCTTCTCCAGCCCGATGCGCAAGAACGCATCCATGATGCCCCAGACCGTGCCGAAGAGACCAATGAAGGGCGACGAGGACGCGATGCTTGAGAGCGTCGGCATCAACGAGCTGGCACGTTGCGCCTCGGTTGCAACCGCGCGCTTGGCCACGGCGATCAGAAGGTCCGACGACAGGTTGGTTTGGTGGTGTCGCTTTGCCAGTTCGAGCACCACCCGTCCACCCGGCGAGTTGCGGTGTTTCAAAGCGATGGAGATGAGCTCCGAGGAGCTCGTCACGCTCTCCACCTCTTTTTCGAACTTATGCTGATCGCTAGTTAGCCGGCGTAGCTGCAGCGACTTCAATACCCAGATGACCCACACCGCAGTGGAAGCCAGCATGAGAACAAGCAGAACGACCAACACGACGCCGGACGAATCCAACATCAGATGGAGCGGATCGAGCTTGCCACTTTCGACAGGGGCTGCGGTCATGTTCTCTCTTGTCAGTTAGGAGCGGTGTGGGTGTGCCGTCGAGGCTCAGTCGCCCAGGACGATATCGACGCGGCGGTCACGTGACCAACCCGACTCGTCCGTGCCGGATGCGTCCATTTCGCCGCGGGAAGTCGTAGCGACCTTGCCGTCGTCCAGGCCCTTCTTGACGATGAAGCCCTTGACGTTGTCGGCGCGTCGGCCGCCGAGCACCAAGTTATAGTCCTCGTCACCACGGGGATCGGCGTGCCCAACGAGGCGCATCTGCCGGCCGGCGAGCGGGCCGCTGGTGAAGCAAGTCGCCAACTGCCCAAGGACTTTGTGGTCCTGGCCGCGGATGTTCGCCGAGTCGAAGGCAAAGAAGGCGTCCGCGTCAGAGATCCCGCAGGCTTTCTTGATTTCGTCGGAAATGTTGATCTGGCTCTTGTTTGGGTCATCGCCCGGCTTCTTGTTGGCGCCATCGTCGTTGAGCGCCGACGTCGTGGGGCCTTCGGTGCCGCCCGTGGGCGCCGCCGGAGGCTCTTTGGGGTCCGAGCCGCACGCGGCGCATGCGAGCGCAGTAGCAAGCGATACGAAAACCAACTTCTTCATTTCGATACTCCTCAGTCCAGGATGGAAATAGTTACGTCCGGCAATCGCCGTCGATCGTCGTTCGCCTGAAAGCCGCCAGACCCTCCTGCCCGCTCGCAACTCCCATGGCGCGAAAAACGCGCACCGGCATCCGAAGATTCCCCTAGATACTCGGGAGTCGGCTGCGATGCAATCTGGTCTAAGTATGCAAAACCACGACGTTTTGCGTCTGATACCCGCCCTGCACCTCAGCGCCGGATGGTCAGATAGAGGGAGATGAGGGCGATCCCGACAATGAAAAACACGATCATGGCCACGCCTCGGGAGCTGCGACGGGTCTCCACCGGGGGCGTTCGGAGGGTTTCGAGCTGCGCCAGCGCCAACGCCAACACGGCTTGCAAGCGCTTCTCTGCAGTTGGACCGCGCTCCCGGTCCCCAGCCATCCCGCGGTAGCGGGCTGCCGCTTCAGCCAAACGATTCTTGGCGTTGCATAGCTCCAAGTAGGCCGCGTGCGCCTTGTCGTTTTCCCAATCAGCTACGACCTGTTTCCACAGTGCTTCGAGCCCCGGGTCCGGCAAGTCCGTGTTCATCCGTGCCGTGCCAAGATACCAGAAATTCAGCGCAACTCTGCAAGTAGGTGCTTGGTGATCTGGAAGTACTCTTGCCGCGAGTACGGCTGGTTCAAGATGTGGAAGTCCTTGTTGGACAAACCCACACATCCGAAGCAGTACGAAGAGCCAGAGCACCCCACCGAGCGGACCAAGTACGAAGACCCGCTGCAGTCTTCGCAGTCCGTGCAGTGGTGACACGACATCAAGTTTTCACAAGTCGCACAGTGCGAACAGTCCGTGCACCCGTTACACTCGTTGCAAAAGTGGCAACGCAGCAGCTTGGCGGAGTCCGTGCAAAACGTGCAGGCCGTGCAGCCTTTGCAGTCCGTGCACTTCACGCAGCCGAAGTTGTCGACCCGCCCACGGTTCTCCGCAATGAGCGTGCGAAAGCGCATCTCGAACTCCCGTGCGGATAGCGCGGCGCTCATCGGCGAAGCTCAGTTGCGCAGTGAACGTCGCAGTTCGGCAGCCGCTTCTCGGGATTGTGCCTCGTCAGCGTACTCTTCCAGGCGCCGCAGCCGCTGGGTGAGAATCGGCACTTTCGCCGGGGCCTCTTCCTGCAGCAGCCGCGTGAGCGCAATGATGGCGTCCCGGGCACGTGACTCATCAAAATGCTCAAGTAACTGCAGCTGAACTGCCTGTTCGAGCGGGAACTCGAAGCCGGCCTCCAGATACTCGTTGGCAGCGCGACTGATCGCGCCCCGAGTCTCCGAATGCATCAGGCGATCGAGCAACCGCTGCCGATTGCGTTCGCCTTCGTCGGTTTCCCCGCGGTTCAGAGTGACGATCCGCGCTGCGCGACGCTGGCCGCAGCCAGCCTCCACGCGCTTGCCCGCTCCAACGACGAGAGGCTCGGCAAGGGGCGCCGGAGCGGCGCCGTTGCCGTTGCCTTGGCCCGGGGCAGCCGATGCTGCCACCGAACGGCGAGCGGGACGGGATATCAGCGGTGAATTGGGCCGCCTGGCGGCGATCATTACGGGTTCAACCGGGGCGGCTTCAGCGCGTCCGCGCCGCCGGCGTCGCCGGCCACCGCCCGTTCTCTGGCGTTGTCGATCCATGGTTTTTCCTTGAACATCGGCGCCCCCATGAGAGCCACCGGGTGCCTCGGTCGAGCGTTTTCCCCTGAGATTCGCCGCGCAGTACGCGACAGCCGAACCCGCTCGCCCCGAAAGCAGGTGTGGCTCTAGCACAGCCTCCAGCCTGGAGCCCGAGAAAATCGACCTAGGGAACAATCCGCTCGGGCCGAGGGTCGGTCCTCGACCCTGGTCGCCTCCGCAGCTATGGTCGCGGCCGGTGCGCATGCAGGCGCCGACATCGCGAACCAAACGGGAGGTTTTGCTTTGGTCGAGCATGGAGAACACATCTGGCGCAACGGAGAGATCGTGGATTGGGCGACTGCCGGATCGACCTCCCTTTTGACGCATACGTTGCACTACGGAGTCGGCGCGTTTGAGGGCATTCGCGCGTACAAACGCGCCAAAGGTGAGACGACGATCTTCCGTCTCAAAGAACACATCAATCGTTTGTTCGAATCCTGTCGTCTGGTGATGCTCAAGCCTCGCGTTTCCGCTGAGCAGGTCGCTGCTGGCTGCGTCGAGATCCTGCACGCGAATAAACTCGACGAAGCGTACCTGCGCCCCCTGGTGACCATGGGCGAAGGCACGATGGGCGTATACGCGCCCAACAACCCCATCGACACCCACATCATCACTTGGAAGTGGGGCGCCTACTTGGGCACCGAAGCACTGGAGAAAGGCATCCGTTGCAAGGTGTCGTCGTTCTCACGGCATCACATCAACGTTTCCTTCGCCAAAGGCAAGTTGGTTGGCCAGTACATCAACAGCGTGATGGCCAAACAAGAAGCCAAGCTGGACGGGTTCGATGAGGCAATCCTCACCGATGTAAACGGCTACGTGAGCGAAGGCTCAGGAGAAAACATCTTCATCGTCAAGAACGGCACCATTACGACGCCGCCGTTGTCGGCCAGCATTCTTGCCGGCATCACCCGGGAAACGCTGATGACCCTTGCGCGGGAGGCAGGCATCACCGTGCGCGAAGAGTACGTGACCCGCGACGAACTCTACTTGGCGGACGAAGTCTTTTTCACGGGCACCGCAGCGGAGGTCACCCCCGTGATCGAAGTGGACCATCGCGTGATCGGCGCAGGCGTCCGCGGGGAGATGACCAAGAGCTTGCAGGCGCGCTATTTCGACATCGTCAAAGGCACCGACGAGTCGCATCCCGAGTGGCACACGCCCGTCTGAATCCCGGCTGCTCAGCACGCGTGCCACGTATGCCACGCGGCAGCTTTGCCGCGGCAGCGTTGTCGCTGCTCTGCGCTTGTGGCCCGGCGGGATCGACGCCGACGCAAGTGAGCAGCGCGCCGCCGCCCGTGGCGCCGACTGAGTCGCCAGCCCAGCCGGAGCTGCCCGCGGGCGAATTCGAAGTTGTGTTTGGGCCTCGCGCTGGGCTCTCTGTGCGTGTGCCAGCACCGAATGAATGGCGCGCGGAAGACACCGGCCGCTGGTTCACGCTCAGCCATGCGGACACACAGACGAAGCTCGCTTTGCGCACATGGCGCGCTGAGCGGCGTGTGCGCCCGGAGCAATGCCAGGCTCAAGCGCGGCTCTGGCGCCACGACTTGCCGGCGCTTCCCTCGGAACACGTGGTGGACGAACGCACTCTTTCGAGTCCTGCCGAGCATGCGGTGCGTCTGACGGTCCTCGTGCAGCGCGCTGCGCCCGGCGAACCCATCGTAGGCTGGGCGCTCGCCTTCGGCGCTGCCATCGGTAAGTGTTACACTGCCATCTTCGAGACGCGTGCTCGGGGCGCAGGCGCAGAGGCTGTCATCGCCGGGCGCTTGGCCCTGGCCGCCGATGCCATCCTTCCTTCGGTGCAGGAACAGGGCATCGACGAACGGATACTGCGTCCCCGCTAGGCCGCGGTCGCCGCGTGCCTCAACCCAGGGTGAGAGACTGCAGCGCGTCTTGTTGGCGTTTCTTGGCGCCGCCCACGCCGACCACGTGGAGCGTGGCGGGTCTGAACAACTGTGAAGCGGCGTCCCGCACTTCTGCTCGTGTCAACGACGACAGCCGTTCCCAGCGTGCACCCGGCGTGCGCGCCACGCCCGTCAAGCAGCCGAAGCCAAAAAACTCTGCGGCCTCTTCCGGGTGATCGACGAGCTCCGCGAGTTGGAACCGATAGCGAGTCTTTGCTTTGTCCAACTCCGCTTCGGTCGGACCGTGTTCCGCCAGGTCGAAGAGCAGACGCAACACTTCCGACAGCACCTCGGGTGCGCGCTCGTGATCGCTTTCCGCGGAAATGTCGAAGAGTCCGCAATCCGAATACGCCTCGTAGGCGGCAGAAACGTCATAGCAGAGGCCGCGCTCATCGCAGATTTGGTGGTACAGCCGCGTGGACATGCCATCGTCCAGGATACGCAGCAGCATGTCCGTCGCCGGCTCCAGAGCGCTGCTTTCTCCGGGCGCGTGAAACGCAACTTGCAGCTGGGTCTGACTCGACGCGTGGCGCACGTACTGGAAACGGGCGCCGTCGGCGATCTGCGGAGCCTGCTCTGGCTTCAGAGTCGCGCCCCGGGGCAAGGAGCGGAAGTGTTCGCGTGCCAAGCGAAGCACTTGGTCAGGATCGACGCGGCCCGCCACGGTGACGACGGTGTTTTCCCCCACGTACAGCTTGCGGTGGTGCGCATCGAGTTCCTCGCGGGTCATGGCTTCGACGCGCGCGATGCTTCCGGTAATCGGACGTCCGAGTGAATTGTCACCGTAGGCCAGCCGGCGGATCAACGTGTCCGGGTCGATCTCGTTGCCCGTGTCGTCCAGTCCCTCCAGGATCTCTTCCCGCACGATCTTCTTTTCGATCTCCAGGCTGTCAAAGATCGGCGCACCGAATACCTCACCGAATAGCTCCAACACGGGCTCGAAGCACTCCGGCGGGATCGCAATGCCCAGCGTGCCGTGGTCCACATAGGTCGCTGCGCCGAGGGTGCCTCCGCGGCTTTCGAAGGCGAGCGCTTGCTGGTGTGCCGATGGATGGCGTGCGGTGCCACGGTAGAGCATGTGCTCTAGGAAGTGGCTCAGCCCGCATTCGTTCGCCGTTTCGTAACGCGGTCCTGCGCGCAGCTGCGCCTCAATCACCACGCTGTGGATCTGCGGCATCGGCACGACCAACAGCTGGAGACCGTTGTCCAGCGTGGTCTGTTCGCAACTAAGCTCCGGTGTCGTCATACAGTCGGGCTTCAGCCTTCGCTTTCGCCCTCGACTTCGTCTTGCTTCTTCTTCTCAAGCAGTGTGTCGTCGGTCTTGATCTTGTCTTTGGCAGCTTTGCGCAGATCCGCCACATAGCGCGCTACGGCGTCCCGGGCCTTCTCCTGCTGCAGGCTGTACAAGATTTCGTGCTTGTCCTTGTCAAAGTCCCCGCGCTTCGCCAGGGTCTTCTCTTTGAGCTGCAGGACCGCCAGGCCGTTCTTCGTGGTGACCGGTTTCCCCAGTAGGTCGTCCACCTTCTCGATACCGAATACCTTGTCCCCGACTGCCTCTGTCGGGTCGGCATCGATCTGGGGTCCTGTCAGTCGATTGAAGGGCGGGCTGATTTCAACGCGCGGTCGATCGTCAGCGCTGATCCCCGGCAGGATCCCGTCTGCCTTTGCCTTGAGAGCCGGTAGCTTCGACGCGGCGGCAGCCGCTAGCTCTTCGCCAAGGGCCTTCACGACGTCGTCGAGCTTTTCACCCTGCTTGGCACGCTCCAGGATGCTGTTTGCGGTCTTGTTGATGGCTTCGTCGGCCTTGAGCGGCGTGGCCAAGCGGCGCGCAATCAGGCGCTTGCCACGCTTCTCGACGTCTGGCTCGGCCAGCTTGCCCAGCATCTTGACCACGTGAAAACCCCTGGGAGTTTCAATAACGGGGCTCAGTTCGCCGACCTTCAGGCTCGCCACGGCGTCGAGCAATTCCTTCGCGCCGACCCCGTAGGCTTGGGTCATGCAGCCGTGCTCCCCACCCCAAGGCGCGCTGGCGGCTTCGCTAGTTTGACGCGCGACTAGCTCGAAGCTCTCCTTGTTCTTCAGCTTCTCCACCGCCGCATCGATCTTCTGTCGCCGCTCCACCTTGACGGTGTCACTGGCTTCAGCCTCGGCTGCGACGAAGATTTCGCCCACCCAGGCGCATCCGGCTTGGGTGCGGTCCTTCTCGGTTTTCCAGGCTTCGTCGACCTGGGCCGCGTTTTCCTTCGTCCAGGCGTCGAGCGCTGCGTCACTCGTGTCCACGGCGTAGCGCTGGAACCACGCCTTATCTAGGTGTGCGATGCGGGCCACTGCTTTGGACCGCTCCAGCTCCCAAGAGGAATACGCTTCTTCGACGGACACCCGCACCCGCGTCTGCACCAAGGCGCGCATGCGCTGAGCGGTGAGCTCGCGCCTCTGCATCTCCTTGAATTCTTTGGGAGAACGGTTGGTCGTGTTGCGAACGATGCGCTCGTAGATCTTGTAGTCGAACTCGCCGGTCTTCACGCTCTTGACCGGAAGCGCGCGCATGCCGTCGGGCGAGATCCCCAAATTGTAGGACAGGAAACCGGCCTGCGCAGCCGGCAGCGAAACGTAGGCGCGCCCAGAAGCGAGCTCGTCGTCGATTTCCTGTTCGCTGATGGTCAGCCCCAACCGCTCCGCCTCGGCGAGCAACAGCTCTCGCTCAATCAGCCCTTCCATGACTTGTCGATTCAAGCCCATGGCGCGAATGCGCTTTTCCTGCATGCCGCGCGGGATCACCATGCGAGTCGCAGCGACGAACTCCTTGCGGTCGACACAGCGGTCGTAGACCTCGACCGCGCATGCGCGCCCAAGGGCTGCGGTGTCTCCGCGGCCGGCACGGAACTCCAAAACGAAGACGACGATGATGGCAAATACGACAGCGCCAACGATGACTTGGCCGGCGCCACCGCGCCGAAATAGGCTCAGCATGGGGGGCGGGCAATACCATGCAGGGTTCGCACGGTCCACGGATCGGCCCGCGCCGCGGCTCGGGAGTCAGCGGTCGGCGGTTTTCGCCATGGAAACCGCGGAGTTGAGCAAGTCGACCAAGTCCGCGTCCGGTACCGGGCCGGAAAGCACGACCTCGTACCAGGTATCCAGCACCCGCGTTCGGTCGCCGGGATCCAGGATCGGGTGCGCCGCGGTGGAAGTTTCCGCAAAGCCCAGTTGCTCGGCAGGGCCGACGGCGCTGCGCGCCCGCGCCCACAGCTCGTCCTCGGTTTCCCCAGGAAAATCCGCGGCTTGGGCGCGGAAAACGATGCTGACGACATAACTGTCCGCGTCGCCCTCCACGCGGACGCCGCTGTCCATGATCAGGTTATCGCGCACGCGGTCCGCCAGAACCACTTGGTTGCCCAAGGTTCGATACACCTCGAACCCCGCATCGAGTAGCCGTTTCTTCAGATCGGTGACGGTCGGGTCGGGCATGGGGATTTCAGGCAGCGGAAGCCGCCGTTTGAAGGACGGCTGGACGGACAATACTTGAGTCGCGCAGACCCACGCCGGCCCACATGACAGGCCAAAATTCGCAGAGCCAGCAAGGTGCGTCAAGCAGAGCCGTCGTATCCGAGGCCGAATATCCCAACTATCTCGAAAACGCTGCGCCCTACCAGCGCTGGCTGCTATCTTCGCTTCGACCGTGAGCGGCCCAGACAAGTCCTCCAAGCCACCGGGAGATGGCCTCCACGACACGCGACGCCAAGTCGGCGGTGCCCGTCGCGAAGCGTCTGAGCGCGTCCTGCTGAAGAGTGCGAGCGGCGAAGAGCTGATCGGATGGACCCTCAATCTGAGCCGGGGTGGTGTGCGCATCGTGATCGAAGACCCCGTCACCGTCGGCGACGATTTCGCCGTCTACATTGGCGAAGACGAAGAGCCGCGGCATCGTGGTCGCGTCGTTTGGATGCAACAAGAGGCGGACGGCCAAATCGCTGGCATCCAATTCCTCCGCGAGGATGGGACGCCACTGACCGGTACGTTCCCGCCGCGGCACGAACCGCCCGGTGACTGAGCCGCCGCCAAC
The DNA here is from genome assembly GCA_965369205.1 of uncultured Polyangiaceae bacterium. GTDB lineage: Bacteria > Myxococcota_A > Polyangia > Polyangiales > Polyangiaceae > JACKEA01. Next base: position 23,175 of record CBDUPW010000045.1, on the reverse strand, counting down.
CGCGCAGCGCCTGCTCGCGGCCGACGGTCCGTTGAGCGCTACATTCCCCGGCTACGAATCCCGGCCCGGGCAGCTGACGATGGCCGCTGCGGTCGAGGAGACTTTGCGCAACGACGGGATCTTGCTGTGCGAAGCGGGCACTGGCACCGGCAAGACGCTGGCCTATCTCGTGCCCGCGATCTTGTCCGGGCGCAAAGTCGTTGTGTCAACGGCAACGCGCGCGCTGCAAGAACAGATCGCGACCCGTGACTTGCCGATGATCGGCGAACTGCTCGGCCTCTCGATCCACGCGCGGGTCGTGAAGGGGCTCTCGAACTATCTCTGCCTGCGGCGCTTCGAGGCGGCGCGCATCACCGCGAGCGTTGGGGAAAAGCGCTCCCTGAACGTGATCGGCGAGATCGAACACTGGCGGCGCACCACACTGCAAGGCGACATCTCGGAGCTGCATGCGCTTTCGGAAAACGACAGTATCTGGCGTGAGGTGACCTCTTCCAGCGATACCCGGGTGGGAAGTCGCTGCGCGCACCACGCGGATTGTTTCGTCACGAAGATGAAGCGCGAAGCAGAGCAAGCCCGGCTCCTGATCGTGAATCACCACCTTTTCTTCGCGGATCTGGCCCTGCGCGGCGCACACCCCGGACGCGTGCTGCCCAACTATGACTGCGTCATCTTCGATGAAGCGCACCAACTCGAGAGCATTGCCACGGACTTCTTCGGTCGTAGCGTGAGCAGCGGGCGGATCGAAGCCATGCTGCGTGAGGGCGCACGTGCTCTCGAACTTGCGCGCGCGTTGGGCGTGCGCGTGGACGCCGAGAGTCCGGTGCGCGTTCTGCGCGTACGCTCGGAGGACTTTTGGCAGGCGATGACCCGCGCCACTGAAGCGTCCCCGGACACCCGTGTCGTCGTCGAGCGCGACTTGTGGTCCGGTGCCGTCGCGGATGCATGGCACGCGCTGGACACCGCTCTCGAGCAATGGAGTGAAACTTGCGCCCGCGCGGCGAGCGGTATGGAGCAAACAGGCACGACTGCCAGCGGCGCGTTGGAAGCCCTCGAACAACTGTCGGCCCGGGCCACCGAATCGCGCAACGCGCTTTCGGAAATCGCCGAGGGCGCAAGCGGCTACGTCTCGTTCTTAGAGCGCTCCGCGCGCACCCTGACGCTGAGCAGCCGCCCCGTCGATCTTTCGCATACGCTACGCGATCGCATATTCGAAACCGTGCCGGCTGCGGTGCTGACGAGCGCCACCCTGGCCACCGATAGCGCCGAGAAGGACGGCGCGTTTCGCTACGTGCGCCGCCGGCTCGGTCTGAGCCCGGAACTCGCCGTCACGGAGCTCGTGGTGCCGACGCCTTTCGATCTGGAAAACCAAGCGCTGCTCTACACACCGAAAGACCTTCCTTCGCCCCGGGACCCTGTGTTCACCCAGCGCGCGGCAGAGCGGATTTCCGAGTTGGTGCGCCTCACGGACGGAGGAGCGTTCGTGCTCACGACCTCGCTACGGGCCATGCGGCAGCTGAGTGCATTGTTGCGCCGCGCTCTGCCGGATCGCGACGTGTTGCTCCAGGGCGATGCGCCGAAGAACGCACTGTTGCAGGCGTTTCGCGGGTCCGGACGCGCGGTGCTCGTGGCGACGCTTTCCTTCTGGGAGGGCGTGGATGTGCCGGGGCGTGCGCTTCGCCTTGTGATTTTGGAGAAGGTCCCGTTCTCGGTGCCCACAGATCCCGTGCTGGGCGCACGTTCGCGGGCTTTGGAGGAAGAGGGCGGAAACCCGTTCATGGACTTGGTGGTGCCCCAAGCGGCGATCACTTTGAAGCAGGGTTTCGGGCGCCTGATCCGCACCAAAGACGACCGTGGCATCGTCGCGCTCCTCGACGAGCGCGTGCACCGCCGCGGTTATGGCACGCGCTTGTTGCGCTCGTTACCACCTGCCAAGCGCACACACCTATTGGAAGACATACGCCAGTTTTGCAGCGAGCACGCCCTTGGGGCTGCTCCCTGATGCAGTTGCTTCGCTCCGAGGGCGCCCGTCGCTTGGGCTCGTGTCAGGTGTTGCTAAAGGGCGAAAGCGTCGTACCTGCTGCTTCGTCCCTCACGCCTTTTTAGCGCGCCGCTTCGCCGCACCGCGTTTGGCGGTCTTCTTCGCCGCGCCGCGCTTCGCGGTCTTCTTCGCGGCCTTCTTCACTGCGCCGCGCTTGGCCGCGCCACGCTTGGCGGTCTTCCTCACGCCAGCCTTGGCGCCTTTGGTCGCACTGCGTTTGGCGGCTTTCTTCGCGGCCTTGGCGCCGCGCTTAGCGGTCTTCTTCGCGGCCTTAGGGGACTTCTTTGCGCTGCGTTTTGCCGTCTTCTTCTTTGTTTTTTTGCCGACGGCCTTTTTGACGGCCTTCCGCTTTGCCGCGGTCTTCTTGGCGGTGGTCTTCTTTGCAGACGGTTTTGCGGCGGCCTTCTTTGCAGCCGGCTTTGCGACGGCCTTCTTTGCAGCCGGCTTTGCGACGGCCTTCTTTGCAGCCGGCTTTGCCGCGGGCTTTGGCGGCATCACGTGCGGGGTCTTCCCAGCGCCTGCAATCCCTGCCACGAAGTCAGCGCTCGAACGCGGGCGGCGCCGCGCCAGCGTTTCCTGGATCTTGCGATCGAGTTTTGAAAACTCGAAGGGCTTGTCCAAGTACGCATCTGCACCGTACAGCGGCGAAGTCATCTCGTTCAAGTTCTCGCCGATACCCGTGAGCATCACGACGCCCGTATGTGCCAGCGATACCGCTTCGCGGATCTTTCGACACACTTCCCAACCCGTCATGCCCGGCATCATCACGTCGAGCACGACCACGTGTGGCAGGTGCTCGTGGGCAAGCGTCCACGCTTCGTCGCCGTCGGAAGCTTCGTAGACTTGGTAGCCCTTCGAGCGCAGGTGCCCGGCGACGAGGGCACGGGTGCTGGGTTCATCGTCCGCGACGAGAACGACGGTCTTTACGGTCTTGGACATGGCTTCAGCTCTCCGCTCTCAGGTTCGCACCCATTCGAGACCAGCGGCCAGTGCGCGGTCAAGCCTATCCGACGCCTTCCTTCCGCGTCGGATTTGGGCGCCCACTCCGGAGTGACGTGCCAGGCATCTCGTGACACAGTTTGTGAAGCATGCCGCCTTTGTCCTCACTACGTCGATCCCGTCGAAACGCTGGCGCCGGCAGCCGCGCACTGCGAAAGCTCGGTAGAAGGTCCGCGCTGGTCTGCTTTTCGGTGGTGCTGCTGCCTGCCTGCAGCGGCGATGACGGCAATTCGGCCACCGGGGGTGCGGGCGGCGCCTCGGGAAGCGGTTCTGGCGGCGGCGGAACTGGCGCTGCGAGCGGTGGCAGTGGCGCAACGGCAAGTGGCGGAGCCGGCGCGACCGCCAGCGGTGGAAGCGGCGCTACTGGCACGGGCGGCAATGGCGCGACCAGCGCGTGCGGCGGTGAGCCGACGCACAGCGGCGAAGCCACCTACTACACCTTCGCTGACGGCTCGGGGAACTGCAGTTTTCCAGCCACACCCCAAGATTTGATGGTCGGGGCGATGAATCACACCGACTACCAGAACTCTGGTGCCTGTGGCACGTGTGCACGCATCACCGGTCCAAGCGGGGAGGTGACGGTCCGCATCGTCGACCGCTGTCCGGAATGTCCGGCCGGCGACATTGACCTCAGCCCTCAAGCCTTTGAGAAGATCGCGGAGATTTCCAAGGGGCGCGTGCCGATCTCCTGGCAGTATGTGCCCTGCAGCGTGAGCGGCCCGATCGTGTATCGCTTCAAAGAAGGCTCGAACCAGTGGTGGACGGCGCTGCAACTGCGCAACCACAAACACGGCATCGCGAAGCTCGAATACGAAGGCCCCAGCGGCTTCGTGGAAGTGCAGCGCGAGGAGTACAACTACTTCGTGGAAGCCGCAGGCATGGGCCCGGGTCCGTACACGCTGCGCGTCACCGACGTGTACGGCAACGTGCTGACCGACACCGGCATCGCCCACGTGGAAGCCGGCGAAGTCAGTGGCGCTGCGCAGTTTCCAGATTGCGGCAAGTAGCCGGAAGATCGCGACATCGCAGGAATGCCACGCAGATCGCCCGTTCAGTCTTCCTCCGACTTGAGTTCGGTCTTCTCAATGCCTCGGCGGCGCCCCGTGGCGAATCTAACTGTCTAGAATTAAACAACAAAGCGTCGAGTGCTGCTGTGCAGCACAGCTGCCAAAATGGCCGCGGGCGCGCTAGACTGACCCAATGAAGGCGACGGACTTTCGTCGGAACCGAAAGCAAACGGAACTTTCCAGCGTTACAACCGTCAAGCAGAGAGCAATAGCCGTCGTCGAGCCCACGTGAGCGAACCCAATCTGACCCAGAACATCCGGCGTATTGCCCGTGCGGCGAAGCATGCGGAGATCCGCCTGCGCTTGAATCGCGCGCTGCGCTGGTTCGTGGGGCTTTTGCCCGTGCCGCTGGTCTACGCGGTGGGCGCGCTGACGTACATCAAGGCCGCGCGTCCTTCTCTGGAGCGCGAGCAGCTACTGCTCTACATCGCAGCTGGGCTGCTCATCGTGCCCGTGGTCGGCATGTTGCTGTCGTACTTCGCGAAACGGCCGAAGCACCTGGGTGCCCTGGCGCTGGATCGCCACCATGCGTTGGCGGATCGATTGACGAGCGCGCTGTCCTTCTCGGCGCTGGATAAGAGCAAGCGCACTCCGTTGATGGAAGCGGCCATTGCCGACGCGACGGAAAAGGCGCAAGCCCTCACCCCACGTCGCGCGGCGCCCTTCAACGTGCCGCGGGAGTTGCCGCTAGTTGCGTTTCTGATCGTCAGCCTGGTGGGCCTCGCGCTCTTGGAGGTCCGCACCATTCGTGAGCTGCCGCCGGAGCGCGTGTTCCAGCCCATGGTCATGACCGGGGACGACTTGGACCTGTTCAAGGACATGGCCAAGGACTTGGAAGAGAAAAGCCAAGATCCAGAAGTGCAAGCGGCGGTGCGGCGCTTCAATCAGTTGATCGAAGACATCGCGGCGCGGCGTTTGGATCGCACGGAAGTGTTCAAACGCTTGGAAGAGCTGGAGCGCGAGCTGCTCAAGGGCGCGCAGGCCGACAAAGAGGCGATGCAAGAAGGGCTGAATGCCCTCGCGAAAGAACTCGAGAAGAGCGACTTGAGCAAGCCCGTCGCGGAAAAGCTCAAGGAAAAGAACCTCGCCGACGCTGAAAAGGCGATGCGTGAGCTGGCGGAGAAGCTGAAAAACAAGAAGAACCCGCCCACCAAGGCGCAGCTGGACAAGCTCCGCGAAGCCCTGAAGAAGGCGAGTCAGAACAGCAGCGAACGCCTGAAGCGCATCGAAGAGCAGCGCAAAAAGCTGGAACAAGAGAAGAAGAAGCTGCTCAACAAGAAGAAGGAGCAGGACGGCGGGCTGAACAAGCGCGACCAGAAGCTGCTGAACAAGAAGGATCGTCAGCTGGAGCGGCTTGATCGCGAGAAGAGCCAAGCCCAGCGCGCGCAGCGCCAACTTTCACGTTTGGATCGCGAGTTGGCCCAGGCCGCCGCGGACTTGATGAAAGAGATGGGCATGTCCGCCCAGGACATCGAAAACGCCGCGCAAGATCTCAACCGCATGGCGCAGGAAGAGATGACGGATCAGGAGAAGGAAGAGCTGCGCAAGCGCCTTCAAGAGATGAAAGAGTTGCTGCGTCAGCAAGGCAAAGGCGGCAAAGAGCGCATGCAGCGCCTGCTGAAATTTGGGCAGCGCGCGCGCGGTGGCAAAGGTCAAAAGGGTCAAGGGCAAAAAGGCCAGGGGCAAAAAGGTCAAGGCAAAGGGCAGGGCCAAGGCCAAGGCCAGGGCGGCGACATGTTGGTGATGGGCCCCGGGCAAGGGGGCAAGTCGATCCCAATTCCCGGTCAAGGCCAGGGTCAAGGTCAAGGTCAAGGGCAAGGCCAGGGGCAGGGCCAAGGCGACAAACCCGGCGCGGGCGCAGGCAAAGGCGGGGAGAGCTGGGGCACCGGCCACGACGGCAATCTCAAGGGCGAAGCCAGTGATCTGAAGGGTCGGACCAAGGATGTCACGGCTGCCGCGGCGGATACCGGCGAGGGCAGCGCTTCGAGCCAAGTGATCTACGGAGCTTCCGAGCGGGGCTTCACGGGTCGGCAGTACAAGCAGGTGTACACCGACTACAAGACGGTTGCGGAGCAGGTCATGAACAAAGATCAGATCCCGCCCGGCTATCGGTTTTACGTGCAGCGCTACTTCCAACTGATAAGGCCGCGCGAGTGATCTGCCTCGCGCGCTGACTACGAAAGCGAACGAATCATAAATGAGCGACGACGCGCGAGCAGAAATTGAAGCATTCCAAAAGAAGATCGGCACGCTGCGCGAAGAAATCGGTCGCATCATCGTGGGTAACCGCGATGTGATCGACGGCGTGTTGACCTGCATGTTGGCCGGTTCCCACGCGCTGCTGGAAGGTGTGCCCGGCTTGGGCAAGACGATGCTCGTGCGCACCTTGGCCGAGTCCGTGGGGCTGGAGTTTTCCCGGATTCAGTTCACGCCAGACCTGATGCCCGCAGACATTATCGGCACGACCGTTATTGAAGAGGGTGAAGGCGGCCAGCACCTGTTCATGTTTCGCAAGGGTCCGGTATTTGCGAACGTAGTCTTGGCGGACGAGATCAACCGCGCCACGCCAAAGACGCAAAGCGCGCTGCTCGAAGCCATGCAGGAGCACCGCGTGACCGTCGGGCGCACGACCCACACCATCGAAGAGCCGTACTTCGTGCTTGCGACGCAAAACCCGCTGGAAATGGAAGGAACGTATCCGTTGCCAGAAGCCCAGCTGGATCGCTTCTTTTTCAAGCTGCACGTGCCGTTTCCGGGGCGCGACGAGCTGCACGAGATCATCGACCGCACCACCACGGACCACCACGCCGAGGTCAGTCCGGTGGTCTCCCGGGAGGAAATCCTGGCGATGCAAAAGCTGGTGCGCACCGTGCCGGTCGCGCGCCATGTGCAGGACTACGCGGTGCGCGTGTTGCGCGCCACGCACCCAGACGGCGAAGATGCGCCGGACAAGGTGCGGCGTTACGTGCGTACCGGAGCGTCGCCCCGCGGCGTCCAGGCGATTCTGCTCGCATCCAAGATCCGTGCGCTCTTCGAGGGGCGATTTGCGGCCAGCACCGAAGACGTCAAAGCCTCCGCGCTGCCGGCGTTGCGCCACCGTATCTTGCTCAACTTCGAGGGCGAGGCCGAAGGCGTACGCACCGACGATACCATTGACGAAATCCTTGGTGAGCTCGCCGAGGCCAAGTCGTGAGCTCCGCGTCGAAGGCGACCGCGCCGAGCTCCAGCTGAACCATGGGCGTTCTGGACGTTTTCAAACGCGCTGCGGCGCCGGTCTCCCGGCGTCTCGGGCGCCAGCGTATCGCCAAGGCGGATCTCTTCGACGAAGAGTTCCAGAAGAAGCTGGAGACCTTGGCCATCGTGTCCCGGCGGGTATTCGCCGGGCGCCAGCGCGCGGAGCGCCGCACGAAGAAGAAGGGCAGCGGCATCGAGTTCGCGGATCATCGCGACTATGTCGCGGGGGACGACTTCCGCTATGTGGACTGGAACGTCTACCAGCGCTTCGGGCGCTTGCTGGTTCGCCTGTACGAAGAAGAAGAAGACCTCAGCGTCTACTTCATCGTGGATTGTTCCACGTCCATGGGCTTCGCCGACGGCAAGAAATTCGACCAAGCGCGACGCTTGTGCGCGGCGCTGGCCTACGTGGCGCTCGCGAATCTCGACCGCGTGACCATCGTCAGTGCCACGGATTCCATCGTAGCGCGCATGCCGACCACTCGCGGCAAAGGGCGCATCTTCAAGGTCTTCCAGTTCCTGCGCGGTATCGAGCCCAACGGCGTGACGGATCTCTCGGACAGCTTGAAGACGTTTGTGGCACAGCACAAACGCCGCGGCTTGGCCGTCTTGATCAGTGACTTATACGACCCAGCCGGCTTCGAACACGGCATCAACGTGCTGCGCTACAACAAATTCGAACCCTATGTGATCCACCTGATCGACCCCGGCGAAGCCCGTCCGGATCTCAAAGGGGACGTACGCATTTACGATTGCGAGACCGGCGAAGAGCGCGAAGTCACCGTCACGCAGAAGCTGCTTGAGCGCATGGAACGCGCCTGGAACGAGTACCTGGTGGATGTCGAACGCTTCTGCACGACCAGGCAAGTCCCGTACTTCAAGGCGGACGTGAATACGCCCTTCGACGAGTTGGTGCTCAGCGTGTTCCGACGTGGAGGGTTCCTGCGCTGATGATCTTCGCCGGCCTGCCTCTATCTACGCTTCTGACGGTGCTGGGAGCAGCCGGCGGCCTGACCGTCTTATTTTACATCCTGAAGCTGCGACGCCGGCCAGTGCCGGTGCCGTTTTCACGCATTTGGGAACGCATCCTGCGAGACAAAGAAGCCACGACCTGGTGGTCGCGGCTCAAACGCTTGCTGTCGCTTCTGATCCAATTGGCGCTTTTGACCCTGTTGGTCTCGGCGCTTGGCGATCCGCGGGTGACCGGCGCGCTGGTCGAGGGTCGCAACGTGGTTGTGATCATCGACGGCAGCGCGTCGATGAAAGCGACGGACGTCGAGCCGACTCGTTTGGATGCTGCCAAGCTTGAAGTGAAGAAGCTCGTTGAAGGGTTGTCGGGCTCGGATCGCATGCTGATCGCGCAAATGGACGCGGCCATCACGCCGCTGTCCACCATGACCGGCGAAACTGCCGAGCTGAAACCAGCCCTCGACCTAGTCGCGGCCACGGACACCCGTGCGGACTTTCACCGCGCGCTTTCCTTCGCGCTGGACAGCATAACCGGGCTTTCCAAGCCAGAGATCGTGGTGGTCAGTGACGGCGCTCTGGGCGACATGGAAGACGCCACCCGCGGGCTATCCCTCGAAAACGTGTCCGTGCGCTTCGTGCCCATTGGTAGTGGCAAGAAGAACGCCGCCATCACGGCGTTTTCCGTGCGTCGCTACCCCCTCGACAAGTCGCGCTACGAAGTGATGATCGAGATCCAGAACACCAACGACGAGCCCATCAACGTGGAGCTGTCGCTGCTGGGCGACGGCGACATCGTCGACGTGACGCGCCTTGCGCTTGGGCCAAAAGAACGCTTGGCGCGCTTCTACAAGGATCTCGCGGGCGCCAGCCGCACCTTGGAGGCGAAGCTGAGCCTCGGCGACGGCAAGCACGACGACTTGCCGGCGGACGACCATGCGTTTGCGTTGATGCCGGAGCGTCGGCGCGCCCGGGTGTTGGTGGTGACCGCAGGCAATACGTATCTCGAGGCGGCGCTCTTGCTCGACGAGTACTTGGATGTGACCACCGTGGCGCCCAGTCAGTATCCGCCGGCCGGCAGCTTCGATGTCACCATCTTTGACGCAGTGGCACCGAAGGTTGCGCCGGGCAGCGGCGGAACGCTGTACTTGGATGTTCCGGCGGAAGGCGGGCCGGTGCCGCACGGCAAGAAGATCGAGATGTTCGGCTTCGATACCTGGGACAAGAAGAGCCCGATCCTGCGCTGGATGAGCATGGGCGATGTGCAGGTGCTGTTCGGCAATACGCTGCAACCGGAAAAGGACGATCGAGTGGTCGGCGCCAGCGCCAAGGGGTCGATCTTGGTGGCCGGTCGCCGCGCCGGCCGTCGCTTTGTGGCGCTGGGTTTCGACCCGCGCAATAGCGACTTCGTGTTGCGGGTTGCGTGGCCGCTGTTCTTGCTCAACGTGATCAACGACTTCATCGAAGAGGACACCAGCTACCTGTCCAGCTTCATGACCGGCGACGTGTGGCATATTCCCGCGCCCAGTGGCGCGGAGAGCGCGCAGCTCAAGCGCCCCGACGGCAAGGTCATCACCGTGCCAGTCAAAGAGGGGCGCGCGGTGTACTTGGGGGATCAAGCGGGCTTCTACGAGCTGACCGCGAAGATGGAACCTGAGCCCGTGAAGAGCATGTTCGCCGCCAACCTGATCAGCCCTGAAGAGAGCCAGATCGAACCGGTGAAAGAACTCAAGGTCGGCGGCACTGCGTTCGGGCGCCCCGAGGGATTCAAACCGGGTGTGCGTCGGGAGCTGTGGCTGTACTTGCTCATCGCCGCACTGCTCGTCAGCGTCGTGGAGTGGCTCACCTACCACCGCCGGGTGACGGTATGAGCGACCGCGTCAAACGCGTGCTGTGGGCACTGCTCGTGCTGCTGGTCGGCGCCGGGCTGACTTGGGCCTACATGCGCTATGTGATCAACGCGCCGGCCGAGGCCTTCAAGTGGGAGCGCGGCGGCAAGTCCTACGAGTTGCTCGAGCCCCGCACCATCGGTGTGGTGTTGGTCACGCCGCTGCTGCTCTGGATGCTGCTCAAGTCCTTGGCAGATCTGCCTTGGCAGCAGCGCATTCTCGCGCTGATCTTGCGAGTGGCGTTCATCGCCTTGCTCGGTCTTTCGTTGGCGCGCTTGGCGACCACAGCGGAGACCAAGAAGGTGGCCACCATCTACGTGGTGGACGTCAGTGACTCCGTTGAAGACGAGTCCGTGGAAGAAGCGCGGCTACTCGTAGAGCAGGCCGCTGCTGGCAAGGGCAAGGACGACGTGATCCGCATGGTCACCTTCGCCAAGCGCCCGCGTCTGGTGGACCTGGGCGAAGACCCGAACAAGCCCAAGGTGCCGAGCGTGGCCGAGCTGCGGCATCAGGGCGCGGAAAAAGCTCTGGGCGTGGAAAAGCCCGGCGCGGGCAGTGACTTGCAGGCCGCGCTCTCGCTGGCGTACGGCGTGTTCCCCCCGGGCCACTTGAAGCGCGCGGTGTTGGTCACGGACGGCGTCGAAACCTCCGGGGACATCTTGGCGGAGGCCAATCGCGCCCGGGGCTTTGGCGTCAAGGTGTACGCGGTTCCGTACCGCCGTCCAGCGCCAGGCGAAGTGGCGCTCAAGGGGCTGCGCGTGCCCCAGAAGGTCGACATTGGTCAGTCCTTCGATGTCACCGCGGATGTGTACTCCAGCCGCAAGACCAAGGCGCGGGCGCGGCTGTATCAGGGAGAGACCCTCAACGGGCTCGATGGCGTCCGGGATCTGGAGCTGAAAGCCGGCAACAACGAAGTGACGTTCAAGAGCGTCGTGCGCGTGGGCGGCGAGGTGACGTACAACCTCAAGCTCGACGAGATCGCCCACGACAAGTTCCCGGAGAACAACGCCTACTCCGTCACCGTCGACGTGCCGGGGCGTCCCACGGTGCTCTACGTGGAAGGACAGCCCCATCGCGCCACGTATCTGACCAGCGCGCTTTCTGCGCAGCAGTTCGACGTGGACGTGCGTGCGCCCACCGCGTTCCCCGGCTCCATCAAAGAGCTGGAGCGTTTCGACTTTGTGATCGTCTCCGACGTGCCCAAAGAGCGCCTGAGCCTCGCGGCCCAGGACTTGATCGAAAAGTACGTCCGGGATTTGGGCGGCGGCTTCTTGTTCGCCGGTGGTGAATCCGGCTTCGGCCTAGGTGGCTGGGCGCACACCACCATCGAACGCATCTTGCCCGTGCGCATGGATGCGGAGCGCCGCAAAGACATGCCCAGCGTGGCCATGGCGCTGGTTATCGATCGCTCAGGGTCCATGACCGGTCTGCCCATCGAGATGGCCAAGGCTGCGTGCAAGGCAACGGTGTCCACTTTGCAGGGCGACGACCTGATCGAAGTGATCGCCTTCGACTCCACGCCCGTGCGCTACGTGAAGATGCAACCGGCGCGCTATCGCTCGCGCATTCAGAACGAAATCGCGCGCATCCAACCTGGCGGCGGCACGGAGATCTTCCCCGGCCTGGACATGGCGTATCAAGACATCTCCGTGGTGCAGGCGCGGAAGAAGCACGTCATCTTGCTGACGGACGGTCGCGCGCCGACCCAGGGCATCAAGGATTTGATCCAGGCGATGATCGCCGAGAGCATCACCGTCACCACCGTGGGTCTGGGCGAAGGTGCCGACCATGAACTGCTGCGCATGATCGCCGACACGGGCGGCGGCCGCTATCACGCGGTGCCCGATCCCAACAGCCTGCCAAAGATCTTCACTCGGGAAACTGAGTTGATCGCGCGCCAAGCCGCTGTCGAAGAGTGGTTCCCGGTGCAGGTGGTGCAGAACGCGGACTTCCTCAAGGGCATTTCGATCCAGAGCTCGCCGCTGTTGCACGGCTACGTGGCGACGCAGATGAAAGCGCCGCCCGCGAAGTTGATCCTGGCGAGCGATCGTGGCGAGCCGATCTTGGCGCATTCCCGGGTCGGCCTCGGTCATACCTTGGCTTGGACGAGCGACGTGAAGAACCTGTGGGCCGTGGATTGGCTGCGCTGGAGCGGGTACTCGAAGTTCTGGGGCCAACTGGTGCGGGAACATATGCGCACCAAGCACCGCCGCGAGCTGGACATGAAGACCGAGGTCGTGGGCGGCAAGGTGCGCGCCGTCGTCGACGCCTTCACCCTCGACGAACGCTTTGACAACGACATCAAGTCCACGCTGTACGTGAACGGGCCCGAGCCGGGGGGCAAACGCCGCGAAGTGCCCATGCGCCAAACCGCGCCCGGCCGCTACGAAGCCAACTTCGAACTGAACGACTACGGTTCGTTCTTGCTGCGTGCCGACCACTCCAAGGTTGCCAAAGACGGCAGCCTCAAGAACGTCGGCGTGTCCTACGGTCACGTCTCCAACCCGTACCCACGGGAGTACGCCAGCTTCGAACCCGAGATCGAACGCTTGGAGCGCGCTGCGCTCGCTGGCGGTGGCAGCGTAGACCCGGCGCCGAAAGACGTTTTCGATCCGGGCGACGAAAAGATCGTCTACTACGAGCAGCTCTGGAACCGCTTCATCTTCGCGGCGATCATCGTCTTCTTGCTCGACCTGCTCGTGCGTCGCATCCGCTTCTTCGACCGCAAGTTCCTGCCGAAGAAGCGCCGCACGGCGTAGTGCGCGTTGGCGCCAGGCCGCAGCGATCCACATGTCGTTCGTGGGCAGCTAGCCGCCCGTCTTAGGTCGACGACGATCGCCGCGTAGACGCGTGGGGCCGATCCACGTCGAGCACCCTCTGCCGCCGGACGCCGTCAAACACCGGCGTCGCGCTGGGGCGTGCGCTATGCTGCAACAATGCGGCTTTCGATGGGGTGGGTAGCGCCTTTTTGGATCATTGGCAGTGGGGCGCTGGCGGCGGGGGCTTGTGGGTCGGACGATTCGAGCGCGGGGCCTGGCCCCAGCGTGGATGCGGGCAGCGACGCTGCCGTCGATGCGACGCCAGACGTGACCGTGCTTAGCTGCGGCAGCGCCGGCGCGGAGCTGCCCGCGGGCGCAACGGTGATCAGCTGGGACGACGACACCCCCGACGGCAACCTACGCGCAAGCACCGCCAGCATCACCGTGGACGGAACGATCTATCCCCTGGCCGAGACGCCTATGCACGAAGCCGTGCGCTTTGATCTGGAGCACCCCGCCAAGGTGCTCGGCTTTCAAGTGATGTGGGACAACGTGCCCCCGGACGCGGCGCCAGAGTTCGAGCTCAGTGCCGGGCTGTACCGAGACTTTGGCTACAACGGTTTTGATTTTTGGGAGAAAGAACCGCTGTGGTTCGGTTCGCGCTGCGCTGGGGATCTACAAGCCGGAGAGTGGACGACCTACGCCCTGCCGACGCCCGCTGTGATCGAAAAGCCCGGACTGGTGTACGTCGCGCACCACACGGCGGGCAAAACGGATCCCGCTTTTGCGTATGGCACTTCCGCCGCAGCGGATTGCGACAAATTCGAAACTTGCCACTCGGCCCTGAACATCCCCGGGGCGCCCGGTTACCACAACGGCGTCTCCTTCCCCTTCCAACGCGACTTCTTGGTGCGCCTGGTCGTGGAATACACCGACAACGTGCAGGCCAAAGATCGCCTGTTCCAGGAGAAGGCTGCTGCCGAGGGTCAGCATGTGTCTTGGGGCGACTTCGACAGTGACGGTTACGATGACCTCTTGGTGCAGGGGAAGCTGTTCCGAAACGACAAGGGCAGCTTCGTCGATGTGACGCAGAGTTCAGGGATCGCCGCCGCGGGCACCACGGCCACGGGCGGTGTGTTCGGCGACTACGACAATGACGGCTGCTTGGATCTGTTCCTATTCGCTGAGGCGTTCAGCAGCCCAGATGCGCTGCTACGCTCGAACTGCGACGGTACCTTCTCGGATGTCACGGCGACTGCAGGCATCAGTGACGTGCAGAGCTACGAAAATTGCGGCGACGCCAAGAACGTGAACGCGCCGACTGCCGGCGCCGCTTGGGTCGACCTGGATTCTGACGGCTTTTTGGATCTGTACCTGGCGAACTTCATCTGCTGGAGCAAAGAGACCTTCTACTCCGACCAAGTCTTCCGCAACAAAGGCGACGGCAGCTTCGAAGAGCTCTCCGGCAAGAACGGTTTTTCCACGATCCGCCGTGCGAGTCGTGGCGTCGCACCCGCAGATGCAGACGGCGACGGCGATATCGATCTGTTCATCAACAACTATCGACTGCAAGCGAACCAGTACTACTCAAATGGCGGCGCGCTCAGCTTCAGCGAGAAGGCCAGCGGCGTTGGCGTTGCAGGCAAGGCCACGCCCCAAGGGATCTCGGCGTACTACGGCCACACCATCGGCGCGGCCTGGGGCGATCTGAACCACGACGGGCACCTCGATCTGATCTCCGCGAACCTCGCCCACCCGCGCTTCTTCCACTTTTCTAACAAGACGCAGATCTTGATGAATGACGGCAAGGGTGGCTTCAGCGACAAGGCTGGCAGCTGGGATACTCCCTTCGAAGGGGCCGGACTCCGCTATCAAGAGACGCACTCGGTGCCCGTGCTTGCGGACTTCAACAACGACGGCGACTTGGATCTCGTGATCACCGCCGTCTACGACGGTCGGCCCACGGACTTCTACTGGGGCAAGGGTGACGGCAGCTTCGAGCTGGACACGTATCATACGGGCATCACCACGACGAACGGTTGGGGCGCGGCCGCGTCGGACTTCGACAACGACGGCGACGTCGACGTGTTCGCGACGAAGTTGTTCGAAAACACCAGCGCAGCGGCAACCAAGCAACACTTCGTTCAAGTGCGCGTCATTGGCAACGTCACGAACAATCGCAGTGGCATTGGCGCTCGTGTGTTCGTCAAAGCGGGCGGCAAAACCTACCTACGTCAAGTCCAAGGCGGCAGCGGCAAGGGTGGCCAAGACTCGCAGACGCTTCACTTTGGGCTCGGCAGTGCGACGCAGGTCGACGAGTTACGTGTGGTGTTTCCCGGCAACAAGAGCGTCACGTTTCCGGGTCCCGTCGCTGCGGACCAGCGTCTGTGGCTGCACGAAGACGCAAGCCTCAAGACCGGTTTTGCACCGCCGCCGTAGCCAATCGGGGCGTCTGTGGCGGCGTTGACGCGTCTGCCTTGTCAGGTGCGACAACGCAGGCCAAGTCATCGCGGTACGCGTGGAGTTCCCTGGCGACATAGAGCGTCAGCTTTCCCGGGCGCATGCTTGACGGACCGTGTCCGTGGGGGTACAGCAGCGCGGGATTGAGATGGCACGTTTTGTGCTGAAGGACCACAGGGACCACAACAGTGGCTACCCTACTGCACCATCTTGATCCCCGGGATGTGCGCCAGCGAACACAGATGACGCAGGATTGAGACGGTCGCTGTGATCAACACGCTACAGCAATCACAGGCGCGAAACATGGAAACGCTCAGAACTAGAGCCGACACCGCCGCGAAGACACGCATCCCCCACGTCTGGCGTTTCCAGGGTGTCCGTCGGTCATGACTGCCCCAGCCAGACCGGACGCGTCGAGCGTCCCCAAGGTCGTGGTCTGGGGTACGGGCTCGATTGGTCGCCGCCACCTCCAGGTCTTGAAGGACGGCGGGTTCGCCTCACCGATCGCACTGTCCGCACGCGGACAGCGGTCCCTCGGCTCGCCGCTGACGGATATCCCAACCGTTGCCTCTCTGGAGGAGGCCGTCGAACGCGGAGCCGTAGCCGCCATCATCGCCACGAACACCTCCAGGCACGTCGAGGATTCCGTCAACGCCGCCCGGGTCGGCTTGAAGCTGCTTGTGGAGAAGCCCTTGTCCGTCGAGGCGCGCGAATCCGACTTGCTCAGACGAGAAGTTCAAGCCTTGGGCATCGACGCGTGCGTCGGGTACTGCCTGCGCTTTCATCCGGCGCTCAGGACGTTTCGCGAATACCTGCCGCAGATCGGGCCCGTGCACCATGTGCGAATTGCTTGTCAGTCGTATTTGCCGGACTGGCGACCGGAAGCCGATCACCGAAAAGGCTATTCGGCTCGCGCGACCGAAGGCGGAGTGCTCCGCGACCTAAGCCACGAACTGGATTACGCGCTCTGGATCTTTGGATTGCCTCGCATGGTGACGGCCACCTTGTCTTCCTCCGGGCGGCTCGGGATCGAGTCCGAAGAGAGCGCTGACGTGACCTGGCTCCTCGGAGACATGACGATATCCTTTCGCCTGGATTACATGACGAGAGCAACTCGCAGAACGATGCACGCCTTCGGTGAACTTGGGGAGCTGTCCTGCGACCTTGGGACCAACGAAGTCGCGATCCGCATCGGCGAAGCTACTGGCCGCTACATCCCCCTCCCGGACATCGATCGCAACACAGTGCTGGCCAACCAGGCGCGCGCGTTCTTGCACGGCCCGAGCGGGTCGGACTGGTTGACGTTGGCGTCGCTGGAAGACGCGCAACAAGTCGTGGCCATTTGTGACGCGGCCCGCCGAGCTAGCGAAACGGGCCAATCCCAGGCGATGCGCAAGCTGGACGAGATCCCATGACGATTCGTGTTCTCGCTGTCGTGCCGGCGCGGGGCGGTTCCAAGGGGCTTCCTGGCAAGAACATCCGCCCCCTTGCCGGGCTCCCGCTTCTCGTGCACTCGCTCCGTTGCGCCTCCCTTGCCAAATCCCTGGCGCGCGTCGTCGTCTCGACGGATTCGGGAGAAATCGCCGAGGTCGCCCGTGAGTACGGTGGCGAGGTCCCCTTTCTCCGTCCACCGCACTTGGCTACGAATAGCGCACCTCTGCTTCCGGTCCTTGCCGATGCGCTGTCCGAGGTCGAAAAGCTCGAGGCACAGCACTACGACGCCGTGCTCCTGCTAGACCCCACTTCCCCCGGGCGCTTGCCCGCGGAAATCGACGCGGCCGTCGAGTTGCTCGCGTCGAACGAGTCGGCGGATGGCGTCGTTGGTTGCTCGCGACCGGACTTCAACCCGTTTTGGGTCGGGTGTACCGTACAAGCGGGCTACTTGCGGTCCGCTTTCGATGCCGCCAGCGGCTACACAAGGCGCCAAGACGTCCCGTCCTTCTACCGAATCAACGGCTCCCTCTACCTGCTGCGCCGCCAGTTCCTACTCAGTGGTGCCACGCACGTTCTTGCCGGCGAGATGCTCATGCTGGAGGTGCCGGAAATGCGGGCTATGTCCATCGATACCATCGAACAGTTCGAACTCGCGGAGGCGATGTTGCGAGAGGGGTTGATGCGCTTGCCCTGGCTCCACGGTGATGCTCGCCCGGACGTGATCGCTGATAGAACCGAGGGAACGCCGTGAAGAGAATGATCGAGCTCCTGTCGTTGGAGGGCCGAGCTGCGCTCGTCACTGGCGGAGCGGGTCACATCGGCTCGGCTGCCGCCGCTACCCTGACGGAATTGGGGGCGCGGGTTGCGGTTCTCGATCGGCAAGATGCCCTCGAAAGAGCCGACACCTCCGAGCATGTTTTGATCCCGTGTGATCTTCAGAGTTCCGAGCAAACACGCAGCGCCGTCCGGGATGCCATCTCACAGCTGGGTGGTTTGGACGTGATCGTCCATTCGGCCGCATTCGTTGGGACGACCGAGTCTCCCGGGTGGGCCGTCGACTTCGAAAGCCAGAGCGCGGAAGCGTGGGATGCCGCCATGGCCGTGAACGTGCGCTCGGCCTTCGTCTTGGCACAAGAAGCGCGAGACGCGCTCTGCCGCAGCGGAAGTGGCTCCATCATTCTGATCTCGTCGATCTACGGCCTGGTCGGTCCAGACGATCGGCTCTATCAGGGGACTTCCATGGCAAACCCGATGGCGTACGGCGCGTCCAAAGCTGCCTTGGTTCAACTCACCCGTGCGCTCGCTACGCGGTTGGCTCCCGCAGTCCGGGTCAACGCTCTCTCGCCGGGAGGAGTGCTGCGAGGACAACCCGCACAGTTTCAGCAGCGATACTGCGATCGCGTGCCGCTTGGACGCATGGCAACGGAACAGGATTTGATGGGGGCCGTTGCGTATCTGGCGTCGGACATGTCGGCTTATGTCACGGGGCACAACCTCGTCGTCGATGGGGGTTGGACGACATGGTAGGCGTCGCACCCCGCAAGAGCTGTTTCATCATCGCTGAAGCTGGTGTCAACCACGATGGCGACGTCGAGAAGGCGGAGGAACTCATCCGCGTTGCAGCAGAAACAGGCGCGGATGCCGTCAAGTTCCAGACGTTCCAACCTGAGCTATTGGCTACCGAGCACGCGCCCAAGGCTTCGTATCAACAGGCTTCCACGCCGGAAGGCGAATCGCAGTTCGAGATGTTGTCCAGGTTGGCCTTGACGCAAGCCGATCAGTTGCGGCTTCGGACCCTTTGCCAGAGCCTCGATTTGCAGTTTCTCTCGACGCCGTTCGATCAGGACTCGGCCGACTTTCTGGAAAAGATCGGAGTGCCCCTGTTCAAAGTCGGGTCGGGTGATCTGACGAATCTGCCGCTCCTGGCGCACATTGCACGCAAGACGCGGCCCATCATTCTTTCGACGGGAATGGCGACCCTTGGCGAAGTGGAAGAGGCACTCAAAACCCTTCGTGGAAACGGCGCCACCGACGTGACCCTCCTGCACTGCGTTAGCAACTATCCTGCCGCTCCCGAGGACGTGAATCTCAAGGCGATGGACACGCTGGCAGTCGCCTTCGGTCTACCCGTCGGCTATTCCGATCATACGCTCGGGATCGAAGTCGCGATCGCAGCAGTGGCCCGCGGAGCGGCGGTCGTGGAAAAGCACTTCACGCTGGACCGACAGGCCAGTGGTCCCGATCATTCGGCGTCTGCAGATCCCGCTGAACTCGAGGCGTTGGTTCGCGGAATTCGGATCGTGGAACGAGCGCTGGGAACCGGGCGCAAGCAGCCGGCCGCGGCGGAGAAAGACACGGCGCGCGCAGCGCGTCGAAGCATAGTTGCCATTCAGTCCGTCGCACGCGGAGATCGCCTGACACTGGCGCACTTGGGCATGCGCAGACCGGGCACGGGACTGCCGGCGTCCGCCCTGCGCTTCGTGGAGAATCGTATTGCGGCTCGCGATATCGTCGCCGGTACCGTGCTGAGCCTGGAGGACTTGTGTTGAGAGAAGTTGCGATCGTGACGGTCGGACGCTCGGACTACGGGATCTATCGACCTTTGTTGAAGCGCTTGGCCCAGGCCCCACAGGTGAAGCTACGGCTATTCGCGGGTGGAACGCACTCGTCCTCATTTCATGGCAACACCATCCACGAGCTCCAGACCGAGAATCTTGCGGATGTCGAAGCGGTAGAAATGCTGTTGGCTAGCGACTCCCCCGAGGCCGTCGCAAAGAGCGTCGGGCTGGGTGTCTGCTCCTTCGCTCAGGCATTCGCCCGAGTTCGCCCGCACATTCTGGTCGTGCTGGGGGACAGGTTTGAGATGTTCTCTGCCGCGGCAGCTGCCTTACCAATGCTGCTTCCCGTTGCCCACATTCACGGTGGGGAGAGGACCGCTGGTGCCATTGATGACTCTCTGCGCCATGCCATTACGAAGCTAAGTCATCTGCACTTCGTGAGCACCCTGGAGCATCGGCAGCGGGTGCTCCAGCTCGGGGAAGAGGATTGGCGCGTGACCGTTTCCGGGGCTCCCGCTCTCGACGCATTGCTGCACGAACCCCGTTTGCCCCTCGAGGCTGTCGAAACGCAATTCGACCTGGATCTGAGCCGGCCCTATCTGTTGGCCACGTTTCACCCCGTGACGCTCGAACCAGGCGACGCTTCCCGCCAAGTCGTAGCGTTGCTGCATGGGCTTAGCAGTGCGCGCTTGCCCGTCGTCTTCACGATGCCGAATGCAGATTCGGGTTCCTCGGGCATTCGACGACAGGTCACCGAGTTTCTCGAATCACACCCAGAGTCTGCAGCAATCGAGTCGTTTGGAGCGAGAGCGTACGCCACGGTACTGGCCCACGCGGCGGCGCTCGTGGGCAACTCATCCAGCGGAATCCTCGAGGCTCCCTCCCTTGGCACGCCGGTGGTGAACATCGGAAGCAGACAAGACGGGCGGGCACGCGCGCGGAATGTGATTGACGTGGAAGCGGAACCCGAGGCCGTGGCCGACGCAGTTGCTCGTGCGCTATCCTCCGAGTTTCGAGACTCCCTCGTTGGCTTGAAGAACCCTTACGGTGACGGACAAGCGGCCGAGAAGATCGCGAGCGTATTGCTCGAGATCCCCTTGGACGCTAGGTTGATCCAGAAGCAATTCGTGGACGCAGGAAGCGCACGAGAATGAGAAGAAAGCGAAGTCCAGCCGACCACTCGGTCTCGCCCGACGCCACGCTGCGTGACACTGCTGCCGTGATCGGAAGAGGTCGCATCGG
The DNA here is from genome assembly GCA_965369205.1 of uncultured Polyangiaceae bacterium. Classification (GTDB taxonomy): domain Bacteria; phylum Myxococcota_A; class Polyangia; order Polyangiales; family Polyangiaceae; genus JACKEA01. The sequence continues at coordinate 2,529 of CBDUPW010000045.1, read as the reverse complement.
ATTCGTGTTGGTATTGGACGACGAAGGTCGTCTGGTCGACACGTTGACGGACGGAGACTTGCGGCGCGCAGTCCTGGCGGGTCACGCCCTAGATGAGCCTGTCTCCGCGATTGCGTCTCGGCGGGCGGGTACCGTCTACGCCCATCCCGTCTCTGCAAGCGAAGGGCTGCCGGTATCGGAACTTGTGGCGGTGATGGCTCGCAATCTGGTACGCCACCTGCCGTTGACGGACGCGAGCGGGCGCATCGTCGATCTCTTCATCCGCGACGATCTTGCTCCCATCGAGGAGTTGCCGATTGATGCGGTGGTGATGGCAGGCGGGTTTGGCCATCGGCTCGGGAGGCTCACCCAGGACGTCCCCAAGCCCATGTTGCCGTTGGGAGAAAAACCCCTGCTCGAGCACACAGTTCGCTCCCTCAAGGAGGCAGGGATCCGGCGTGTTCATCTGACGACGCACTACCTTGGGGAAGTTATCAAGGCGCATTTCCAGGATGGAAAAGAGCTGGGTGTCGACATTTCGTATGTCGACGAGACGCAGCCGTTGGGCACCGCGGGTGCCCTGGGTCTGTTGCCGACGACGCAAGGACCCGTGCTCGTGATGAACGGCGACATCGTCACGAATGTCGATTTCCGCTCGATGCTCGAATTCCATCAGGAGCATCAAGCATCGCTGACCGTGGGGGTCAGGCAGTACGAGGTGCAGGTCCCGTACGGGGTGGTCGAATCCGAGGGAGCCCAGGTGCGTGCCTTTCGCGAAAAGCCGACCGCAACGTTCTTGGTGAACGCGGGCCTGTATTTGATCGATTCCGCCGTGCTGGGTCGGGTGCCCGCCAACCAGCGCCTCGACATGTCTGATCTCATCCAGGATCTCTTGCTGAGGGGTGAGAGCGTGGTGAGCTTCCCGGTGTTGGAGTATTGGCTCGACATCGGCCAGCTGTCCGACTACGCCCGCGCTCAGGAGGACTGGGGTCCTGGTGCGAGCCCGCTACCATGAATACCTTCGCCGCCGCCGTCGTCTTGCAGCACCGGCCTATGTGCTCGAGCGTGTTTCCGGCCTTGCGATTGGGTAGACCATGGCGCTGACGATCACAACGCGTACGGACTCCCTCGCGCGACGTGTTTGCAGGAGAGAGCACAGTCTGTTCCAAGACGATTTGGCCGCGTGTCGCGATCGGCTCGACATTGAAGACCGCAGCGTCTTGGTAGTTGGCGGCGCCGGCACCATCGGCGCCGCGACCATCCTGCAGCTGTTGCGTTTCGAACCGAGTCGCGTCGTCATCCTGGACACGTCCGAAAACAACCTGGCCGAGTTGGCACGAACCATTCGTTCGGGAGCTCATCCCTTCGCCGGGGAGCTGGAGTTTGCACCTTTGGACTACGGCAGCAGCCTTGCAGCCAACTACCTGGCGGCCTCACCGCCCATCGACGTGGTGATGACCTTCGCCGCGCTCAAGCATGTCCGCTCCGAACGGGACCTCTTTTCTTGCCTTGCACTTCTCGACGTCAATGTTCTGCGGGCAGATCGGTTCCTGGCGGCGATTCGTCGACTCGGTCACGGCAAGCATGGGGTCTTCTTCGTCTCAACGGACAAGGCTGCGTATCCGGCGAGCGTGATGGGTGCGACCAAGCGTTTGATGGAGTCCGTTCTCTGGTCTCACGCGTCCGCCGCGCCACCCGGAACGCTGCGCTACGATTCCCTTCCGCCCCTGCCGAAGGTCTCCAGTGTGCGATTCGCGAACGTCGCCTACAGCGACGGCAGTCTGCCTTGGGCATTTCTACAGAGAGTGGAGAAGGGACAACCGCTGGGAGCTCCCCAGGGGGTTCGGCGCTACTTCGTAACTGCAGAAGAGGCGGGTCAGCTTTGCCTGCTGGCAGCACGAATCTGCCCGCACCGCCACGTTCTCGTTCCGTGCCTCAGTCCTAGCCTGCACACCTCGACTTTTCGCGAGATCGCGGAGCTCACCCTCGAAGCACTTGGCTACGAGCCAAGCTGGTACAATCGAGAAGACGACGCACGACGGGCACTGACGACGGATCTGAGCCGTGGCCGCTATCCGGTCGTTCTCACGCAGGCAGATACAAGTGGGGAAAAGGCAATGGAGGTATTCATTGGTCGCGGCGAGAAGGCCGTGCCCTTGGAGTTCGACATGGTGAGTGCCGTTGAAGGGATTGCCTCCTCCGCTGGCGAGCTCGACCGATTCCTGGATTGGGCGAAGGATGCCCTGGAAACCTCAGTCCCCTCCAAGGAGCAACTCGTGGAGCAGCTGGCAACGGTCGTTCCAGGTCTCAAGCACAAGGAGACGGGCACCTCTCTGGATGAGCGTATCTGAGAGTGTCACCCGCGACGATGCCGTCAGCAATGCTTGAGAAAGCACACGTCCTCCGTTTCTGGCGCATGGCCTCGGAGTGCGCTCTTGGCTGATCGGCTCCTGGTGCTGGGCTCTGGAGGCCACGCCAAGGTCGTCGTCGACGCGGCGCTCTCCGCGGGGTGGGACGTCCTGGGGGTACTCGATCGAGATCCAAGCCTTG
>CBDUPW010000044.1:0-35424 GCA_965369205.1 uncultured Polyangiaceae bacterium | reverse complement strand
ATCGATGAAGCCCGTGTCGTACCTGCCCGCGACGAACTCCGGGTGCCGGAACAGTCGGTCGTGGAACACGAGATTGGTCTTGATGCCACCGACCACGTATTCGCTCAGCGCGCGCCGCATTCGCTCTACGGCGCGCTGTCGATCTGGTGCCCACACACACAGCTTGGAAATCAAGGGGTCGTAGTTCGCGCTGATGGTTGCTCCGGCGTAGGTGCCTCCGTCGTCCCGAACACCCGGGCCGGACGGCGTCCGCAACGTGTGGATCTTCCCCGGGCTTGGCAAGAAGCCGGTCGCGGGGTCCTCGGCGTAGATGCGGCATTCGATGGCAGCGCCGCGACGTTGCATGTCGGCCTGTTCGAATCCCAGGGGCTCTCCCGCCGCAATTCGCACCATTTCGCGCACCAGGTCGAGCCCGGTGATCAGCTCGGTGATCGGGTGCTCCACCTGCAGCCGCGTATTCATCTCCAGGAAGTAGAAGGAGCGATCCGCGCCCATCAAGAACTCGAAGGTGCCCGCCGAATGATACCCCACGGCCAGGGCGCCTTTCACTGCCAGCGCGCCCATCTTCGCCACCGTCTCGTCGTCAATGGCGGGACAAGGAGTCTCTTCCACCACCTTTTGGTGGCGTCGCTGGATGCTGCAGTCGCGCTCGAAGAGGTGCACGCCCGCGCCGTGTTGGTCCGCCAGGATCTGGATCTCGACGTGCCGTGGCTTGACGATGGCTTTTTCGATGTAAACCGTGGCGTCGCCGAAAGCCTTGCCCGCCTCGCTGCGGGCGCGCTCCAACGCGGCTGCCAGTTCGGACTCAGCGTGCACCAGGCGCATCCCCTTGCCGCCGCCGCCCGCGGTCGCCTTGAGCATGACAGGGTATCCGATGCGAGCGGCAGTGGCCTTCGCTTCCTCGATGCTGTCCGCCGCGCCGCCGGGCACGACGGGGACGCCCGCCGCCGCCATCTTTTCCCGGGCTGCAGTCTTGAGCCCCATGGCGCGCATCGCGCTGGCTGGAGGCCCTATGAAGGTGATGCCGTTCTTCTCGCAGGCATCGGGGAGCTCGGGATTCTCGGACAAGAATCCGTATCCGGGATGCAAAGCGTCGCAGCCTGCGCGCTTGGCGACGTCCATGAGCTTATCGATGCGCAGATAGCTCTCGGACGCAGCCGCGGGTCCGATCTCGTAGGCTTCGTCGGCGAAGCGCACATGCAAGGCGTCCTTGTCGGGCTCGCTGTAGACCGCGACAACGCCGATCCCCATTTCTCGCAGCGTGCGTGCAATGCGTACGGCTATTTCCCCCCGATTTGCGATCAGCACCTTTTGGAACATGGCGCCCGGCTCATACCCCAAAACTGGGGACGTTCACAGCGCGAGGGCTTCGAACAGAGCCGTCGAGGCGTAGCGCTCACCGCCGTCCGGCAAGACCACCACGATGCGTTTGCCCTGGCCTTTGCTGCTCGCGGCGACTTCCAATGCTGCGCTCAGCGCAGCCCCGCTTGAGATCCCTGCAAGAATGCCCTCGGTTCGAGCCAGTCGCCGCGCAGCGGCGAGCGCATTTTTTTCCGTCGCCACCCGGATCTGATCGATCACGCGCCGATCCAAGACCTTGGGGATGAAGCCGGCACCGATGCCTTGTAGGTGGTGCCCCGTGGCCTTTGAGCCGCTGAGCACCGCCGCGCCCTCGGGCTCCACGCCGACCACGATGGTGTCGGGCGAGCGACGCTTCAGCACGCGTCCGACGCCAGTGATGGTGCCGCCGGTGCCGATGCCGGCCACGAAGTAGTCGAAAGCGCCGTCCGTGTCGGCGAGGATCTCTTCGGCCGTGGTGAGTTCGTGGGCCATCGGGTTCGCCGGGTTGTCGAACTGTCCGAGCATGAAAGAACCAGGCGTGCTTGCCGCCAAGAGTTGCGCTTGCTCCACTGCGGGTTGCATCAGCGTGCCGGGCGTACGCACAACTTCGGCCCCATAGGCGCGCAGCAGTTGCACGCGCTCGCGACTCATGGCCTCGGGCATGGTCAAGATCAGGCGGTAGCCTCGAGCCGCGGCCATCATCGCAAGGGCAATGCCGGTATTGCCGCTCGTCGCCTCGACCAAGGTCGCCCCCGGTCCGAGCACGCCCCGCCGTTCTGCGTCTTCGACCATCGAGCGCGCGACGCGGTCTTTGACGCTACCCGCTGGGTTCACTCCCTCCAGCTTCGCCAACAACGTTGCGCCCACCTCTGCGGAGAGGCGCTGAAGCGAGATGAGCGGCGTGCCGCCGATCACGTCGGCGATGTTCGAGAGCAGCATGGTAGAAGCAGTTACCAGAACTGAGCGACGAAATCGTATGCGATGGTGACGAGCGTCCCGAGGATCAGCCAACTGAGGCCCGCGCGCAGGAAGCGAGGGGGAAGTTTTGCGGTCAGCAGAGCGCCCACTTGCGCACTCAGGCTAGCCCCCACCGCCAAGACCATGGACAGTCCTAGGTGCACATTGCCTTGGTAGGCGTGGAAGGCGGTGCCGGAGGCACTGGTCACCAACAAGACGACGATACCCGTGCCCGCGGCCTGCCGCAGCGGGAAGCCAAACCCGAACAGGAGCGCGGGCATCAGGGCGATCCCGCCGCCCACGCCGAGCAGCCCGCTGAGGAAACCGAGTCCGAGTCCGACGTACGCCACGACGATTGCGGACACGCGCGACAGCGGGACGCGCGGAAAGTCGACGTATGGCGGTACCGCCAGCCGCGCCAGCGGGCCGCGCCGCACATAGCTCAGTTCCTCCACTTTCGAGCTTGCGCGCTTGGCCAGCGCGCCCCCGCTTCCGAGAAGGAAGATGGCGTACGCGCCATACAAGACGAGCACCACGAGTGGCATGGTCTTGCCGAAGACCTGCACGCTACCCGCGCTGGCTAGGGCTTCGACGGTTTTGGCACCGGCAGCCGTCCCGATGATGCTGGGCAGCAGCATGAGCCAATCGAAGCGCAATTCCCCCTGGCCCAACCGCTGGTGTCGCAGCACCGATACCGTAGCGGTCCCGATCATCTGACACAGCCCACTGCCCACGGCGATTGGCAAGGGGACCCCGAGCACGGTAGCCAGTAGCGGAGTCAATACGAAGCCGCCACCCACGCCGAACGTGCCGGCGATCAATCCGACCACGATCCCAAGGCCGGCCAGAGCGAGAATGCTCACGGGCTGTCCCGCGACGTCGAGGTACATGGCCTAGATTGAGTAGTCGATGGGCGGCGGCCGGTTTTCGAGCGCCTTGCCTTGGCGGCGCCGTTGCCACCAGCCGAAAACGAAGTACATCAGCACGCCCCATAGTGCTGGTACCAGGACGCAGGCAGCGATGTAGGGAATGCTTTGACTCATCGCCGTTTACCCTGTGTCCCCATGGCCATGGGCAGTTCTAGCGCCTTTGTCAGGGACAAGTGGTTGTTTTTACCGAACCCTTGCCGCTTGCTTTTCGCCGAAAGGGGGCTTCCACGCTCAGCGACACGCAGCGAAACCCAGCCTGGCCGGGGGCCGAGGCAAAGGCTCCGCGCGCCAAGGCCGAAAGCTGCGCTATAAGCCCGCGCGGGGATGAACACGGAAGAGGTCATTGGCGTAGCGGAACTCGATCGGCGGCTGCGCCGTGCTGTCGAGCGTGCCACCACTGAAACGTGGGTCGAGGGTGAGATCGGCTCGCTCCGAATCGCGGCCAGCGGGCACGCATACTTCGTGCTCAAGGACGAAAACGAAGACGCCGTGATTGACTGCGTTCTGTATCGGATGGATGCCACTCGCGCGCGCAAACACCTCGTCGATGGGGCGCGAGTGCAAATTGCCGGTCGAGCGACGGTGTGGGCGCCTCGGGGACGCTTGCAGTGGGTCGGCTCTCGTCTGCGTCCGGCAGGCCGCGGCGCGCTCCTCGAAGCTCTCGAGCGCCTGAAGGAAAAGCTACAATCCGAGGGTCTTTTTGCTCCCGAGCGCAAGCGCGCACTACCCGCCCAGCCGCGGGCCGTTGGTGTGGTGACCAGCTCCGCGGGCGCAGCCTTCCACGACATTCGCAGTGTGGCGTTCCGGCGCGGGAGCGGGCATCTCATTCTAGCAGCGGCACAAGTTCAGGGAGAGGGCGCGGTGCGCAGCTTGCTCGACGCCCTGGACTTGCTCGACCGCCACCCCTTCGTGGACGTTGCCATCGTGGGTCGCGGCGGCGGTTCTTTCGAAGACCTGATGGCCTTTAATGACGAACGGGTGGTGCGACGCCTCGCTTGCATGCGCATGCCGGTCGTTAGCGCCGTCGGCCATGAGATCGATACGACCCTCGCAGATCTAGTTGCGGACGTGCGCGCGGCGACTCCTTCCCAAGCGGCAGAGTTAGTGATCCCGGATGCACTGGCGCAGAAGGCCATGCTCGCCAAGACGACGCGCCAACTGGCTCGAGCAGCGCAGGCGCTGGCAGCGGAACACCGCGCACGACTCGTACGCACAGAACGGCGCCTCACCGACCCGCGTTTCCTGATTGCCGAGCGGCAGCAGCGCTTGGACGAACTCGGTCATTCCCTGGGAAACTTGCTGCGAAGCCGCGTGGGCCGGTCGCGCCGAGAGATCGATGCCTTGCGGGCGCGCCTTGCCGCGCGGCACCCCCGCGTATTGCTTTCGGACAGCCGCGGCCGGCTGGGGCCCCTTCGCGAGGGATTGCTGCATCAAAACAAGCTACTGCTGCGCGGACTGCGCGCGGATTTGGCCCACGAGGCGGCGCGCCTGCAAGGCCTTTCGCCGCTATCGATACTCAGCCGTGGCTACGCCATTGCCACTGACCAAGAACTGCGCGCCGTGCGGGATGCAGCGGAGCTGCAGATTGGGCAGCCGTTGCGAGTGCGGGTGCATCGCGGCAGCTTCGATGCCCAAGTCACCGCAGTCCGCAAGCACGAGGGGGAGGAGTGACTGCACTCTCGTTTGCGCTCCTAGGCTATCCCGTCGCGCACTCGCTCTCGCCGCGGTTGATGAACGCTGCTTTTGCTGCGCTCGGACTGCCACATCGCTATCAGCTTTTAGAGTGTCCTGACGCGCAGAGCCTTTCGGAAGCGGTGCGGCAGCTTGCGGATGGCACACTGCACGGAGCAAACGTCACCATCCCTCATAAGAGCACTGTGCTTTCGTTCGTCGACTCCCTACACGCGAGCGCTCGGCGGGTTGGGGCAGCGAACGTCCTGGTGCGTCAGCGCGACAAGACGGTCGCCTACAACACGGACGTGCTTGCGTTGGTCGAACGCTTTCACGCGCATGGGCTCTCCTCCGGCACAGCGCTCGTCCTCGGCAATGGCGGAGCGGCGAGGGCCGCTGTCTGTGCGCTCGTCGAGGTGGGCGTGCAGTCTGTGATCGTCACGGCGCGCGGCTTCCGAGCTGCCCCGGAGCGTGCGGCGTTCGACCTCCCCTCGGCCCGCGTGGTGCCGCCCGAGGACGTGCGCGCCGCGCTCGACGGGGCCCCCCTCAGCGCAGTGGTCCAAGCGACGAGTGCGGAAATGGTGGACCCGGGCGCGGCCGCCGCCCTGCTCAGCTGGGTGCCCTGGGAGTTGCTCTCGCCCGAGGCTCTCGCCCTCGATGTCGTCTATGTGCCCAAAGTTACTGGGTTTTTACGGGAAGCAGGGCGGCGCGGCCATCGAACCGAAGGTGGCGCGCAGATGCTTGCGGCACAGGCGGCGCATGCCCTGGGTCTGTGGCTTGGGGTAGACCCGCCGCGCGAGGACATGTTGCACGCGGTTTTGGAGGAAGTATGAAGCCCGTGGCTGCCACGGCGCTTTCAAGAGCCGCCGTCGAGACAGACGGCGACTTCGAGCGCTGCGAGCGCGAATGGCTGCATACCAATGGCGCCGGTGCCTACTCCATGAGCACCTTGGCATTGATGCACACCAGGCGGGAGCACGGACTGCTCGTTGCCAGTTTGGACCCACCGAACAAACGCGTTGTTGTGCTGAGCCACGCGGAGACGACCCTCACGGTAGGGAACAAGCGGCACCGCCTTTCAACGCATAGATTCCCCGGCGTGGCTCCGACGCCGGGATACCGCTCGCTGCTGCGCTTTGACCAAGATCCCATCCCACGTTGGACGTATCGATTGGGCAAGCACATCTTACAACGCCAGCTCTGTCTGGTGCGACACAAGAATGCGCTCGTCGTCCGTTACGATTGGTTCGGCAAGAACTCAGTGCAGCTCAGTCTCACTCCTTTGCTTTCCATGAGGCCAACGGGCGAGCTGATGCACGAGCACGGCGCCATGGTCCAGCGCGTGACGCTACGCACCGGCGCCGTAGAAGTGCAGCCTGTGCGGGACCTGCCGCCAGTGCACTTCACCCATGACGGGATCTTCATGGGCTCCCCGGATTGGTGGCGTCGCTTCGAATACACGGAAGACCGCGCTCAGGATCGCGCGTTCGAAGAAGATCTATGGACGCCTGGGACCTTCGAATTGCGGCTGGAACCGGGAAAACCTTGCTTCCTCGTCACCGCGCTAGGGGAAATGCCACGGGCCCAACCCGCCGCGCTGATGCAGGAGACGATCGATGCGCTGGCCAAGGCAGACCCTGGGCCGGAGTACGCACCCCTGGTGCGGATCGCATGCGTGGGCGCTCAAGAGTACGTCGCAACAGGCTCCAGGAACGAGACTTTCCTCGTCGCCGGCTACCCTGATCTCGGTGCGTCAACGCGGGATCATTTGCTTGCCGTGCCGGCGTTCTGCCTATTCGAGCATTCCGCAAGCATTGCTTGGCAACTGCTCGCTACCTGCTGTCGCAGACAGCGCGCAGGGCTGCTCCCGCTGAACCTCAAGCACGCAGACCGCACACATCCGAGTCCGGATGCGACGCTTTGGTTGTTCGAAGCGGCCCGGGCGTTCGTGGAACGTGAAGGGCCGGAGCACGTGTTCGTCCAAGAGGTACTGCTGCCTGCTCTTGTGCGCGCGTACCTGCGTCTGCGCCGGCCGTCTGGCCCCTGGGTGTGGACGTCCCCAGAGGGGCTCTTGACCACAGTCTCGGCGGATGGCTTCCCTCTTTCCTGGATGGACGCCTACAGCGCTGGCAAACCCGTGACCGCTCGTGCCGGAGTCGCCGTGGAACACCAGGCGCTTTGGGTGCGTGGCACGGCGTTCCTGAGTGAGCTTTCTGGCACACTGGGTCACGATCAGGTCGCTCGAGAGGCCGCCGACTCGAGTCGGGCCGCTCGCGTCAGTTTCCAAGACCGGTTTTGGTGCAACGAGACCGACTACCCCTTCGACTGCATCAGTTCTGTTGGCGATACAGCGGCGGCATGGGCCGACGCGACGATTCGCCCCAACGCGCTCATTGCCCTGTCGGTCGCGCCCGAGTGCTTCGAGTCATGGCAGAGCTTGGCGATCTTGGAGCGAGTAGAGCAGTTCCTGTTGACCCCCCGAGGGCTCCGGACCCTGGCTCCCAGCGACGAGCGCTACCAGCCGGTTTTCGAAGGCGGTCCAGACGCCCGCTCCGGTGCGCTGCATCAAGGCACCGCCTGGACTCATTTGCTCGGAACCTATGCGCGCACCGCGGCGCGCGAGGATGCCGTGGACGAATCACGCTTGTGGGATCTTTTGGACGCCGCGCTGTCGGACGGCCAGGTGCTGGGGCATCTTGGTCAAATTGCTGATGGGGAAGCGCCGCATCGCTTGCGCGGCTGCCCCGCACAAGCGTGGAGCCAAACGGAGCTCCTGCGCGCCCTCATGCGCCTCGAACTCAGCCTCGAAGGTGGACAAACCAGCCCCGACGAGGGGCCGTGAAGCCCCGGGATCTTTCGATGCTGGGATACCGGCGCATTGTCATCCTGCTGGTGGCGCTAGTGGTCGTTCCCAGCTTCTCCCTGCTGACCGTGGGCGCGGTTCTGCTCTTCCTCGGCGAAGCACAGGTCAACATCCTGATGGGGATCTTGGTTATCTCTCTCAGCGGCGCTGCTGCCACTGGCGTCATCTTGGTGTGGGTCTTCGTTCGCCGTGAGGCGAATCTGTCGGCGCTCCAAAGTGACTTCGTCTCGAAAGTTTCCCATGAGCTGCGCACGCCGCTCACATCCATTCGTCTCTTTACGGAGACTCTCGCGCTCCGTCGCGGTGACCCCGTGGCCGAAGAGAAGTGCATCGAGGGGCTCGCCAAGGAGAGCGTTCGGCTGCAAGAGCTGATCGATCGCCTACTGGACTGGGGTCGCATGGAAAGCGGACGACGGGAGTTCGTGCTCAAGCCTGTAGACGCGCGCCAGGCCGTGCGCCAAGCGGTCGCGGCATTCTCGCCCGTTGGCGAGCGCCGGGCCGCTGAAGTGCGCTGCGACTTTCCCAAGGAAAGCGTGGAGGTTCTTGCGGACCGAGCCGCGCTTGTGGATGCCGTATTCAACCTGCTCACGAACGCCTACAAATACGGCGGAGATCCGCCGAAGATCACGGTGAGTTTGCAGCGCACATCCGATGAGGTGCGCCTCTCCGTGGCTGACAATGGCGCGGGCATCCCCATTGGGGAACACCAGAACATCTTCCAGAAGTTCTATCGAGTCGACGACCGATTGGCCCGAGAACGCGAGGGTTCGGGCTTGGGCCTCGCGATCGTGAAACACGTCATGCGCGCTCACAGCGGTCGTGTTGAGGTAGACAGCGCGCCCGGCGAAGGGAGTACATTCACTCTGGTGCTGCCTGCGGAATGGGAATGGGAGGCCGAAGCGTGACCGATGCCCGCAAGAAAATTCTTCTCGTCGAGGACGACGAGAGCATCACGCTCGGACTCAGCATGAACCTCGAGGCCGAAGGTTACGATGTGGCGATCGCCGCCGACGGCGAGTCCGCGCTCGACGCACTGGCCAAGGATGCCTACGCCCTCGTGGTCTTGGACGTGATGCTGCCGAAGGTGAACGGATTCGAAGTTGTGCGCCGCCTGCGCGGCGCGGGCAATCGCGTACCCGTGGTGATGCTCAGTGCGCGCGGCGCGGAAATCGACAAGGTGATGGGTCTGGAGCTCGGCGCCGAGGACTACATTACCAAGCCCTTCAGCCTGGCGGAGTTTCTCGCGCGGGTGAAAGCCGTGCTTCGCCGCGATGCCATTGCTCGTCCAGAACCGGACAGAGAGCTCGCCTTGGGCCCACTACACATCAACATGGACACCCGCGAAGTTTCCCGTGAGGGCACTCTTGTGGAGTTGACCGCAACGGAATTCGACTTGCTGCTGTGTCTGGTGGAAGCCACGGGACGGGTGCTCAGCCGTGATGAGATCTTGGGCAAGGTATGGGGCCCTGGGCACCACGGAACCCTCAGAACCATCGATAACTTCGTGCTCCAGTTGCGCAGCAAGCTGGAAGAGGATCCGACGGCTCCGCGCCACATCTTGACCGTGCGAGGCGTGGGATATCGTTTCCAACCTTAGTTTAGTCGCATCCGTTGTGTTTGCGCCGAACGCCACATACAGGATTGTGTTGTGCGGGTTGCGGCCGCGGAACCTCTGAGCACCCCCGGCAGAAAAGCTCTCAAGGGCGGATGGGGGGCGATTCTCTCGGAACTTAACGCGCGCCCTCAATTGAGCTAAGAGCGTTTCTGCCGTGGATCAGAACCAACTCCGTTCCTACTTTGCGACCGTCTACGAATTGCCAGTGGAGACGGGTCTGCTTCGTGTCTCCATGGACGGCGAAATCGTCAAGGATGTAGCGGGTCTACCGGACCTGCTGCAGAAGAGCTTCGCGGTGCTGACGGCCTACAACCCGCGGTCCATGCTGCTACCGCGGCGTGTGAATGAAGGTCGCCACCAGGTCATGCGCGACTTGCTGATTTTGGGCTGCTACCGCGTGGAACACTGCGTTGGTTACGACGAAGAGCCCGACGGCGTGTGGCGGGAGCCCGCATGGCTCGTGCATGGCATTGAGCGCGATGAAGCCATCTACTTCGGTCGTACTTTCCGCCAGAACACGATCATCTACTGTCGCGAAGCGCGCCCCGAGCTGATCGTGACGGACCCGACATGCGACGAGATCGGCAAGACCTACTCGGGAAACTGGCGCGTTCGCCAGTAAAAGCCCAAATCCCGGGCGTCCATGTCCGATTCGCATTGCGATTTGGTCCTCGCGGGGCCATGAACTCCCGCAATGCGTAGCCAATTCGACGATTCCGGTGGACGCCCCGACGTGGGCGAAGTGGTGAATCAAGTTTCCGATGCGTTCCGGCGCAATATGCGAAACATAGGACCCATTCTCGCGGGTGTCGTGGTGCTGGTTCTACTCGCGACTGGGATCTACAGCGTCGGTCCCGGCGAGCAGGGTGTGGTGCGGACATTCGGTCGGGAATCCGGCAAGACCGGCCCGGGGCTGCACTATCGCTTTCCCTTCGTTCAGCGCAAAGACGTGGTCAACATCGAGAAGATCCGGCGTATCGAAGTGGGGTTTCGAGGTGACCAGCGCGTGCCGCACGAGGCGCTGATGCTCACGGGGGATGAAAACATCGTCGAGGCGCAAATGATCGTTCAGTACCGAGTGACCGATCCCAGCAAGTTCTTGTTCCGCATCCGGGATCCCGAAGACACCCTGCGCGCGACCGCCGAAGTGGCGCTGCGCAGCATGGTCGGGCGCACCAGTATCGATGAAGTGATCACCACGGGTCGCGAGAAGGTGCAGAGCGAGACCCGCAGCTGGCTTCAGAAGCTGATGGACGAATACCAAAGTGGCATCAGTGTCACGGAGGTGAAGCTTCAGACCGTGGACGCGCCTGACGAAGTCAAAGAAGCGTTTCATGATGTGGTTCGCGCACGCGAAGAGAAAGAGAAGCTGATCAACCAAGCTATGGGCTACAAAGCCGATCTGATCCCCCGCGCACGCGGCGAGGCGCGCAAGATCGAGCGGGAAGCAGAAGGCTACAAGGAGCAACGGGTGCTGCGCGCCAACGGTGACGCGAGCAAATTCGAATCCGTTTTGGCGGAGTACACGAAAGCGGAGCGAGTGACCCGGGAGCGGCTCTATCTGGAAACCATGGAGCGCATCTTGGGCAAGATCGACAAGAAGGTCGTCGTGGACAAGGAGCTGGCCAAGGGCGCTCTGCCCATCTTGCAGCTGGGGCCCCAAGCCGCTGGCGCGGTCGTGGCAGGAGGGAAGTGAAGATGAAACCCGGAATCGTTGTCTTGCTTCTCGCGCTGATCAGCGTCGGTTGGTCCAGCGTCTTCGTGGTGGACGAAGGCGAGTTGGCGATCGTCACCCAGTTCGGTGAGTACAAGCGCAGTGCCGAAACGCCTGGCCTCTATTTCAAGACGCCCTTCGTGCAAACCGTGGACAGCATGGAGCGGCGCATCATGGGCAGCGATACGCCGCCGGCCGAATACTTGAGCCTGGACAAGAAGCGCCTGGTGGCCGACCCCGTCAGCCGTTGGCGCATCGTGGACCCGCTGATGTATTTCAAGACCGTGCACGACGAGAGCGGCGCCAAGGCGCGTCTCGACGACATCATCAACAGCGAGCTACGTCGTGAGCTTGCCAGTCATAACTTCGGCGACATCATCGGCAATGCTCGTGATCCAATGATGCAGCGGGTGGCCCTCGCGACCCGGAGCCAAACCAAAGAGTTCGGTATCGAGATCGTCGACGTGCGCATCAAGCGCGCCGACCTCCCGCGGGAGGTGCAGGAGAGCGTGTTTGCCCGAATGCGCGCCGAGCGCGATCGAGTGGCAAAACAGTATCGCTCTGAGGGCGAAGAAGAAGCCGCGAAGATCCGCGCCGACACCGACAAAGAAAAGACGATCTTGCTCGCGAAAGCCTATGAGACGTCGCAGAAGGCGCGCGGCGAAGGCGACGCGGAAAGCACGAAGATCTACGCGGATGCCTACGGCAAGGATCCGGAGTTCTATGCCTTCACACGTAGCTTAGATACCTACGAAAAGGCTATGGGGGAGCAGAGTACGCTCGTGCTGTCGACGGGCTCGGACCTGTTCCAGTACTTGTCAAAGGCTCGCGGGAAACCGTAGCCAGGGCTAGCTCGTCCGCGCGTCGGGCCGAGTTCACGTAGGGCTGCTCAACGAGTAGATTCCAGCTCTCTCCCTTGCGCCAGAAACGGCCGGAGAGTTCCGGAATGCGCTTGGCGCGCGCGCCGATGACCATGCCGATCACAGCTCCCGCGCTGGTCGCGGGTCTGCCGCCGGCATGGGTCAGCACGTCACCGTCGATGAGTCCAATGCCAAGGCCGCTCACTCCGACCAGGGCCAGGCCAGCAGGCCGGTCTCCCCGCGCTGAAACGAAGACACCGCTTGGGCGAGCGCCGGCATTGGCGAGGCGCAGCACTCGCTCTGCGCTGACGCGCACGCCTTTGCGCGCTGCCGTCTTTGGGGCAGGCGCACCCCCTCCCTTTGTCGCGACGTGCGTGACCGCCGCTGACTTCGGGTCCGCTGGCGCGAAATCAGCGTCGGATTCCACGTACACCAGTGCTGGCTGTGCAGCGGACGGCCTCAGGATTGACGCGACCTCGCTCAACCCTCTAGCGAAGCTCAGCGCTGCGGCGTCGGCAGTGTAGGCTCCCGTGGCTCCGGCCGCGGGAAGGAGCGCAAGCGCAGCGAACAGTCTTCGCATGGGGCGCTCACAGCTTAGCGCTTATCAGAGCCGCGTTGGTCGTCCGGCCGCCATACGCTATGGCGGGCAGGCGCGCGGCGCATCGCTGGGTCGACGTCGCGCATTGACTTGCATGACGGGCAGGGCGATCGGACTCCGTAACACGTTGTAATCAAACGTGAATCCGACATGGGCTTGCATGCAGACTCAAAGTCAATATTATCAGTCGAATGATAAAGAATGCGCCGGGCTGGCTGCTCCTTTTCCTCGCCGCGGGATGCGGCACGGCCGAAAACGGGAAGCGTCAGGCCTTTCAGGGCGTCGTCGAACTCGAAGAGCGCGACGTGGCGTTCGAACTTCCAGGCCGGCTCAAGCTGGTGAAAGTCGCGCGGGGGGATCAGGTCAAGTCAGGCGAGCTGCTAGCGTCCATTGACGAGTCGATGGAGTCAGCCGCGAAGGGCGTGCGAGAGGCTGAGGTCGGCGCCGCGCAGGCCGAAGTCAAACGCGTGAAAGCCGGCAACCGCAGCGAAGAAATCCGCGCCGCCCAAGCACAAGTGCGTGCGGCCAAGGCGCGCGAAGCACTCTTGAAGCGCAACTTGGAGCGCGAACGCTCGTTGGCCGCGCGCAATATTACCCCCAAGTCAGCCGTCTACGATCTGCAAGATCAGCTCGCGGGCGCCAAAGCTGAGCGTGAAGCCCTCGAGCAGAAAGCAAAAGGACTGGCGCGCGGCGCACGCAGTTCCGACGTCAATTCCGTCGAGTCGCGCGCTGACGTGGCACAGCAAGCGGTCCTCCTTGAAAACCAGCGCCTGCTTCGGCACAGCTTGCGCGCACCGATCGACGGGACCGTCCTGGACGTGCACAAGGATCCCGGTGAGGTGGTGGGTACCGGTATGCCCGTCGTCACCCTTGGTGATGTGCGTTCGCCCTATGCGGATGTGTTTGTGCCCATTGGGAAGCTCGAGGGCGTCAAGCTTGGAGCGGTCGGTAGCGTCAAGGTGGATTCCCAGGCTCAGCCTTTCGCTGCCAAGGTGGAACACATCTCGCGTCGCACGGAGTTCACACCGCGTTTCTTGTTCAGCGAACAGGAACGGCCGAGCTTGGTGGTTCGCGTACGCATGCGTATCGAAGATCCCGAACAGAAATTGCACGCTGGAGTTCCAGCATTTGTCAGCTTGGAATCCACGCCGTGACTGAGCCCATCGTGCACACGGAGAACCTCTCCCGCTCCTTCGGGGCACTGGTGGCCGTGCGTGACTTGAACCTCAGCGTTCAGAAGGGCGAAATCTTCGGCGTGCTGGGTCCCAACGGCGCGGGCAAGAGCACGACGATTCGCATGCTGTGCGGGATTCTCGACCCGAGTGGTGGCCAGGGCACCGTGGTCGGCTTCGATATCCAGCGTGAGGCCGAGCGCATCAAAGAGCGCATCGGCTACATGACTCAGCGCTTCAGCCTGTACGAGGATCTATCGGTTCAAGAGAACCTGTCCTTTTACGCTGGCATCTACGGTGTGCCCTTCGGTCGCAGACGCAAGCGGGTGCAAGAGGTGATGGAGGCGACGGGCCTCACTCAGCGCAAGAAGCAACTCGCGGGCACGTTGTCCGGCGGTTGGAAACAGCGCGTTGCTCTCGCCAGCGCCACGATTCACAATCCCCCGCTGCTTTTTCTGGACGAACCGACAGCCGGCGTGGACCCGGTGAGCCGGCGCGAGTTTTGGGAGCAGATCCACCGCCTGAGCGCCGAAGGCACGACCGTGCTCATGACCACGCACTACATGGACGAAGCCGAGCGCTGCCACCGCTTGGCATTCATCTTCCGCGGTTCGCTGCTGGACATCGGCAGCCCGGACGAAATCGTGGAACGCCGAAACCTGTCCGTGGTGGAACTCATCACGACCGAGGCCGTCGCCGCTGCGGACTGCCTGCGGGAGCAATCCTTCGTGGACGAAGTGGCGCCCTACGGCCATGTACTCCGCGTCGCGACCTACGCAGGTGACGCAGCAGAGTCTCAAGTCCGCGCGGTGTTGGACGAGCAAGGGATCGCCGTTGGCCGGGTGCGTCGTGCCCGGGCCACGGTCGAGGACGCATTCGTGAGCATGGTGCGCGCGGAACACAAACAACAGGAAGCAGCCGCATGAATTCTCGCCCCTGGGTCATTGCGCGCAAGGAATTGCTACAGCTCCGCCGGGACCGACTGACGCTGGCCATGATGGTCGCGCTGCCGGTGATGCAGCTGCTGCTCTTTGGCTACGCGATCAACACGGATGTGCGCCACATCCCGACGGTCGTGTACGACCAGGACCAGACCGCGGCGTCTCGGGATCTGGTGCGGGGGCTTTCTGCGACGGGCTTCTACGACGTGCTGGGAAACGTCCGGAACTATCAGGAAATTGAAGGTGCATTGCGCGGCGGCCGTGCCCGCGTCGCCGTGGTGATCCCAAGTCGTTACTCGTCAGACCTGAAGCTCTCCCGACCCACGCAAGTGCAACTCATCGTCGACGGTTCCGACCCGCAGACCGTCGCCAGCGCGACCAATACGGCTGCCTCATTGGTCGCCGCTCGGGCCGGTGAGCTCACCGTGCAACGTCTGGGTCAGGGCGGGGAAAGGGCGCAACCGATTCAGCTCGAAACCAGCACCTGGTACAACCCAGACCTACGTACGGCCGTGTACATCGTGCCCGGTCTCGTAGGTGTCATCTTGACGATGACGATGGTGATGCTCACATCCATGGCGATCGCGCGGGAACGCGAACGCGGCACCTTGGAACAGCTCATCGTTTCTCCTGTGAAGAACCTAGAGCTGGTGGTGGGCAAGATCGTGCCGTACATCGCTATCGGCTACGTGCAGATGACGCTAATCCTGTTGATTGGCAGTCTCGTATTCGACGTGCCCATCAGTGGTTCCTTGCCGCTGCTCTACGCCCTGGCCAGCGTGTTCATCGCGGCCAATCTCGCGATTGGACTGTTCTTTTCGACCTTGGCTAAGACCCAGCAGCAGGCCATGCAGATGTCCTTCTTCTTCTTGCTGCCGAACATCCTGCTCTCCGGGTTCATGTTTCCCTTCGAAGCCATGCCGGTGCCCGCGCAGTGGTTGGCGCAAGGGCTACCACTCACCCATTTCCTTCGCATCGTCCGCGGTATCACCCTTCGCGGGGCGGACTTTGCGGATATGCAGATGGAGCTGGTGTGGTTGGTTGGGATTTTGGCTGCGCTCGTGACCCTCGCGTCCATGCGCTTCACGAAGAAGCTTGCGTGATGCCTCGCCCGCGAAGTGACATCCGCCCTCGCATCCTGCGCGCAGCTCGCAAGAGCTTCCTGGAGCACGGCGTGCGTGGCGCGTCCCTTCGCGAGATAGCGCGACGGGCCCGAACCAGCATCGGGATGATCTACTACTACTTCAAAACCAAGGACGACTTGTTTCTGGCCGTCGTAGAAGAACACTACGAGGGCGCCATCGCAGACCTGGAAGCGGCGCTGCAAGGGCCGGGTAGTTTTGAAGAGCGCTTGGTGCGCATGTCGACGCGCATCGGCAACCTCTCGGCCTTGGAACTGACGACCCTCAAGCTCGTCCTTCGCGAGGCCATGGTTTCCAGTGAGCGTGTGCCGCGGCTGGTCGAACGTTTCAAGCGGGGTCACATCGGGCTCATCGCAAGTGCAGTGGGTGAGGGAATGTCGACGGGCGTCATCGCTCCGGGGCCGCATCCCGGGATCTTGATCCTGGCCACCCTCGCGATCAGCGGAATGCCACAAATCTTGCGACAGTTCATGGGGGAGAATTTCCCGTTCGCCGACGTTCCCAGCGGCGAAGGCATGGCGCGTCAGCTCGTGGACATCTTGATGCACGGTGCGGCGGCGTCCGGAACGAAAGCAAAGGAGGCTGAAGTATGAATCGTCCCAATCGGCTGAGCACCCGGCTTTTGCTGAGCGCCGTGGTCCTCGCGTGGCCTGTCGCCGCCCAAGAACAACCCGCGCCCCCCACGGCCCCCGAAACGATGACGGAGTCCCTGCCGAAGGCCACAGATTTCGAGGCCAAGATCCGCTCGATGGTGGCGCGTCCGAACGGCATGACAGCCGCGACTGCCGCCCGAATGTCGGAGCGGACCAGTCTGGATGTCAAAGCGAAACGCGCAGAACTCTCCGCTGCGGAGGCCGAGCTCGATCAAGCGGTCGTGGCCTACGCGCCGCGACTGACGCTCACGGCAAGGTACGTTCGCCTGTCGCCTATCGACGCTCAGGGCCTCGGACCCGACGGAGCGAATTTGGTGGCAACGCCGGCTGCCGCGGGACCGCTGCCACCAGGAGCGCCATTGGTTGCCGTGCCGGGGTCGGCGCTGTCCTTTCCGGTGATCCTGGACCAGTACACGCTGCAGGCCGGCCTCGTCGTGCCCGTATCAGACTATTTGATACGCCTTCCCGAGACTCGCGCGGCGAGCGCTCGGCAGTCTCAGAGTGCCAGCCTAGCCGTGCTGGTGGAGAAGCGCGCCGCGCGCGCCAACGGTCAGTTGCTCTACTACGAATGGGTACGTGCGAAGCTGTCGCGGCTCGCTGCGGAACAGTCCGTTGCCCAATCCAAGTCGCATCTTGCTGTCGTGGAGGCCCTAGTTGGGGCGGAGCGCGCGTCTAAGGGTGACGTGCTGCGCGTTCAGGCACAACTCGCTCGGGCAGAACTCATGGAGACCCGGGCCAACACGGTCGCGCGGCTCAGCGAAGACCGACTGCGCACTGCACTTCACGAAAAGTCGAACAAGCCCTATACCATCGGGGAAGATCTATACGCGAGACTGCCCGCTGCGCCGGACCAGAGCACGTCGGCGCTGGTGGCGGAGTCCATGAAGAAGCGGCCGGAGCTGAGCGTGCTCGAGCGCACGAGTGCTGCGCTGGCCGCGCGTGCCAAGGCGACTCGGTCGGCTGGCTATCCGCGCCTCGATGCGTTCGGAAACGTCTACTACGCTAATCCCAATCAGCGCTACATGCCGCAATCAAGTGAATGGAACGCCACCTGGGACATCGGTCTGCAGCTTTCATGGACACCCAACGATCTGGCATCCTCCTCCGCGGGTGCTCAGGCGTTGCAGGCCCGTCGCAGCGCCGTGGTTGCGCAGGCAGCGCGGCTCCGGGACGCGATTCGCACCGAGGTCATCGGCGCGCATGGCGCCGTGGTCGAAGCAACGAAGGCCGTTGATACGGCTGCGCGTGGTCTGACCGCGGCGGAAGAGTCCTACCGCGTGCACGCGGAGTTGTTTCGCTTTGGACGCGCAACCTCGGTGCAGCTGACGGACGCGGAAACCGAGCTACTGAGCGCGCGCCTCGCCAGCGTGAACGCACGAGTCGACCTGTACTCCGCACGGGTGCGGCTCGACCACGCGCTAGGCCGTTGATCGACAGTGACGCTGCACGATTGCAGTCCACTCGTAAAATCTTTTTAGTTTCGGGTATTTATCTGCCTGTGCTCCAGTGTGGGACGATGTAGGCTTGTGTCAGGCCGTGCACTCCTCACCCCACTCCGAGCCCGAAGAACAGACCGTCACCATGACCGTGCCGCGTGGTTTGCGGAGGCGATCTGCGCCCCGCAACGCGCTTTCCACGGATCCCCACGCGCTGTTCGTGAACGTCGACAGCGTCATTCCCGTCGACGACGACGAGGAAGAGCTCATCTTTACCAAGCAGCTCACTCGGCCGCTGCGCTCGGATACCGCGGTGACGGTTCCCCGCGCCTACGCGCCCAACTCATTGCAGAGCGGCTCGCGCAAGACGCTGCCGCCAGTGCCGCAGCTGCCACTGCCGCGGGCGGTGCAGTACACGCTGCCGCCGGTTCCAGTGTTTCCTTCGCTGCCGGATGCTGAGCATCCCGTGACGACGTCTGCAGATCGCGTATCCCCAGTTCCAGCGCCGCGCCTCAACTCGTCGCCAGTGGCGCGCCGTTCGACTCTGCCGCCCCGCCCGGTGTTGCCGTCACTTTCGAGTGACCTGTTGGAAGTCCTGCCACAGCCGGCGTCGGAGCCGCCGCTCCGCTTTGAGGTCTTCGACCCGAGGAAGCAGCCGGACTCACGCCGTCCCGGATACGTCGAAGCGTACGCGCCCTGGCCTGAGCCGCCCGCGAAGTCGGAGGCTCTGATCACGTTTGCAAAGGGCTGGGGGCCGCCCCCGCGGGATCCGATGCAGACGGAGTCGATCGTACTGCCCACCGCTGCTAGCCGCCGGCAAAGCAAGATCCTTCGACTGTTCGGCAATGACCGCGACGTGCGGCGCACCATGCTGTTCGGGTTCGCCGCCGGGCTGATCGCAATGGTCGTGGTCTGCGCCGTGGCCTTGGCCACGCGCTTTTCGGACAATCGCAGTGCGGCCAATACACGCACCGTGTCGGCATCCGACGATCAGGGGTTCGCCGTCGTGCAGGCAACCGTATTCGTCGACGGCGTGGCGCGGTGTTTCGAGCTGCCCTGCGAACTCAGGCTGGATCGCCAGCGCCACTGGCTCACGGTGCGTTCCCCCAACCACGAAGCGCCACCTGCGCGCATGCTCGATACGGCAGCGCCAGTCGCGCAAGTGCACTTGGAGTTGAAACGCGTGGCGCGGGTGCTGCCGCCCCTGCCCCCGGAGCACGTCGCGCGAGGCCAAGCCGTGCCGACTGCGGCGCCGATGAGCCCGGCTCCGGTTCTGGCCGCCGTCCCGCAGCAGCCCGAAGCTGCCGCGGCCCAGCCGCATGCCGAGCCGGTCGCGGCCGTCGCGGTTCCGGTGCCACAACCGAAAGCGAAGCTGGCGCCGAGCAACCCACGGCCTGTCGCACTGGCGCCTGGACGCCTCAACATCAATTCCATTCCGACGTCTCACGTCGTGCTGGACGGTCGCCCCTTGGGGCAGACGCCACAGCTGGGCGTCCGCGTCAGTCCCGGGCGGCATACCGTGGTCTTCATCAACGGAGACCAACGCGCCGTACGCGGCGTCCACGTCCTGCCTGGGGGAACCAAGGTCGTGGCGGCACGCCTCTGAGGCCGGCTGGAAAGCCTTGGGGCCTCCTGTGAGGTCCGGCCGGGTTGGACAAGCGCGCCGGCTGCAACGACAATCCCTGGGCGATGCTGCAAATACGTAAGGTCGTGCTGTTCAAACACGGCGTGGGTTTCTTCGAACGTGAGGGTGAAGTCGATGGCGATGTGGCCGTGGACTTGCACTTCAAGGCGTCCGAAATGAACGACGTCTTGAAGTCCCTCACCGTGCTCGATCTCGCAGACGGGCACATCGCGAGCATCAGCTACGAATCCACTCTGCCCACGGAAAAGCGCCTTGAGGAGATTGCGTTTCGACTGCCAGACGGCAGCAGCTTGAGCGGGCTGCTCGAACAGCTGAAGGGCGCGCGGGTGGAGGTTGAGATTGGAAGCCAGAGCGTCGTGGGCACGGTGGCCGGACTTGAGACGGAATGGCGTCGGGTGGATCGAGAGAACTACAGCGTACACCGCATGGTGCTGATGGGCGATGACGCGGCAATGCGGGCCTTCGACCTCCAAGAACTGAAGCAGGTGCGACTTCTGGACGAAAGCGTCAAGAAGGACGTCCAACACTTGTTGGACGTTTTGATTGGCAGCAAGAAGAAGGACGTCAAGCGACTGACCATTTTCGGTCGTGGCAAGGGCAAGCGGCCCCTCGTTGCCAACTACGTTGTTGAGACTCCGGTGTGGAAGACCTCGTACCGCATGCTGCTTTCCGAGCCGGTGCCGTTCATCCAGGGCTGGGCCTTGATCGACAACACCCAGGACGAAGACTGGAGCGACGTGCAACTCTCGCTGGTGGCGGGGCTTCCGGTGTCCTTCGTGCACGACTTGTACTCGCCGCGCTATCGCAAGCGGCCAGAAGTAGCGGTCGAACAAGACGCGGCCTACGCGCCGCCGGTGGTCGAAGACGCGTTGTACGAGTTGGATGCGGAAGATGCACCGGTGGCCGCGGGCGCGCCGCCCGCTTTTGGCATGCCGCCGCCGCCGGCCGCCGCGCCGCGGCCCGCGCCCCGACGCAGTCGCGCAGCCGCCATGGTGCAGACGGCAAAAGTGCAGGCACGGACCACCAAGATCGGGGATCTGTTCGAATACGCCATTGAGCGCCCCGTTACCGTGAAGCGTGGGGAGTCGGCGCTCGTGCCCATTTTGGCGTCAGAGTTCAAGGGCAAGCGCGTGGCGCTGTACAATCGCGACACCCGGGAAGAGAACCCAATGTCCGCGGTGCTTTTCGAGAACACAACCGGGCTCACGCTCGAAGGGGGGCCGGTGACGGTGCTCGAGGGGGACCGCTACCTTGGCGAGTCCATGCTTGAACTCGTGAAGCCGGGTGATGAGCGCATTGTGCCCTTTTCAGTGGAGCTGTCGTGCAATGTGAGTCTCGACAACAAGTCCGGCCTGAGCGCCGTGCAACGCACGAAGATCGCCGGAGGCGTTCTGGAGTTGCATCGATTCCGCGAGCCATTGACCATCTATCGGATCCACAATCGGTCCGACGCTGCCCTGGACTTCTTCTTGGATCATCGCTTTCAGCGCGGCTACCAATTGACGGAAACTGCCGAGCCGATCGCGGTCACGGAGAACTACCAACGCTTTCGATTCTCCGTGCCTGCGCGGAGCGAGCACTCATTCTCCGTCAAAGAGCGCGGCGATGAACGGCAGACCGTCGGACTTGCGACGTTGACCCGTGAACAAGTGGAAGTATGGGTCGACAGCCATGCCATTGACGCGAAGACCCGCGCTGCCTTGGAGGAAATTCTGGCTCTGAACGACTTGGCACGGGATCTGAGCTCGGTGCTGGTGCAGCAGGAGCGCGAACTGAAACGCATTCAAGAGAATCAAAAGCGCGTGCGGCAGAACCTACAAGCTCTCGGAGATTCCAAGGACGAGCGGTCACTGCGGGAACGCTACGTCTTGGAGCTGGGGCAGGAAGAAGACGCACTCAAGGACCTCTCCAGCGCCACGACGCAGGCGCAACGTGAGCGCGAGCGGTTGCTCGCGGATCTGCAAAAGAAGGTGCGCGAACTCAGCTTCGAGTCAAGCTAGGGCTCGCTCGCGATGTTGATACAGCCCACGGCAATCCCCGAAGTGATCGTGCTTTCCAGCAAGCGGCATGGCGACGCGCGCGGCTACTTCATGGAGACCTTCCGGCGCGCCGCTCTAGACGACGCTGGTATTCAGGAGCCCTTCGTACAGGACAATGAGTCCCTCTCCGCTGCCGCCGGGACTCTGCGTGGGCTGCACTTCCAGATCCCCCCGCGCGCGCAAGGCAAACTGGTGCGGGTGGTGCGCGGCTCGGTGCTCGATGTGGCAGTGGACTTGCGTCGGCACAGCGCGAGCTACGGTCGGCACGTCGCCGTGGAATTGAGTGCCGCAAACGCACGACAACTCTGGGTTCCCGCTGGCTTTGCCCACGGCGTGTGCACCTTGGAGCCGGACACGATCCTTGCCTACAAGGTCACCGACTACTGGTCTCCGGATCACGAGCGCACCCTCCGATTCAACGATCCGGAGCTGAAGATCCCATGGCCTGTGTCGGAAAACGAGATGACCGTGAACGCACGCGACCGGGACGCGCCGCTATTGCAGGACTTGGAGGGCTGGTTCTAGGAGTAGTCAGTCAGAGTCGCTCGTTGCGCTCTTCCCAGCCGTCCCACTCGGCGTGCAAGTCGTCGCCGCGTAGCACTGCCCTCATGACGTCCATCGGCGTCACGACGCCAACCAAGCGTCCCGTTGCCGCAAGCACGACCACGCGGTGGCTGCCCGTCTCGAGCATGCGTTTGGCCGCGTAAAGCGCGTGATCGGACTCCAGCACTGCAAAGAGGATTGGCGTCATGGCGTCTTCCACCGCTTTGCCACCCCCGGCGGAGAGTAGGCCTGTGGTGGACAGCACGCCGACGACGCGACCCGATGCATCCTCCACGGGCGCGCCGTGCACGCCGCTCAAGATCAGCTCCAGCGCTGCTTGTTCCACTGGGGCCTCTGGCCTCAGAGTCAACACTTCGCGAGTCATGATGTCAGCGACGGTCTTCACGGGATGCTCCGGGTCTAAATGTCGAGAACGACGTTCATGGGGTTCTGAGGATCGATCTTCACCGGCACGCTCATTCCGGGCTGGACCCGTGGGATCGAGAGCCTCGAGATGATCGAAGTGGTTTGCACTTGATACGATCCATGGTGTGGCGATGTGACCGTGAGCGAGAGCGCGACTTGGGGATTGTCGTTGATGGTCATGCCCGTGTCGCTGAGCGACAAGATTTGCGCGGTGCCGGGGAGACCGGTCTGTCGCAAGCGTGAGGTGTCCCCCATCTTCTTGAACACTTTGTAGAACATGTAGGCACTGAAGCCGACCACGACGAAGGTGACCAGGAGCGAGCCCCCAATCATCACCACCATCAACCCCATGCCCATCGACTCGTCCATCCGTGGACTATACCCGATCAGGAAAAGCGGAAATTATACTTTTGCACCGTGCGGTACTGCTCCGGCCAAGGCGCGTCGTATCCAAGTGCGTTGGCCGCGTGCTTCGTCCAATAAGGATCGTAGAGATGCGCACGTGCGATCACACAGAGATCGGCGCGCTGGGCCGCGATGATGCTGTTGGCGTCCGCGTAGCTCTGGATGTTGCCGACCGTCATAGTGGGGATCCCGGTTTCCAGGCGAATCAGCTCAGACAGCGGCGTTTGAAATAGGCGTCCGTAGATGGGTTTTTGATTGGGCACCGTCTGTCCGGCCGAAACGTCGATGATGTCCGCGCCGTGCTCGGCAAGTGCGCGGGCGATGCAAACGGCGTCTTCCGCTGACAGTCCTCCGGGCGCCCAATCGCAGGCCGAGATCCGGACGCTCATGGGCTTCGCTTTGGGCCAGGCTTTGCGGACTGCGTCGAAGACCTCCAAGGGGAACTTCAGGCGCCCTTGCACGTCGCCGCCGTAGGCGTCCTTGCGATGGTTGGTCAACGGCGAGAGAAAGCTCGCGAGCAGGTAGCCGTGTGCGCAGTGCAGCTCTAACAGGTCGAAACCGGCTTCGTCGGCCATCTGCGCCGCGCGAACATGGTTTGCAACGACCCGAGCCATGTCGCCCGCGTCCATGGCTTTGGGCACCTGGCTGCCCGGGCGGTACGGCAGCGCCGACGCCGAGAGCAAGGGCCAGGCGCCTTCGTCGAGAGGCACGTCGGGGCCTTCCCAGAGTCGGTGCGTGGCGCCTTTGCGACCCGCGTGTCCGATTTGGATTCCAATGCGCGCGGGACATTGCGTGTGCACAAACTCGGTGATGCGCTTCCAGGCAGATACGTGCTCCGGGGCGTACATACCGGCGCATCCCGGGCTGATGCGAGCATCGGCTGAGACGTTGGTCATCTCCGCCATTATTAGGCCGGCGCCGCCGATTGCCCGACTGCCCAGGTGTACCAAGTGGAAGTCACCGACCGTGCCGTCTTCCGCCGAGTACATGCACATGGGAGACACGGCGATGCGGTTCTCGAGCACGAGCTCTCGCAGCTTGAATGGAGTGAATAGCGGAGGGGGCACCGTATCTTGTGATACTGCCCGCCCGGATTGTGCCTCCGCCGTTTCGGCAACGGCTCGGTCCACTTGAGCGATCAGAGCCGGGTCCCGCAGTGCCAGATTCTCGTGCGTCACTCGGAGGCTGCGAGTGAGCATGCTGAAGGTGAAGGAAAGGGCGGGAAGGCGAAGGTAGCGCTCCGTGTTTTCGAACCACTCTAGGCTGACTTGGGCTGCGCGTTGCAGGCTTTCCACGGTAGCTCGACGTTCGACTTCGTAGGCGTCGAGGGCCGCCTCGACTTCGCTGTGCGCGACCAGGGCGTCGCGGAGCGCAATGGAGTCCTCCATCGCTAGTTTCGTACCGGAGCCAATGGAGAAGTGGGCCGTATGCACCGCGTCGCCCAGCAGCACGACGTTGTCGAAATGCCACTTTGCGCAATTCACCGTGGGAAACTGCCTCCAGACGCTTTTGTTCTTCAGCAGCCGGTGGCCGGCAAGCTCCTTCGCGAATAGCTGCTCGCAATATGCGACGGTTTCGTCTTCGGAAGTCTTGTCCAGCCCGGCGTTCCTCCAAGTCTCCTCGGTGCATTCGACGATGAAGGTGCTGGTCCCTTTTTCGTAGCGGTAGGCGTGCACCCGGAACAAACCATCTGCGTTCTCGTTGAAGTAGAACGTAAACGCTCGGAACGGATAGTCCGTGCCGAGCCACACGAAGCGATTCGGCCGAAAGTCGACTTCGGGCTGGAAACGGTCTGCATACCGATCGCGCACCGCCGAGTTCACTCCGTCGCAGGCGACGATCAGATCGGCGTCGGCGAATTGCGTCACGTCGGCGCTTACCTCCTGTTCGAAGTGTAGATGCACGCCCACGTCGTCGCAGCGCTTGCTCAAGATGTTCAGCAGCGTCTGGCGGGAAAGTCCTGAGAAACCGTGCCCCGTCGAGCGTATGACTTCGCCACGGATGTGGGTATCGATGTCATCCCAGTGGGCCAAGGCTTTGCGGATCTCGGCGTGGCTTTCTGGGTCCGCGTCTGCGAGGTAGCCCATGGTTTGATCGCTGAACACCACGCCGAAGCCGAAGGTGTCGCCCGCACGGTGGCGTTCGTATACGTGCACATCGTGATCCGCCCCGCCCCGCCTCATGAGCAGCGCGAAATAGAGGCCCGCCGGGCCACCCCCAATGCATACGATCTTCATGGCCATCGCCTTTTTGCACCGTGACGGGCCGGGGTCGAGAGTGGAGGAAAAAGCCTTTGCAGACGCAAGGATCCCCGCGATTGCGCCCTGGACCTTGACGTTGCGGCGGCAATGCCCCAAGACGGAATGACCATGAAGTCTATCAGAATCCTCGTATCCGGCCTCGCTGCGGCCGGCTTGCTCGTCAGCCTTCCGGCGTTGGCCGCTTCCACCACCTCGTCGGTGGGTCAGGCTGACGCCCTCTGCGGCGGCGGCAAGAAGGCCGACGATTCGAAGAAGAAGGACCGCAAGAATCCAAGTCCCGCTTGCGGCGGAAGCAAAGACGTGAAGAAGCCGGATAGCGACGACAAGAAGAAGCAGCCAAGCCCAGCTTGAGCTTGTCGAACGGCGTAGCGCGGCCGCCACACTATAGAGTGTCGCGGCCGTTTCTTCATTTCAGAGTGCGGCGCCAGAAACCGTGACAGAAGCCGCGAGCGCGGACTCTTCTAGCCGGACTTGCCGCAGCTGCGCTCGCTCACCACGGGCCAGGGCGCTGCGCACTGGTAGCTTTTGCACGAGAACGACTGGCAGTAATAGCTTGAGTAGCAAGAACCGGTCTCTTTGGCGTTTTGACACTTGCCAGCCGAGCAATACAGCCCGAAGCCGCAACTTGAGGACCCGCCAAAGCAACTGTCGCCGACCTTTACCGGCGAACACACGCTGCCGCCGCTGCCGCCGCCGTTGGCGCAGCGCGTGCCCGCTGCGCAGTAGACCGTCTGATCACATTTCTGGCCGGCCTGCGCGACGGAGCTCTGATAGCACTTGCCGGACTGGTCCCCGCAGCCGGATACACCGTGGGGCGTCGGCGCTGCGGAACATTCGGAGTCCTCTTGGCACGAGCTACCTGGCTGCTTCTTGGGATCGAAGATGCTGCGGCAGGTGTTTTGGACTTCCAAGTACTCAGCCAAGGCCTTGGCGTGGAACTGACACGCTTGCAGCATGGGCGCTGCCTGGCTGAGACAGCCGTCGATGTTCTGCGGATTGAAGGTCGCGCTGCCCGCGTTCACTGCTTTGACCTTCTCCTGGCAGTCGGCGGTTTCGTTCTTGATGCAGGTGGTCTCGTCGTAGCCAAACTGGGACGTGCAGCAACCCTGGCGCAGCTTGCAGATTTCCGTCGAGAACTTCGCGCAGACATTGTCCAGGGTGTAGCCAGGCGCGCCGCCGGTTCCTGGGGACCCGGCGCTGCCTGCGGCGCCGCCGCTGGCCGGAGTCCCTCCAGAGCCGGGTGAGCCCGCGCCGCCCGCCTGGCCGCCCGCGCCGGTGCCGCCAGTTCCGGGAATGCCGCCCGCGGCACCCGCACCCGCAACACCCGCCCCGCCACCGACGCCGGCGCCGGCGCTGCCACCACTGGGCGACCCGCCGCCACCCGAACTGCCGAAGAGGCCACCGTCGTCGCTTCCTCCGCACGCGACGCTAAGAACCAGGACGGGCAGTGCGCAGCAAGCGCGGCGGAACGGCGAGGGTTTCATAGTGAAGTCTCCAGGCAGCAAGCTTCGGCGCGCCCACAGGACGCTACGGCGCGTAGTGTAGCGCAATTGTCGACCCGTTCACGGGATCAGCGAGAAAGTGCCCGTGACGCGCCGCCGGCGCAGGAGCCCGAGGCCGATCAAACCTAGCCACCACGCGCTGGGCGAGGTCGGAGTTGCCGGAATTTTGCAGCCACAGCCGCTCTCGTCGGTTCCGGAGTCCTTCGATGCGTTCGCGCCGCTGCCGGCGTTGCCAGCACTTCCGCCGTTGCCGGCGCTCGCTCCGCCGCTGCCCGTGCTGCCTCCGCTGCCTCCGCTGCCAGCGACGCCGCCGTCCGGACCCGAGGTGCCTTGAACGGTCACACTCAGCTCCAGGTCGAAGGACAGGTCACTCGAACCAGCGCTGCTCTGTTTGACCAGTGCGGCGATAGTGTTCTCTCCGCTCACGAAGGCGCTGGTGGGCACTGCAGCAGTGGAAAGCTCATTGTCTTGGGAGCTCCCGCTGTAGCTCGCGTAGTCCGTCGTTGTGACGTGCTTTTTCAGGACTTCGGTGCCGTTGACGTACACGACCACACCGTCGTCGTGGATGACCTTGAGCGCGGCGTCGGTCACCAGGCCGGAAAGCGTGATCTTCTTCCTGAAGTACGCGGTCGGAATATTCGGATCGGCGTCGGTCAGCAGCGTGGTTTCATCCCCGTCGCCGTAGCCGAGTTCCGCTTTGCCCGTTTTCCAACTCGAGTCGTCGAAACTGGCATCCACGAAGCTTGCGGATGGGTCCGGACCCGCTTCGAGGTAGCGCCACTCGTCGCCAAACCCAATGGCGACTTGGGGGCCGACGTTGCCGATGTTGAAGCCGGCGTTGCTTTCGTCGAAGACGGCGCTCTTGGCTGATGCGGTGACCTTGACGAGCCCTTGGGTGGTGGTGACCGCCGGCACTGCCCAAACATGCGCACCGCTGTTGGGGACGTTCGATGCAATGCTGGTCCAGTTCTGGCCGTTGTCGATGGAGTACTCCAAGTTGACGTTCGGGATGGTGCCGACGCTGGCCCAGCGAATGGTATGCGGCTGACTGGGCTGCAGGGTTTCGCCGCCGTCCGGCGAAGCGATGACCAGTGCTTCCCCCTTCACCATCGTGAAGCGGTCCGTCACCTCGCCGTCATGTCGGATATTCAAGACGGCGAGACGATTGCCTTGCACGTCGAGAACGCACGAGCCGTTTTGCACTTCCGTGAAATACATGAGCGGGTGGTTGCCCGGCCCAGAAACGCCCGTGCCACCGTGGCCAGCCACAATGTACACCGCTCCGTTGCGCGCGGTGATGCCCGCCGGCTTCTGGTACGGGCCTGTTCCGTCTACTTTGCCGTCGCCAGGATCTTTGAGCTTTCCCGCGGCCGTAGTGGGCGTCTCGTACGCGCCGTCGACGAGGAACGACCGCTCGTAGATGTGGGAGTGACCCGCCAGTACTAGGTCCACGCCTCCCGCTTCCAGGATTGGCAGGGCGTTTTCACGCATGTCTCGCAGTTGCCCCTCGGTATCGGAGTCGTGGCTGCCCTTGGTGTAGGCAGGATGGTGAAAGTACGCGACGACCCATTCTTGTTTGGTCGCGGCGATGTCGTTCTTCGCCCAGGTGAGCATGGCGCCCGTCGGCGAACGGTTCGAGTCGTGGGAGTCGAGCACGATGAAGTGCACGTTGGCGTAGTCGAAGGAGTAGTAGGCCTCGGTGCCCGACGGCAGGCCACCCGCCTCGCCAGCCTTGGGAAGCACGTACGCCGTGTAATAGGGGCCGGTTTGGGTTCCCGAATCCGACGAGTGACCTTCGTGGTTGCCTAGGGTGGGCCAAATGACCGTGTTGCGGAGCACCGTCGGGTACATCGCGAAGAACTTGGACGTGAACTCGGCGGTTGTTCCGTCGCTGTATGCCATGTCCCCCATGTGCAAATACAGTTGCGGCCGGTACGCCCCGACATGGGTCAGCATCGCGTCGCGGACCTTTGCTTGCTGGGAGCCGCCCGTGCCAGAGTCTCCGACGATCCAAGTGCGGAACTTGGATTTGGTACCCACCGGGGGTGACGTGTCGAAGTAGTGATCGCCATCTGCACCGGCCCAAACTTGGGTCGAAGTGCCCACGCTGTAGAAGTAGCGTGAACCGGGAGTCAGTCCCGTGACCTTGACCTCGTGCTGTGTGCCAGCCGGGCCCGTCGCGGTTTGGCTCAACGCCGTCGGGCTGCTGCCGTACTTCACGACGCTTTCGGAGCTGGCGCCAGTGGTCCAGACCACGGTCATGGAGTTGGGCGTGCCCTGGTGCAGATACGGGCTGCGCACAAGCTGGGCCTCTGCGGGCGCGGCAATGGCAAGCGCCGCGAAGAGTGTGCTCAGCATAGCCCGAGCGACTGGGGGCGCGCATTGGCGGCTCATCACTCCCAGTGTACGCGCAACTGCGTCGTGCTTGTGCGTCGCACTCCCGGACCGAGGCGCAAGTGCCGAATTGTATTGGTGGAATCCGGCAAGCAGGCCGCGCCTGAAGCGCGCACAGGACCGGACCGCGCCTCGGGGTTCCGCCGCCTTGGCATGACCGGGGCCGCCCCCCGCGAGTTGACGCTGTCGGCGCGCGTTGCGAGAAACGACGTATGTCGATGAGCAAATGGGCACTTGTATGGGTCTTGGGTTGCGCAACCGCGTGCGCCGCCAAGAAACCACCGCCTCCGATGATCGAGACGCAGGCCGCTGACGTTGGTGGCCAGCGCGACGATGCAGATATCGCGCAGGGCGACGTGGGCACGCCGCCGCCCCGGGGCGCCCACGACTCGCCGCCCGTTCCGGTGCCAGCGGGCGAAGGGCCCAAACCCCTAGAGACTCAGGGCCCAACGCCGATCGCAGCGGGAGGAGCACCGCGGGTCACGTTGCTCAAGCCCGGTTCCGAGCCTCGTCGTATCGCCAAACACACGTTTCGCAAGGGCGCCAAACAGAGCGTGAAGTTCGCGTCCACCTCCAAAATCACGGGTATCTCGCTGCCGCTTCCCAACATTGAGATGAAGGCGCCCATCGACATTCGCATCCTCGAGGTCCAGAAGAACGGCGACGCCAGGTTCAGCTATTCGGCGGGGCCCTTCGCCGTCAGCCAGGGTGCGGGGGGAGGCGGTCTCGGTGGCATGCTGGGGGGACTTGCTGGTGGCCTGGGCAACAAGATGCCCGAGCGGGTGGTGGCCAGCGGCTGGGTCACGCCCCAGGGGATCGTGCGGGAATTCAATGTGGAGCAGGGGGGCCAAGATGGCGACGCGCCCGTCGAAGTGGGTGACGCTTTTCCCAATGAGGCAATCGGTGTCGGCGCCGAATGGCAAGTCGACGTGACGTTGGACGAAAAGGAGGGTCCGATCAACCAGACGAGCGTATACGAGCTGCTGAGCTTTGCCGGGAACACCGTCAAGGTGAAAGTGCGCCGAACCCAACAGCCCGTGGGTGGATCCTCCGGGGCAGGCTCCAGCCAAGGCACCCTCTCGTTTACCCTGGGCCAGTTCTACCCGACGGGCCGCTCCACCATGGACAAGGCGATGAAGGTCTCCATTCCCGGAATGGATGCCGCGTCGCTTCGCATGCAGAGCGAAGTGAACGTGACCAAACGCTGAGCGTTACTTGAGCAACGCTTCGAACAGTTCGAGGTTCTCTTGTTCAGCGGGATCGATCTCGCCGTCCGCTGCGGCCATCTGGCGCGCGGCATCGAGGAACAGCTTGCGGTGCGCCCGTGGCACTCGATTGGGGTCGACTTCGTCCGCGGTGGGCGGTGTCTTCAGCCACTCTTCGACCTGCTCGGCTTCCGTGCTCGATAGTTCTAGCTTCTTGACGAGCCGCTTGACCATCTTGCGTTCGGCACCGCGGATCTCCAGGTCTGCCCAGGCGAAGGAACATACGAATTTCAGAAGCAACATGCGCTCTGACGCGTCGAGTTCGGAAAGCATGACGGCGAGGCTATCAGAGCCGACCTGGCCCGCCACGCGCGAGTTACAGATCGAAACGAACTTTGTCCTAACCTGTGGAGATCACCCGCTTATCCTGCAAGTCGACTCGATTCTGGGCTGCAGAGGTTTGGCACGAAGCTGCGCAGTTTGCTAAGGCGGAAACCGTTTTCGTCATGGTTCGACCAATCGCGATCATCGTGGCAGCCATCATGCTGTCGCGGCCCGAGATGCCCGTAGAAGAAGCCGAGCGCTTCGCTCGTGTACTCAACAACGTAGCCAAGGAGCACAACTTCGACCCGCTCACGGGCGTGGCCATGGTGCATTTCGAGAGCGCGTGGCTGCCTCATGTGGTCAGCGAAAACGGCGAAGACCATGGCTTGGGTCAGATCCGCGCTCGCTACATCGGGGCGTGTCGCAAGGACGCAGACCCCCTCAACGATCCGAGCGACGAGTGCAAGGCGGTCAAGAAATCGCTACTCGACGCGGAGACCAATCTCAAGACCATGGGCCAGTTGATCACCGACAACCGGAAGCTGTGCAAGGAGAAGACGGGCACGGCTTGGTTCCCGCAGTGGCTGGCCAGCTATCAAGGCAAGAATCATCCGAAGGAAAACCGCTGGTGCAAAGCGGACGAGGCCACTCACCGGGTGATTCGCTACCGACTGCATTTGATCAGCACGGTTGTGCACAAGCGCAAGGCGCCGAAGCAGCCACCGAAGAAGTAAGCGCTTCCCGCGCGCCGCACCGGAAAAAAGCCGTCAGGCTGGGCTGCCAGCGGGCGTCGGTGCTATACTTCTGACGAAGGAGCTGCTCATGGATCTCCAGACAATGCTGGAAAAGTGCCGGCGTGAGCAGTGGCGCGTCGGGGACCTGGATTGGAATACACGTCCGCGAGAAATGAGCCGCGCGGACGAAATTGCCATCGTGCAGTACTTCACGGACATGGCGGGCATTGAACGCTTGGCCGGTGCACTCTTCGAGCAGCAGCGCAAGAATACCGACGACGAGACCCTCAAAGAGATCTTCGAGACCTTCGTCAAAGACGAAGTGCGCCACGCGCACGCTGCGCAGATGCTGGCGGACTACTACGACGTGCACAAGTACCGCTTGTTCCAACCCAACGCGGCACTCATGCGCTTCACGCCGCACTTCATCAATGCGATCCGTTTCCTGCCGCCGGAGATCGCGAACACCTACATCACCAGCGGTGAGCTGATCTTGGACGTCGCGCTGCTGCGTTCCATTAGCGATCACGTCAAAGACGAGATGAGTGACCAAGCCATGGAACTGATCAATCGCGACGAGTCGCGACACATCGCCATGGACTTTCACATGGTCGAGTTCTACGCCACCCAAGAGTATCGCCAGACGCAGGCGAACCGTCCCAAGGCGCCACTGCCGCGGCGCCTGGCTGCGGCGTGGGCATTTGCCAATGTGCTCTATTACGGCGCGCCGTTTTTTCGCGATGTATTCTTCGAGCCCATGCGGCACGTGGACCCCAGCGGCAAACGCATGCGCCAGGCGTTCAAGCGCATCCAACTGCTCGGCACCAAGGACGAAGTGAAGGAGCATCCCTTCACGCGCTTCATGACTGGGTTGCAAGAAGTCTACAACGACCATCTCGTTGCGCGGGTGGTGTTCGGGCGCATCATTCGTCGGATTTTGGGCGTAGACGCTTCGCTGATTTCCCGGCTGTATTCTGAGGACGACGTCAAGCGGA
Source organism: uncultured Polyangiaceae bacterium (assembly GCA_965369205.1). Taxonomy (GTDB): domain Bacteria; phylum Myxococcota_A; class Polyangia; order Polyangiales; family Polyangiaceae; genus JACKEA01. Next base: position 3,059 of record CBDUPW010000044.1, on the reverse strand, counting down.
CCCAGAAAATGAGCTTCGACGAGATGGCCCAGGACGCCCTAGGGCTAAAGCTACAGAACTAGCGGTTCGCCGCACGACACGCCGCACTAGCTACCCATCGCTTCGATGGATAGTATCGCGTCGATGACGCGCAAATTACTCTGGGCATCTGCCGTACTTGCTTTCGCGTGCGGCTCGCCCCGCAGTCAAGTCGCCATGCCTGAGCCGCCCAAAGCCGAAAACAGCACTGTCGAGACAAAGCCCGCGCAGGACAACTGGACGCCGGACGCCGCATCCGGCGTTCAGCATGAGCAATTGGCTACGCTGCTGCGTGAGCACTGGCAGTGGACCATGACGGAGTACCCGGTCTGGGCAACTCGGCTCGGGATCAAGCGCTTCGACGACAAGATCGGAGACCGCTCACGCCAAGCGGAAGAGGCAAGGCGGCAGGTGCGGCGCAAACACAGCGCTCGAGTGACTGCCATCCTCGCTGGCGAACTGGCGTCTCGGGAGCGCCTGACCGCGAGTCTGTTTGCGGAGTACGTCCAATCGGAGATCGACGCGGAGGTCTGCGAGCTGGACCTTTGGTCGGTGTCGCCTCGCAACAATCCGGTGACGGAATGGAACCGACTCGCGGAATCTCACGCGGTGCGATCGCCCCAGGATGCGGAGAACCTGTTGAGCCGCTACCGCGCGGCTCCCGCTGCCATCGACCAGGACATCGAGAATCTCCGTCTCGGTGCAAAGCGAGGCCTGTTCGCCAATCGAGAGACCGTCCTCCGCACTACCCAGATGCTCGAGCAAGAACTAGAGGTAGCCGATGACAAGTGGGGGCTGCTGTCGCCGATCCAGTCCGCGAAGGGGCTCTCGGAGCCGGAGCGTACGACCTTCGGCACGAGTCTTCGGACGGCTGCCCTCGCAATCCGGGAAGCGACGGCGCGCTACCTGAAAGTGCTTAAGGACGAAATCGGGCCGCGCGCGCGTGGTGAGGACAAGGTCGGTGTGGGCGCGCTTCCGGACGGCGCCGCGTGCTACCGAGCGCTTTCCCGGGAGCACACCACCCTGACGCTGGACCCCAAGCAAATCCACGACATCGGTGTGGCGGAAATCGCGAAAATCGAGGGGGAGATGCGAGAGCTGGGCAAACGCGCGCTCGGGACTGACGATCTCGCCAAAATCCGCAGTCGGCTGCGCACCGACAAGAAGCTCTACTTCGCGTCCGCAGACGAGATCGTGCAGGCCGCGGAGCGCGCGCTCTCCGCGGCGAAAGCCAAACTGCCGAGCTACCTGGGCCTGCGTCCCAACTCGGACTGCGTTGTGCAACGGATCCCCGCGTACGAGGCGCCCTTTTCAACCATTGCGTACTACCGTCAGCCGAATCCAGACGGCAGCAAGGCAGGCGAGTACTTCGTCAATGTATTCCAGCCCGAAACGCGCCCGCGTTTCGAAGCCGAGGTCTTGGCATTTCATGAGAGCATTCCCGGGCACCACTTGCAGATCGGCGTTGCGCAGGGATTGACGGCCGTGCCCGCATTCTTGAAGCACGCAGGCATGACGGCTTACGTCGAAGGCTGGGCGCTGTACACCGAACGTCTGGCCGACGAAATCGGTCTGTATTCCGGCGATCTGGATCGCATGGGCATGCTCAGCTTCGATGCCTGGCGCGCCAGTCGGCTGGTCGTCGACACCGGACTGCACGCGCTTTCTTGGACCCGCAAGCAAGCAGAGCAGTACATGCTGGACCACACCGCGCTCACCGAGGCCAACATCAAAAACGAAGTGGACCGCTACATCACCTGGCCGGGCCAAGCCTTGGCCTATAAACTGGGGCAGCTTGAGATCCGGAAGCTGCGCGGCATGGCCGAAGCGGAGCTGAAGGGCGACTTCGTACTCTCAGAGTTTCACGACGAAGTGCTGCGCTACGGCGCTGTCAGCTTGCCAGCGCTTCGAACGCTGATTGGCGAGTGGGTCGCCCACAAGAAAGGGAGCGGCTGAAGATGTCGGGAACTGTCGAGGAGCTATCACGTCGGTTGGTCGAGCTCGAGGTGCGTTACACCCATCAACAGGATGTGATCGAAAAGCTCTCGGACGCGCTCTATCAGCAACAACGAACGATCGACGCCCTCAAGGCGCGGCTTGAGGCGCAAGAGAAGCGGGGCGGCGGCGCAGGCGGCGCTGAGCCACCGGATCCCGAGGCAGACCGCCCGCCGCACTACTAGTAGTAGTGGTCGTGGGAACGGCAGCCCAGTCACCGCTCGGCCGCGCGCGCGGAGCGGCCTCAACGAGCACTTGGGGAGAACCGTTCGAGGGTGTGAGGGGGGGGACGCTCATGAAAATCGATATGTATGCTAAGTAGTTTTTTCTGTCGGCTACCCCAACGACAGCGTGGTCCTGATCCGTCACGCCTGTCTCAGCACCACGCCGGCGGCGGCGTTCTAGCCCTCTTCCGCGGAACCACGGGCGCTGCTGCCGGGCACGTAGCCGTGCGTCAGCTTGGGGCCTTCGGGCCGCGCGCGCTTTCCTCCAGGTCCAAAGGCGTGCACCACTTCCGCAAGTTGAGCGCTCTGTGCAGGCGTTGGCAGCGTGCGCTCGGCCCCAGGGGCAGCCACACTGTCCAGGTGCAGCGTCTGGGTTGGGAAAGCGAAGGCAACTCCTAGGTCCTCGGCGAGCCCCATGATCTCCAAATACACGTTGTGTCGCTCTCTCAGTTCGTCCGACCAGGAGCTGACGTCAAAGAAGAAGTACAGCATCACGTCCAGGCTGGACGCGCCAAAGCCGGACATATGCACTTCGTATTTGTCTTTCCACGTGTGGGGGTTGGCCTGAATGATGGCGCGGATGCCTTCCACGAACGCCTGCATTTGCTCGGCGGTCGTATCGTAGGTCAGGTTCAAGGTGACAAAGGTGCGGCGGTAGCGGCGCGCGCCGTAGTTGTCGATTTTGGTCTCCATGAAGCGCGCGTTGGGAAGCGTGACGACGGATTCGTAGAAGGTACGAATGCGCGTGGAACGAAAACCCACTTCTTCGACGATGCCTTCCGCTCCGTCCACGACGACCCAATCGCCGATTTGAAAAGGGCG
>CBDUPW010000043.1:0-35537 GCA_965369205.1 uncultured Polyangiaceae bacterium | reverse complement strand
TTGCAGCACGCTCGCCTTGCAGCACGCTCGCCTTGCAGCACGCTCGCCTTGCAGCGCACTGCAGCACCCGCTCTTGCAGCACGCGCTTTCCCAACAGCCTGGGCCCCTGCCCACCGCGGACAAATGGAGCCTGGGGGATCTGAACGCCGTCGCCGGACGCCGCTGGAATCGGCCTTCGAGCAGGTCACACAGAAGCACCACCCCCGGGCGGGGGGGCCATGTTGTCGGGCGGTTCGGGGCTGCAGTTGCGCAAATCGTTTGGGGAAACGCGGCCGCTTTGGGACGATCTTCCCGCGGCCAGGCGCCACCCGTCGGCCGACTCTCCATGCGCCGCTTCGAAAACGCACGGGCCCGGGCAGCGGCGTCCGCAACCCGCACAAACGCTACCCTCGGCAAGTTCACTCCGGCAAGTTCACCCAGCGCGGCTTCGGCAACGCCCAACACGCATGCCCCCTGGCCAACGGCGTGCCCTGAAGCGACCACATGAATCGGACGCCGTCCGATAGTGGATCCCGGTTGGAAACGACACTTCCGCGATTCCTCGGCGGAGTTTGTCCAGCACGGCTCAGCGCTCAGCTTGACGCGCCTTGGCGCGATCCGTCATCGTTTGCCGATGTATCGAGACGAAGCGGCTCTTAGGTTGGCGAGGGGGCGGCGACGCAGATTGCTTGGCTCGCGACATGCGCTGGGCCTGGTCGGCATGCTGCTCGGCGGACTATTAGGAAGCGCGGCGTGCGGGAGCGACTCGGAGGGCGGCGGTAGCGGGGGCAACGGAGCAGCCGGCTCCGGTGGCGGTTCGGGAGGAGGCGCCCTCGACGGCGCCACGCCCGGGGACGCCGCACAGAGTGACAGTAGCGTCGTTAATCCCGTGCCCGGCAGCGGCGAGTGCGCGTGGGAACCGGGAGCGCGGCCCACGGCTGCGCTGCCACCGGTGCACACCAAGGAGTACGTCATTGACCTGGTGCAGTGGAAGATCTCCAACGCCGGCAAGGACCCCGTCGAGACGCGCAAGGGCTTGAACGATGCCATCAAGTGGGCGAAAGACAACGGCCACGACAAGATCGTGATCCCGCCCGGCACGTACCTGGTGGGCGAGCCCACCAATGCCGCCTACGCGGGCGGCATCGATCTGCAGGGCGACATGACCCTGGAGCTCTCGAAAGGCACCATCATCAAGATGGCGCCCAACGATCGTTGGAACTACTGCGTCATCAACGTCGACGGCAACAGCAACATCACCATCCGCGGCGGCGAAGTCGTCGGTGATCGTGCCCAGCACGACTACGGCACGCCGCCCACAGCCCACGACGAGGGGCATGGCATCTGCGTCTGGAGCGGCGTGGACCGCGTGCTGATCGAAGACATGGAGCTCCACGAGCTGACCGGAGACGGCGTGCTGATCGTCGGCGTGAAGGCAAAGGACGCAACGCCAGAAAAGGCGACCACGAACGTCACGATCCGCAACAACCACATCCACCACAATCGCCGGCAAGGCGTGTCGATCGTGGGCGGGCACAACATCGTGGTGGAGAACAACCACATCCACCATATCGAAGGCACATCGCCTCAGTTCGGTATCGACATCGAAGGCGCCGGACGCACGGACAAAGACGTGCTGATCTATCGCAACAACTTCCACCACAACGCCGGCGGCGACTTCGTCACCTCCAGCGGCCGCAACGTCTGGGTGGAGGAGAATACGATGACTCAGTGCATGGTGAACGACCAAGGCCAGTTTGATGCGGCGCTTCCCTGCCTACTCGACAAGCAGGTCGACGGACCGATCATCATCTGGAAAGAGACCGATAACGTCATCATCAACAACAAGATCCGCATGGCCAAGCCGACGGTGAACGGCTTCTGGGGGATCTTGGGTTACGTCAGCTCCAAAGACAAAAGCCCCACGCGCACCAACAAGGTCGGCAACTACATTGCGGGCAACACCTTCTATGACTCCGGCATCCACATGGCGCACAACATGCGCTACTTCGTGTCGAACAACACGGTGCACAACGGCTTGATCCTTGGTTACAACCTGGCCTGCACACGCTTGGAAGACAACCGCATCAACCGCACGAAGTCCGAGAGCTACAAGCTGCGCAACGTCGCGGGCGTCGCAAGCGGCAACATCCTCAACAAAGGGGACGGCGCACTGCCCGCTGACGACGTGCAGATACACTTTCCAATGGCGGACGACGCTCCGTACCGCAACTCTTCTCCGGTGTTCTGGTGAACCCTATGAAAAAAGCCGCCATCGCGGGCTCGGGCATTCTGGCAGTCGCTTTCATTGCGGCGCTGCAGCTAGCTCCAACCCAAGACATCCGCAAAGAAGAGCCACCGAAGGTCGAACCTAAACCGGGTGAAGGCGGCTGCCCGGCAGGCGCGCTGGAGTCGGGCATGGGGCCAGACATGGTGCGGCTGCCCGAAGGCTTCTGCATCGACAAAACCGAGGTCACCCGAGGACAGTACAAGGCGTGGCTCGACACGACGCCTGCTACAAGCGGGCAAGCCGCGGCGTGCTCGGCGAACAAAGACTTCACGCCAACCTGCGCGTGGAACCCCGGAGCGAACAAGACGGAACAGCCTGTGGTCTGCGTGGACTGGTGCGACGCCGATGCGTTCTGCAAAGCAGCGGGCAAGCGCCTCTGCGGCAAAGTGGGCGGCGGTAGCTACGCCTTCGCCAGCTACGACGACCCCAACAGCAGCGAGTGGCAGGCAGCCTGCACTTCAGGTGGCAAGTATGAATACACCTACGGCAACACCTTCGATACGGACACTTGCCGAGACGCGGACGCGGACGACTACACCACCTGGGGCCTGGATGACGTGGGCAGCTTCACGGCATGTCATTCGCCCGATGCTGCGTACGCAAAGGTCTTCGACCTGAGCGGGCACGTAGCCGAGTGGGACAACAGCTGCGTCGACGACAGCGCCGACACCGGCTGTCGGATCCGCGGCGGAAGCTACCAGCACCACACGCACGGCACTCGCTGCGCTGCTGGCAAAGAGCTTGCGTGGCCCCGTACGCGCACCGTGGACAGCGTGGGTTTTCGTTGCTGCGCGGACTAGTTCCAACCGCCTGCGGGACAGCCCCCGAACGCGCGAGGCCGGGCTGGCTTCGGTTTCCATGCAGACTTCCCCAAGGGATCCGCGCGTGAAAGATCGATACAGATCAGGACTGCGGATTCACCTAGGCGTGGCGCACAGCCCGTGCCCGCGGTGCTAGGCTTGCCGCATGAGCACCCGGGGGCGCGTCCTTTTGACTGCAGTCCCATGTTTCGCTGGCGCGCCCGCGGCGTGCGGTGGTTCGGACGCCGGCGCCTGCGCAGGCGAAAAGCAACGCATCATGGCGTTCCTTGCGGAAAACCGGGATTGCACCGAAGACTATGAATGCGGCAAGGCACCAGCCATGTGCGCGTTCGAATTCGAGGACGCCTGTTGCACGGTCTACCTCGCGAAGAGCCACGACGCCGCGCGCTGGCAGACACTGCGTGACGAGCTGCACGCTTGCCAGAGCGGCAGTGTGTGCGGCTGCTGCCTGGGCCTGGCGCCGGAGCCCGCCTGCATCCAAGGCAAGTGTCGGCCAGGCCAGGTCAAGTCCTCGGATGGCGGGGCCCCGTAGGTGGCCGCTCCGACTAGCTGGTCGCTGCAACACGGTCGCTCGTTGTTGCAGCAGATCGATCTGGGCAAGGAGCAGTTTTTCAACCAGCGTGCGGAGTTCGAGCTCGCAGATGCTGCCGCCGTGATTGTGGGCGGGATCATCGGCGAGCGCGGCGACAGCGAAGATTCGTGGCGCGCCGCGGTGTGGGCGGTGCGCGTGGTGCTACGCTCGCGCGATGCCGACGCTTGCGCGCACCTGAAGCGGTCAGAGGCGCCGCCCGAAGCGGGCGGAAGTGGGCCGGACGAGGGCGCAGACGCCGCGCCTGGCGCGGGTTACCGCGCGGCGCAGCCGCGACGTGCACGGCAGTTACAGTCTGTCACGGCTGTGTTGCCGGAGTTGGAAAAGGCGTCCGTCTTTGTCGGCGACCATTCGGACGAGTTTGTCGCGCACCGCATTGCGATCGCATTGGCGCGTGCTTTTGGCGTCCCGTTGATCGACGCATCCAGCGATGTGCCGGTGTTGTGCTGGCCCAATGAGCTCGGGATGCCCCTGACGGAGCAGCTGTCGCTGGGTATTGCAGTCGTGCCCGACGACCCGGGCGCCCCCCCACCGGGCATTCGTTGCACGGAAGACAACGCTCTCGACGTGCGCTGGTACCGACCCGTTGACGCACGCTTTGCCCTGGCCGTGTTGATCGCAGGGCTGGTCCTGGGCGGCGCGCTCGTCGCTGTGACGGCCATTGTGAACGACGTCGCGGAGCGTCAGATCTTTTGGGCCCCGGGCTGGACCATGCTGGTGGCGGTCTTGGTTACGGCGCTGCTGATCTATTTGTTTCCGTCGGAGTACCTTTGGAACCAACTCCTGGTCAGCCGTCAAGAGCTGGAGTTTCGTAAAGGGCCGCACCGCTGGGCAGCGCTGCGGGTTCCAACGTCCGAGGTCGAAGCGCTGCGGATCACCCGGGCAGGGCCGGAAGGGTTCTTCCATCTCGAGGCACTGCGCGTCGCGACCAAGTCCCGCGTCGTCGTGCGCGCCATGCCTGTCAAACACGCCCGCTGGATTGCCGCCCGCGTCACCCGCTACTTGGCGAAGCGCGACGCAGCAGGCTGATCCGCCGACGCGGGACTTGGTCCGACTCAGCTTGCGTGCATGAGTTGATGAACCCGGCGCGCGTTCGGCGCGAGCGAAACTAGTCCACGTATTCCGTAGGCGCGCGGTCCGTGAAGGCGCCAGCAGCAAGCCAGGCTTCGACGGCGCTGGTTGGTACCTGTAGCTGCTGCAAGCCCGGAACGATCAAGGTTTCGAGGGCGTCGACCAGCGCGGTGTGGATGGCCTCGCCCGGTGGCGCTCCGTGCGCGGAGAGCTGCGGCACGTGGTCGGGATCCAGCGGGCTCTCTTCTTTCCAAATGCGCAAGTTCAAGTACGCCATTGGCAAGAGCCAGCGCCCCACCGCACGCCGGGTCGCTGCATCCGTAGAGGCGAGATATGCCCAACCCACGCGACCGTGGTCCACTTCATCACTGAGCAGTTCCTTGAGCGCATGCTTGGCAAGCGCGCCTGTCGCATGCGCCAAGCATGTCTCTAGGAACGCTGTCGCGGTGGTCTCGTTCAAGATGCATTGGCCAACCACGTGCAGTGTGTCGCGCAGCTCCGGGGAGGCGCCCTCATGCGCTGGCACCTGCAGCTTCAGAAGCTGCGGCGTGGGCAGCTCGCGCCCTGCGAAGCGTGACGCCACGACGCGGCTCAGTTCCGTGTGCCGGAACTCGTCGTCGATGGCGCGGTCGGCCAGTTGGATCAGATCCTGTCGCGCGTTGCGGCGTCGCAGCGCCGCGGCGATCACCGTGAACGAGTCCGCCACGCGGCGTTCCATCGCGGCGCGGCTGAGCCAAATGCCGCTGAGCTTGCGGCGCACGGCCGGCGCAAGCGCGTCGATTGCTGGATCGTGTTCCGTGAGAGGGCGCCGTGTCAGACGACCACCCCAGCGACCCGCTGCGCCATGCTCGGTACGGATTGTTACTGACATGGGAATGGAGGCGCGGGGCTATTGGTGGGCGTGGCACCGCCGAGGCACTGCCACTGTTGGTCGACGCAAATGAGCGGCTGCAGACTGCACGCTCCCTGTGAGTCTTGGACGAAGCACCAGGGGGCGGACGTCTGACCGCACTCTTCGTAGGGGCCGCAGACTTCGCGTCCGGACTTGGTAATGGGCCAGGGCGCATCGCAGAATGCGTCGATGATGGCGTCCTTGGGTGCGTCCGGCGCGGCATCTTCGATGGACGCGTCCGCAGTCACCGTCGCGTCTGGCGCGCCATCGATGGTCACCGCGCTGTCTGGCGCTGCGGCGTCGGGGGTTGGCAGCGTTGCGTCGGATCCGCCGTCGGCCTGGGGATGGGGTACAGGGGCCTGGGCGTCCGGAGCGAGGGGCGTCGGGCCGTCGCGATCGGCAACGCCGCCGCAGGCAGCCGCGCTTCCGAGCGAAATACCGACACCGACAACTGCGTGGAAAAGCTTGGATGGCATAAGAAGAACCTCTGAGACAACGATAGCGACGGCTGTCATCGCGTCCATTTGAACGTTTGGAAGGAATCGTGCAGCTGAGCGCAACGATGGGTTCATTGTCGCGGGTTTACGCCGCGGTTTTTCGCCGCCTGAGGCAACGCTAGGCTGCGTGCGATGGGGGCACGCCGTTCGCGCACGTTCTTCTTCGTCCGGGTCTCGATATTGCTTGGGATCCTCGCGGTCATCCTGCTGTGGGCGTGGAACGACAAGCGGCGGCGGACCGCGCGCACGACTTGGACCCGGCCGCTTCAAGTCGCACTGATTCTGACTACCCAGGGTGAGGTGGACGCAGTCGCCGTCGCGAACTTGAAGGGGCGCATTCGCGATCTTGAGCGCCACTTGCAGACGGAAAGGCGGCGGTATCGATCCGACGCGGCGGACGAGCCCTTTGCGTTCCAAGTGTATGGTCCGGTCGCAGTGCATAGCGCCCCGCCGAAGCCGAACGCGGAGGGCTTTGTGGCGCTGTTGCAGCAGACGTACGGATCTTGGCGTTACTTCCGCGGCGTGGACGGACAGCTGGACGTGCCTTGGCGCGCTTTCGACGCGCGCTTGTACTTGATGCTGCGCCCGCCGGCCTCGGCGCATCGCAAGAGCATCGAGGGTCAGAGCGAACAAGGCGGGTGGGTAGGCCAAGTCGAAGTCGAGTTGGACGAGTCCATGGTGGATTTTGCGCTTTTTGTGGTGGTGCACGAGCTCATGCACTTGCTTGGGGCGAGCGACAAATACGACCCCAGCGGCCGTGCGTTGGTGCCCGAAGGACTCGCCGATCCGCTCCGGCAGCCACTGTTCCCGCAAACACGCGCGGAGATCATGGCGCGCAACATCGTCGTCGCGCCGGGAACCGAGCGTCCACCGGACAAACTCGACGAACTCTGCATCGGCGCACTCACGGCGGAAGAGATCGGCTGGCGCTGACTGACGGCGCGATCTATCCGGATGGATGGTTCGCACATGCGGTCGCGGGTGCTGCGCGGAACTGGGTGCGCAACACGGACACCGATGCCGGCACAACACCGACACCCACACGTTGCCGGCACAACACCGACACGTGCCGCCGCCCGCACCCACACGTTGCCGGCACAACACCGACACGTGCCGCCGCCCGCCAACCACACTTTGCCGCCGCCGCCCCGAGACCGACACATTCCGGCAATCCCGCCACCGACGCTTTGCCGGCGCGACTCCACCAGTGCGACTAGACCGGAGCGGCGCTATGCTGGGCATCAAGATGCGCGTCTCCTGCTTGGTCCTGATTTCGCTCGTGTTGGGTGCCTGCGCTGGAAGCTCGTCAGCTCCACCACCGCAGACGCCGCAGCCGGTGCACGCCGCGCCGCCGCCGGACTCTGCAACGTCGCCGGCGGACCCGGGTGGTCAGCAGCAGGTCGTCCAGCACACAGATCCTGACTCGCGTGCATGCTGCACGCCGCAGGGCGCGTACGACCCCAGTGACACTTCGTACAACGACTGTGTGCAAAGTGGCGGACGCCCCTGGGGCAGCGACGGCTGCGGGCAGACGCCGGACGGCAAGATCATCGCGCCTCCACCATCGATGGCGCCGGGGCCGTGAGTTCATGAGCGGTGACAAAGACCGCAAGGGCGTGCGCGCGGTTGTCAGGCCGCCCGCGGACGGCTTGAGTGACGCGACGCCTCCTGGCATCGCGTCCGAGACGCGCCTCGGCACCACGACGACTGATCGCGAAACCATTCTGCTCCGCCGGCGCTTGTTCGTCGCCTCGGCGCTGGCGGGGATCTCCACGGTTGGCTGCGACAAGATCAATCCGTTCCAGCCGTGTCTGTCGCCGGTGCCGGTGCCTCCGTCCGACGCGGCCGTTGCAGCTTCGAGCGGCTCAGCGGGGCCGGTTGCTCAGACGACCCAGCCGGTGTTGTCCCATGCGACGCAGAAGATCGTGGGCGTGGCCACGGCGGACGTATTACTTCGCTCCAAGACGGCAGCGCTGCTGCGCGTGAACGCCAAGGACTTCGTGCAAGGCGATGCGAGCGCTGAGCGCTTCTTCGGCTACCAGGTACAGGCCACAGGCCGCGCGCTCTCCGAGCGCCAGTTGCGCGAACTTGCGCGCCTGTTGTTGGATGACGCCAGCTACGGGCCGGACGAGAAGGCTGTCTGCGATAACTCCGAATGTTACGGGCTGCGCGCCCAGCACGCCGCGGAAACCGTTGCGCTCTTGTTTGTGTTCCCCTGCAACCGGGTGGCGTTCTTGCGCAGGGCCAGTAGGGACGGCAAGCTGACTCCCGGCGAGTACTTCGACCCGGTTGCAAGCGCGATCCGCCGCATGCTGCGCGGCGCGTTCTAGCCAGCACAGCGCGCGCAACTACTCGGGCGGGGGCAGCGGCAGGTCCGGCACACATTCGAGGGCGACATTGATGCTGCTGGGTGCCCAGGCGAGGTTGAGCGGATTGAAGACGATGCCGCTGGGCTTGGTGATGGCGCTCATGTTCGCGAAGTCCTGAGCCGTCACGATGCCTTCGTAGTCCATGACGGCGAGCAGCCCCTTGCCGTGGATGGCGACAAACTCTCCCAGTTCCGTAATCCACGGATTGGGCCACCCCTGGCGGAAGCCGCAGAAGATCACCACGTCAAAGTCCTGTGCCAACGCCGCGGAGTTGCCCTGGTACTTCGCCGGCAGGTCTTCGCCTTGGTACGCAATGGTCTTGGGCAACGGATGGCTGCTCAGCGCCCCCGGTTTGCAGAGGTAGTTGTCGCCAAAGGACGCGACGCGCGGCTGCGCGACTCCGCCCAGGTATCCGGTCACGTCGAACGCCATGAGCAGCTCGGGCAGGGTGGTGGCGTCGCACCACGCGATGATGTGTCCCTTGCCCCAGCGGTCGAGGGCAAAGACGCGGTGTTGCTGCCCGCCCAAGCTGATGAAGCCTTCGCCATCCAGATCGGCGCCGGGCTGCAGGCCCAGCGAGCATGATTGCTGCGTGTCGATGGTGAAGCTCAGCGCCCCGCAGTGACAACCTGCGTCACCAGGCGTACCGCCGTCGGGACACGGGTCCGCAGCGTCCGGCATCGCCGCGTCGAGGATCACGCCACCAGTGCCCGCGATCCCTCCGGAACCCGCGCCGCCCGTGGCCCACACGCCGCCCGTCGCACCGCTGCCCGCCACGCCGCCGGCGGCAGAGGCACCCGCAGCACCCGCAGCACCAAAAGGATCCAATCCGTCCGTCCGCGCCCCGCAGCCGACGAGTAGCACAGCGATCCCCAGCGTCGTCCACCGCATGACTCGCACTGTAGCGGAACCCGATGCGCCACGCCCGCGGGACTTGCAGCGCTTCCCTGCGCCGAAGACGAACACGCTGGCACGTCCGAGGCGTTGCGCTCGCTGCGCCGCTGCGCGATCCTGGCACTGCGTTGGTCAGGCAAGCGCAGGCCGGGCGGGGTCGAGGATGGGTACGTGGGGCGGCCGGGTTCGTCGCGGCGGGCGCATTGATCGCAACCGTCCTGCTTCTTTCGTCCAAGCCCGAACGACCAGCGAGCCAGTTGACGCTCCACACGCTCGGCACAGGGGACACGGGCAGTCCAGTTCTGATCTTGCTGCATGGCTATCGCGCCCGGGGCACGGATCTAGTCGCTCTTGGGGAAGAGGTGCTCAGGCGCGAGGCTAACTTGAATCTCCGGATCATCGCAGCGCAAGGTACCTTGAGCAAAGGCGACGGTCGCTACGCTTGGTATGATGGCGTTCAACAGCAGCCCGAAGCCCGGGCGCGCGTGTCTGCGCTCATTGACGAGTTGATCGATGCGGGCACACCTCCGGAACGGATCGCGCTGGGCGGCTTTTCCCAGGGAGCAGCGCTTGCGGTCGACGTGGGTCTGAAACATCGACCGCGTATCTTCGGAGTTGCAGTGCTCTCCGGCGGGTACATTCGTGGGGTCGATTGGACCGCCGAGCTCCATGGACTCACGGGCATGCGCTTCTTGGTTACCCACGGCCGCCAGGACCAAGTGCTACCATTCGAACCGGCAATGGAGATCGCAGACCGGCTGTCAGCGGCGGGAGCCCGCGTGCAGTGGGTTCCGTTTGACGGGGGTCATGACATCCCTCCGCACGTGCGCGGCGAATTGGCGAGCTTCTGCGCGGCGATGGCAGCACCACTCTGACCACTGCGCATCGGTCGACAGCCGATGCGCGTTTTTGAGGTGCGGCAGGCAAGTGGGGCCTGGTGCGAGCAGAGCCAGACAAGCAGCGCGATGGGCAGCACGCGGTGCAGCGTCGCCGTCCGGACGAACCGACTGTTCCACGTCTGGACACAGCGAGCGCGCTCGGACAAACTTGCTCCAACATGGGGTGGGAGGCACGGGGGAGCGTGTTGCGGTCGGAAGCGTGGGCGTTCGTCATGCTTGTGGCGTGGATCATCGCTTGCAGCAGCGAAGACGGCCGACCAGGTCCCCTAGGCAGCGGCGGAAGCGGCGGCGCCACCGGCACCGGCGGACAGAATGCTTGCTGGAGCAAGCCCAGTTGGGACTCCTGCTTCTATTGTTGTCTATCTGACAATCCGGACGGCAACGATGTGTGGTTTGACGCGCTGGTGGATTGCTCTTGTCAACCAAAGTACTGCGCGACCGCGTGCGAGAAGACGCTGTGCGCCCAACCGCGTGACTACAGCAACGACGGAGCGTGCATGGACTGCCTGACCGACCAACTCAAGACCGGCACAGAGTGCGACCTTGCATCAGAGAAAGCCTGCAATGCGGACCCGGCGTGCGCCGCCGCTTCCGCATGTCAAGACGGTTGCAGACCGTGAGCGGACCGGTCCGCCCACGAGGGGCAAGCATATGGAGTATCAGGCGCGTGCGCGCGCCCGCAAGACGCATCGCCGAACGTGTCACGCGGTTACGATGACGCTTTGGGCCGCCACATCCGAAAAAAAAGATCTCGTTGGCTGGCGATGGGAGGGCGGCGGTCAGTCCGTGGCGGCATCCGAGGTGCCACCGTCAACGCAGGCTCCCACACGGGTCAGCTTCCACTTCGGGTTGTTGCCGTTCTCGCCCGGGGTGTTGTCGGTGTACGGGCTGTCCTGCAGCCAGATACCCAGCTTGCCGCCGGTGTGCTGAATCGTCACCGGTGCGCTCAACTTGCTGGCGTTCACGCAGTCTTGGAAAGCGGCAAATGCGCCGCTGCCCACAGCGAAGCCTATCGTTCCAGGCGCCTGTTCGAGCTTGTCGTTGGTGGTATTGCCGATGATCCACCAGTGGCAGCAGCCGCCCTTGGGATACGCATTGACGGTCCAGCCCTGGCCCGCTCCATACTTGAAGCAGCCGTCTTCGTAGCTGACCATGTATGTGCCGGCCGGGATGTCGGCGCCGTTGTCGAAGTAGACCGGTGTACCGAACAGATTGAGATTACCAGCCGACGCCGAGCTCGTTGCCGTACCGATCGTGCAATTCGTGCTGGCGTCGCTGCTGGCGTCGCTGCTGGCGTCGCCGCTGGCGTCGGTGGCGGCGTCGCCGCCGGAATCCGCGGATGCATCGAGACCGGCGTCACTGCCTGACGCGCCGCTGGCTCCGCTGCTGCCCGATGCGCCGCTAGCTCCGCCACTGCCCGACGTGCCGCCCGTTCCGCCGGTGCCACCCGTTGCACTGGTTCCTCCGGTGCCGCTCGAGCCCGCTCCGGTTCCACCAGTGGCGGCCGTGCCACCACCGGTTCCGCCGCCGCCGGAGGAGCCCTCTTCGGACTCACTGCAAGCCGACGCCAGCGCGACAGCGAACACACCCATGCCCAGCGCCCGCAAGAAGCCCACCTCGTTCATGACGCAATGATGGCTCAGCGGGCCGAGCGGCCGCAATACAAAACTCGCGTGCCGACGTGGGCGGCTGACTCGAGCGGTCGCGAGCGCTCTGCAGGGTGCCCGACGCACGTCACGGCGACACTGGGAGCGTCCACCGCTGCTGGGCGCATCGGGGAGGCTAATGTCGGAGCCCGGCGATGTGCGCTACTCTACGCCTCATGAAGATCGAGGTCAGTCACGGAAAGTCTTGGATTGTCGCCGCCCTCGCGCTTTGTCTGTCGATGGGTTGCGGTAGCGACGACAGCGGCTCAGGCGGCACGGGGGCGAGCGGTGGAACCGGGAACGCTGCCGGCGCTGCCGGTACTGCCGGCACGGGCGGAGGCGCGGGCGCGAGTGGCGGAGGCGGAACGGGTGGCGCGTCCGGTAGTGCGGGCACGGGCGGCACGGCTGGCAGCGGTGGCAGTCAAACGAGCGTGCCGTGGGACTCAAAGTTCTCCCTGCCGCCGAAGGACAAGGACGGCTTTTCGCTGCTCACCCCAGCATCGGATTCACGCATCGTCTACGTGAGCGATTCGAGCGGCAACGACGCCACGGCCGTGACCTACTCGCCCAGCAGCGCGGAAGTAGGCGCCGATCCAACCTTGCCCACCGGAAGCGTAAAAGCCTTCAAGACCGTGGGCGCGGCGCTCGCCGCCGTGCGAAGCGATTTTCCGGACTGGGTGCTGTTCGCGCGCGGCGACGCTTGGTCCACGGCCTCTCCGCTCAACGCGAAGTCCGGGCGGTCCGCGACCGAACGCAGTGTGATCGGCGCTTACGGCAGCGGCGCGGCGCGCCCGCTCTTTTCCACTGGCACCTCGGATGGGGTGCGCTTTTGGAAGAGCATTCGCTTCGCCGCCGTGGTGGGCCTGCACTTCTACGCCGACGGCCGTGACCCGAAATCAGGCACGTTCGCCGGATTCGGGAGTGTCGGCAACGCGACGGGGTTCCAAGCCTACGCCGACGGCGCCACACCCAACCGGACCATCCTGATCGAGGACTGCGCTTTTGATTTCTACTCGAACAACACGGTGCAAGGCACTGCGCCGACCGAAGACTTCGTGGTGCGTCGCAACCTCATCACCAACAACTACAGCGACAGCTCCCACTCCCAGGGCATGTACGCGAAGGACGCATCGATCTTGCTCGAAGAAAACCTGTTCGACCACAACGGTTGGTACAAGCAGTCCTACACGACGCTGAACGACCAGGCCGAAGGTCAGGCGACCTTCTTCAACCACAACACCTACTTCGTCAACATGCACGAGACGATCTTCCGCCGGAATCTGATCCTGCGCGCCTCGAGCATTGGCACCAAGTTCACCGCGAACCCGCCGGGGGCCACGGATCAGGTGATGACAAAAGATCTCTTGCTGGACGACAACCTGTTCGTCGAGGGCGAGATTGGCATCTCTGCTGGCGGCAACACGGACAACGACAACGGCCACCGCTGGCAAAACATCCTCGTCGCGAAGAACGTGTTCCTCGATATCGGGCGCAGCCGGCCCACCAACCGCTCCTTGGGTTGGGGCGTGGACGTCAACGATTGGGATGGCGGCAAAGTCATCGGCAACGTTTTTTCCCACTACGGCGACGCCACGGTGAAGAACATCTACGCCATCAACCTACTCGGCCACTCCAAGGGCGTGCAGATCGACGGCAACGTGATCTCCGGGCTCGACTCCGGCGGCCATGCAGTGCGCATCGACAACGGGCCCAAGAGCGGCATCACCTTCACGGGCAACGAGCTGCAGTTCGCCGGCACGCAAATGCGCTTCGTGGACACCGCCTACGTGGCCGCGGGCACGTTCTCGAACAACACGTACTTCACGGCCTCCACGCAGAAGCCGTTCCGTGCCAACGGCAATGACGAAGACTTCACCGGCTGGCAAGCGCAAGTGGGCGCGACGGGTTCCACGCTGAGCCAGGTCACGTACCCGGACGCCGCGCGCACGGTCGAGACCTACATGGCGTCTCAGGGCAAGACCGGGACTTTGGATGCTTTCATCGCAGAAGCGAAGCAGCAGTCCAAGCAGAGCTGGAACGCGGCCTTCACCGCGGGTGCCGTCAACAGCTACGTGCGCGCCGGGTTTGGGAAGTAGAAACGCGCGCTAGAGTTTCGCTGCGGCGGGGTAGGCGAAGGAGGCCTTGACGCCGTAGCCGTAAACGAGGACGCCGACGGGAAGATCGCTGGTGACGCGGTGTAGCGATGCCGTGGCGGTGCAGGTGGTGACTGCGAAGCTGGTCGCGGCGATGGTGCCAGCGGTCACGGTGTTGCAGCCCGCGGGCGGCGCGCCGTCTACACTCAGCTTGGCAACGGCCGGATGTGTGATCACGAAATGGGTGCTCGTCCAACCAGCGGGTGACGTCACTGCGTGCGCGGTGGCGTAGTTCTGCACGCTGGGGACGATGACCAGCGATGGGTCGCCTTGTTCGGTGCCCGAAGCCAGCTGGTAGGAGACTTGCAGTTGGGAAACGACCAGCGGCTTGGTGGCGGTCACGGTCACGTGCCCTTGAGACCAGGCCGTTTTCACTTCGCCCGGTTGCAGCGTGAACGAGTTGAGCGGCGCGGGCAGGTTTGTCGTCACTTGGGTCGCGTCCGCCGCCCCCACGAAGCGCACCACGTCGGCCTCCTGGAAACCACCAGCAGAACGCACCGGGCTGCGGCCGACGACGTAGTCCGCGCCGAGCGCGGCGACCGGCATGACCTGCTCCTCCAAGTGATCCAGGCAGCACGTGTCGCCGGCGACCCATGTGGGAGGCTTGGCCACGTTCACGAATTCCGGCACCTGCCCGCTCTCCACGCCGGTGAACACAGCGACGGGCTTGTCGCTCTCTACCCAGGAGCCGCTCAAGTCGCCACGGGTCTGTGCGGGATCAGAGTCCGTCGCGTCGTCTGTCTCGAGGTTCAGTACATCGAAGGGACCGAGGGTCACGCTTAGCTCTGCGCCGGCCGCGGTGGCGACGATGGGTGCGTTGCCCCGAATGCGAAAGCTTGGCTTGACCTTGACTATGGTGAGGGGCTCGACGCCCACGACGGTTACGAACGCGCGATCGACGATCTTGGGCCCGATCGTGAGGGGCTTGGGGTGGCCCGCGGGCCAACCGGTCACGCGATGCTTCGTGCCTAGTCCATGGCGCGGCAGAAGCAGGGAAGCGTCGTTCGAAGACACTGGCCCGAGTCCGTTGTACTGGTGTGCGCTGATCGGCTGGGTAGACGTGATTCGAAAAGCTTGCGACGAAAGGCACGTGCCCGGCGCGGCGTAGTCATTGGGAGTGGTGCCGCAGTCCAGCTCACGGGTTGGCAGCGTGACCTTCTCGAAGCTTCCCGCCTTGACCGTGACTTGCGAAGTGACAGCTGTTGTGACCGGCTGTCCCACGGCTGCCGAGTTCTGTTCGATGGTGACGGCGGCATCAGTAGCGCCAGCGTTCGCCAGCAGGACACCCCAGGCCGCGCTCGCTGGATCATTGCCGAAGTCCTGTTGGTCCAGATCCACCGCCCAGAACTCGCAGCCCGTCGTGGTGCCGAGCGTCTTGGCAGCGTCGCATGCCGCGACGCACGCGCCGCCTGCACAGACCTCGCCCACCGTAGCGTTGCAAGACTTCACAACTTCGTTGGCGTTGCTGCCGTCGGCGGCGCATTTGCGTACTTCATTGCCTACGCAAAGGGTTGCTCCGGGCGTGCACGTTGCGGCGTCACCGCCAGCGTCACCGACGTTCCCTCCGCTGCCGCCAGCACCGCCACTACCGCTCGCGCCACCGCTGCCGCTTGTACCTGCTCCGCCCCCCGTGTCCGCTGCGGCTCCGGTGCCTGCGCTTGCGGCGTCGCCACCTGCGTCTGTGGGAGTTCCGCCACCGGAGTTCCCAGAAGAGCCACAAGCCCAGGCGATGCCGGCGACGGCCACGACGCAAAGCGAGCGAAGGGTGTTCATAGTGACGAGATGTACGTCCGACTCCCGCCGTCTGCAAGGCGCGGCTACTGGCACAATCCGCGCGAAGCCGCGGCCGCTGCTTTTACCAAATCACCCAGGCGCACGTCGTGCTGCTCAAGCGCCGCCTCCAGGTCGCGTAGCCGGCCCAGGCTCTCGCGCTCGCGAGTCAATGCTTGTTCACCAGCTTTGTACGGTTCAGCAATGAATCGCCCGAAGCGAATGATGGCATCCTCGATGGAGTGGTTGAGGGTTCCGTGCAAGTTCGCTCGAACTTGGCCTTCGAGTGCTTCCAGTTCACGCAGGACGCGCTGTTCTTCCTTGCGTAAGGCGGCTTCCACGAGTGCCGTGGAGCGGCGTTCGAGGGAGCGACGTGTCTTCGCGAAAGCAAGCAGCAGTCCAAGCACCGCGCCAACGCCAGCGCCCACGAACGGACCCTGAGGCAGTTGGGAAAGCTGAGGCAGTTGGAAGCGTTGAGAAAGCAAGAAGCCCATGCCTCCGAAAATCACAGCACCCATGAGGGCCAGCCCCAAACGCGCACTCGTATGACGCGCAAACGCTGAGCGCACGCCCACGCTATCTGGCATGACGACGCGTGGAAGGGTGAGTTCGGAACCGGCGAACGACCCGCGCGTGCTTGGAACCTCTTCGGTGATGCGATAGCGTTCCCGCATCGTCTCGAACACGCTTGCTTCTAGCTCCTGGAGCACCTGTTCAGATTCCACGCTCACGGCCTGCAGCGCTTGCAGTTGGACACCTTCGACGTCACCGGCAAGCCCTTGCTCGGTGCCAAGCGCCACCGCACGGAACTGCCCTTGGTGCGTGCTGGCTCGGATGGTGTCGCCGCACTTCCTGCGCAGCTCCGAGAAACGCACACGGGTCGTCTGGGCCGCCGCGAGGATAGCGCGCTGCCCGCCCTTTCGGATGCCGACCGCTGCGTCAGCGATCGCCTTGCGGTGGAACACCTCGGGCTCGGGTACTTGGTCGGCTTCGATCTGAGCGATGCGCTGGCGATATGCCTCTTCGGCGCGCTGCTCTGCCTGCGTCGAGGCAGAGATACAGCTTCGCAGCACCGACGCCGCACGCGTGCCCAAGATCATGGCGCGCTCGTGCCGCAACAGCTTGAACAGCTTCCTGATCTCCTCTTCGAAGCGCCGCGCCATCTCGGAATCTGGGTCCTCGATGGCCGGCTGGGCCGCGACCGCGATCGACAACACTGTGTCGGGAGAGCGCCCGATCTGCTCCGCGAATTGTTTGGTCCCGATGCGGCGGGCCTTTTCCACATCCTCCCAAGGCTCGGCGCTGCCCCGAGCGACGGCTTCCCCATGCACGGCGTCCATCTTGCTCAGTACCAGAAGCACGTGCGGCACGACCTCGCGCAGTCGATCCAAGAACTTCTCGGTGGGACCGCTGATCCCGCGCTTCAAGTCTGAAACTAGGATGCAGCCGTCCGCCTCTTCGCGGATCAAGTTCCATGCGTGCGCTTCCTCGCTGTCGTCCGTGACGCCCGGCACGTCCAGAATGGCGACATCGTCGGGAAGGAAGTCCGCCGGGAAGTCGATGGCCAACTCGATGACATGCTTGGCCTCCGGCCCCGCCATGCGCGCAATATCCGTGAAGAAGCGAGTGTGGCGCTCCTCCACGTAGCGGCCGAACTCCCTGCGTTTCGTCTCGAGCTTCGTCCGCGCTTTGGAAAGCTGGGCTTGGGCCTCGCTCACGACCTCTGCCGCCAATTCTGCCGCAGCCTTCTTCTTCCAAGCTTCCGCCTGCAACTGCGCGGCGCGAGCCTCCAGCTCCGCACACTGCCGCGATGCTTCCGCGGCCCGATGCTGCATCTCCGCCAGCCGCTCGTGGGCTTCATCGCGCTGCTTTCTTACCGCTGCAAAGCGCTTCCAGCGTCCCCAAAACAACAACTTGAACCAGAGAAGTAGAAAGCGTTTCCAGAGTCCGAGTTGCTTCGCGGGAGGACGCAATGTGATCGGCACTTCCGGCTCGACCACAGCCAGCGCTTGGCTGCCGTGCTGCGCCGCCATCTCGGTACTGCCGATCAAGCCTTGAGCCGAATGTGCGGCCTCGCGCTGGCTATGCAGTGAGCGGGTAACCTCAGTGAGATCGCGTTCATTGCGCGCCACCGCTTCTTGCGCGCCCTCTGCTTTGAGCGCGAACGCGGCGTGCCGACTCTCTACCTTCGCGAAGGACTCCTCTTCGCTGGCCAGCAGCGCGTCGACTTCACGCTGGCGAGCAGGAACCAGACGCGCAAAGTCGACCGTCTCCCCATCAGCAAGCCGCGCGCGGTACCCAGGGGTTGCGCGACGACGGATGAAGGTCGGCGTGCGCGATGCGCCGCGCGCCGCGCCAAGACGGGAGTCCCCTATGAGCGCATTCAAGAACGTGGACTTGCCCGACCCCGTCTCGCCAGCAACCACCACGCACAGCTCCTTGCGGCTGAGTCGCCCCGTGACCTGCGCCGTGGTGAGGCGCAAAGCGGTCACCACGTCGTCGCCCAATAGCTCGGAATGCTCCCGCAGACCGCGCAACGTTCGCAGCGCCGCTTCGATTTCGGCAAGCAGCTCGTCGCCCTCGGCACCAAGGGATGGCAGCTCCGCCGCCGGCGGAAACTGCGAGCTGTTTTCGACTGATCCCTCCACGCCCCGGAGCATCACGCCCCAAGTGCTGCGTTACGTCAATCGCGAGTGTGCGCAACGTGTGCGCCCTCCGAAACGAGCGCCTATTGCCACGCGATCTCTACTTGTCGAGTTCGCCGCGTAGGCGCTTGATTTCCGCTTCCGCAGCACGCAGCCGGCGCGCTTGTTCCTGGTGCAGGCGCGCTTCTTCTTGGCGCAGGCGCGCTTCTTCGGCGTACAGTCGTGCGGCTTCCTCGGCGCGGCGCTCGAGCTCTTCGGTGTGCACGAGTTCTCCACCGCTGTGTACGTCTACGAAACGCAGCACGTCGCCGTCGATACGAACGTTGAGATCGAGGGATTGGATCTGCAGCGATCCGTCCGGCGCCGCGCGGGCTGGCCGGTACTGACCCGCTTCGAGGTGGAAGCCCTGTAGCCGCGGATCCAAGTACTCACCTTCGGGATCGAAGACGAAGTAGTCCTCGACGCCAAGCTTTGCGCACAACGCCTTCTTGTTCCCCATGTCTTCCAACCAGGTTCCCTTTGACGACACTTCGAGCACGAAGTTCGGCGGGACCGGTTCCACCCACGTTTTGTACGTGCGTCGGTGGCGCTTCGGTGCGCCGACTGCGACATACACGTCCGGCGCGAAGCGCGCCGCGGTGCGCCCCTCTTCGTAGTAGAAGAGCATGTTCATGCCTACGGTGACGTCTGCGCGCGACGCATAGTGCCGCGTGAGCTCCTGCATTGCCGACACCATCGCCGCCCCGTGCAGTGGGGTTTCAGCCATGGGCTCGCCGTCCGACGACGGATAGTCGATCTCGTCCTGCGAAAACGTCGGGATGCCAGCAGTCACTTGCGTTGCTCCAGCCAATCCAGCATGCCATCTCATTTTGCCTCCGAGTGACCGCCCAATCAAACGCGGGACGGCACCTGGCTGCTTCAGGAACTGTGCCAGCCGAATTGACGCAGCAAACAGCGATGTTGGACGTGCGCAGCGGTGGCGGTTCGAAGGGTGACCAGTGGCGATCGCCACTCGCGCGCGGCTGATCTGGCTACTCTTCTAGACACGCCGCCAAGTCTTTGCTCAAACTGCGCCGATGCCGACGAACTTTGACGATCTGCCCGCTGACATCCTGAAGGCCTTCGAGGACGCGTTCCCGACGAGCGACGACCCCGGCGTTTTGGCGGAAGTGGCCGCGCTGGAGAAGCTCTTTGGCCGCGAGATGCCGGAGGAGATCGGTCGGATGATTGAGCTGGAGCGCCACGAGGCGCTGTCGCCAACCCCGGTGCAGCTTGCTGCGGAGGAGCGACCCTTTGAAGCATTGGTCTTGCGTGCGCAAGAGCTGCAAGACTGCGTGCCGCTGCTCTTCCCGCTGACCAACAGCGTGTACCTGCGTCGCTGGGAGGGCTGGGCGGATCTGTTGTGCAACGTGGGCTTCGCCGAGGGAACTCCAGCTAAGCCGTTCGTCGGCTGGCGCCAGGACGCGTGGGCCTACGATCTGCCCAGCTTTCTTCGCATCGCAGCGGCCCGCACGGCATTCGAAGAAGGGCGCGAGGACGAGATCGAATCACTGCTCGCGCCGGTTTGGGGCCGCGTCGGTCCGAACGAGTATCTCCAAGATCTGTTCTACTACCTGGAAGACGAGGGCGTGCTGGGGCAGCTCGTCGAAGCCTGGGGCGACCAACCCGTGCTGAAGCCGAAGCTGGCGCAGTGGTGGCCCCACGAGCGAGCGCTTTTTCTCGGCTTCGCCCTCATGGGCAAGTACCGCCACCCGGAACGCACCGCCTTCGACAACGACCCGGGGAAGATCCTGCAGCATCCGCAGCTCCCACGCAGCCTCGCCGGGCAGCTCTCCACGCTGTGCCGCGCCTGGTTCCTGGAGAGCGATGCGTTCCTGGAGCGAACCCTTACCGCGACGGCGGCGTCGCCATCGGCGCTCGTTCAGGACGCGCACCGCTTGTTCACCGAGCTTCGAGACGGTCGCCGCAACGTCGGCAACGCCGACTACCACGATGCCCGGGAAAAATACCGCGTGTGGGTGAAGGACGAAGCGGCCTACCAGCGCGGCAAGCGCACGACTCGGCGCGCCGAACTGGAAGCGCAGCTCGTAGTGTCCAAACACGGCATCGAGCTGGTGCGCGCCGATTGGCCTCTGGCCGCGGAAGTCACGACTGCGCCCGAGCTGCCGCTACGCAGCTTCAGTTGGAATGGCCCGACCCTCGAGCTGGTCATCGACGGCAATACGCGCACCCTGCCCAAACCACCGGACGAGACAAAGCTGCACGTTGGCGCGGCCCAAGCCAAGGCAAGTCTTTCGCCCGCGGGCCGGAAGCTGGTTGTGGACGCCTCGCAGCACCGGCGCACCGCCGACGGCAAGAGCTGGGAAAACGCTCCCGTGCTCGCAGAGCATGATCTCGAGAGCGGCAGCTGGCGCGTGCTCAGCAACGCGAAGGGCCGTGAGTGGTACACTGCCATCGACGAAGATCGCTGGGTGTACCGCGACACGGACACCGCGTATCTGCTGCGCGACACCGGTGAGACTCTCGCCGACGCCACGTACACTACGACCTTCGGACAGCCGAAGTCGTTTTGCATCCCGGAGCTTGGCGTGCTGATCGCCTACGGCGCGCCAGACTTGGTCAACGGGCGCCCCGTGGACGATCGCGGCGCGCCGTGGGTGCGCATCATCGGCTTCTGGCGAGAGCGCATCGCCGAAATGGCCGCCTTCCCCATTGATGCCGTCGAGCTAGCCGCCGAGCAAGTGGACGGCAAGTGGCGCGTGGGGCTGATCTCCGCAGACCGCGCGGCGGCCTGGGAGATCCGTGGGCTCGAAGCCGGCGCTGCCGCGTGGCAAAAGGTGTCACGAGAAGCGGAAGCCGCCGAACGCGCCAAGCGCGAGGCCTTCGGCGAAATCACGATCCACAACGCCATCGAGGCGCTCAACACTTTCGTCGGCACGAGCTACGGATCCGAGATCCAGGACGGCGTGTCCAAGGTCTTCGATCAGGTGCTGGAGACCTTGCGTGCCGACGAAGCCATCGTCGCCGCTGCCAAGAGTGCCAAGAGCGGCGTGGACTTCGTAGCCCACGTCAAAGGTCCTTTCGCCACCGGCCTCATGAAGAGCGGTCTCGGACCCATCTTCATGGACTTCGCGCTCCAGGCCACGATGATGAACCCCAAGATCGCCGACGTGGTGGTGCGCGCCGCCACGGAGACGGCGTGGAAGGCGTTGCGGGAGGGCTGAGGCAACCCGCGCTGAGATACGGGCAGCGCGCCGTAGCGCTAGCGACTCAGCCGCGAACCATGCGCGGTCACTGTGCGTTTGACTGCCTCGAAATCACCCTTAGCTTCGGCGTAGGGTTGCCAGCTGAAGCGCGAGCCTCGGGGGAGCTGCGCGAACGACGCCCTGGAGCGCAATAGGTTCTCAAAATCGACCTCTCAGGGCACATAGCCCTGGCGCGTGAGCCCACCGCGACCAGTTGCCCACAGCACGCAGTTGTCACCGGAGCCGGGCAAGTCCCAGATCTGCACGCCTCCTTTGCCAGCACCGAGGGTGTCTTTGAGCGAGATCACCAGTTCGAGCTGACCGTCGCCATCGAGGTCCGCCACAGATGGCGCAGCCATGGAGCCCCGGGCAAAGATCTCGACTTTGTGCAGTTCGTTGCCGCCGGCGTCCAACACGATGAGGTGCGCGGGAGTGTCCGGAGTCTTGGGAGCACCGGACGAATAGGTCGTGAACAGGACCTCCGGCGAGCCGTCGCCGTTCAAGTCGACGATCAGAGCCTCCCCCGCCCCGGTGTAGGGACTGGACTGCGTACCAAAGGTGTAGCTCCAGTAGACGCTGCCGTCGGATTTGAACGCGTGCAGTTTGCCGTCGTAGGCCGGGAATACAATTTCGAGGCCGGGCTTGCCATCGAGATCTGCGACGGATGGGCTGGGCCTCGTGGGCACGATGTTCGCGCCCAGGCTGCCTGAGTGTAGCGGCATGCCTGTGTCCTTCGGCGGATCCCAGCCGGCCGGTCGCGTCATGTCGTGGTTCAACACCCAAAGCGTGATGCCTTGGTTCGTTGTGCTGCTGGAGTGCTCGTGATCTCCCGCCAGCACGATTTCCATGTCGCCGTCGGCGTCGATGTCCGCAATCACCGGCGGCGAGTAGGTAAACTCGCTGCGATCCCCGGTGCCCCAGCCCTGAAGGGAGAGCTTTAGGTCGTGGTAGGCCTCCACGCTGGTGATGACCTTGTCCGAAAAGCTCGAGTGGGTCGGAAATGGCGTGCCGTCACCCTTGAACACCCCGAAACCAATGGCGTCATAGCTGGAGACCACGTCCGCCACGCCGTCGCCGTCCAGATCTCCGGCGCCGATGTTCTGGTTGTAGCCACCGAAGTCCCAACACTCCTCTGCCGGAGCGGGCGGATCGCAGCTGGCCGCGACCTGCGGGAAGCCCGGATGCATTTTACCGTCGAGCTCGTAGACCGCGGTCGCGGGGCCCTTGTTGGTCTTGTTGACCAGCACTTCGAGCGCGCCGTCACCGTCTATGTCAGCCGCTGCGATGCTGCGCACTTCGTCGCTGCCGCCAAAGTGCTGTGGCCACCCACTGAGCAGTTCCCCCAGGTGATCGTAAACGGCCACGTTCACGTTCGAGCTGGAATCCGCGTCGCTTCCGACGGCTATCTCCACGTCGCCGTCCCCGTCGAAGTCCGCGACGACGGGTGACGCCCACATGCGGCTCTGGCCATGTTCTGGCGAGTTCGAAGCGGAGCTGGCCCACGCCGTCTGCCACAGCTTCGTACCGTCGCCCTTCCATGCGTAGAGCACGGAGTGGCGAGCGGCCACGATGTCCAGCTTGCCATCCGCGTCCAGATCCGCCAGAGCTGGAGCCGCAAGCCAGTTCTCGTCCCAGCTCGCGTCGAGGGTGGTCTTCAGCACGGGGGTTTGCACCGCGCCTGTGGAACCGCTTTTGGATGGCGCACAACTCGGCGGCGGCGGATTGACCGCGCCGCCTCCGCCCCCGGTTGCGCCATTACCCCCGGTAGCGCCGTTACCGCCATTGCCGCCAGTAGCGCCATTGCCGCCGGTGCCGCCATTGCCGCCGCTGGCGCTGTTCGACGAGTCGTCGCCGCCGCAACCGAGTAGAGAAAGGGTGAGCAGCGAGGTAACGATGATTGCGCTTCGCATGACTTAGCGGACGCCCGGAGGTCCGGTTTGTCAAGGGTGGCGCAG
This sequence comes from uncultured Polyangiaceae bacterium, assembly GCA_965369205.1. Lineage (GTDB taxonomy): Bacteria > Myxococcota_A > Polyangia > Polyangiales > Polyangiaceae > JACKEA01. The sequence goes on along the minus strand of CBDUPW010000043.1, from coordinate 11,822 downwards.
CTCGGACAGTTGGACGCAGACGCGCGGCGGGAAGCTGCCGTATGCTCGTGTCACGGAGCGCGCCTGCGTTTCGTCGAGATCCGGTCCCTTGGGAGCGCGCCATGCCATTCAGCTGGCACCTGAGCAAGGTCATCTCGAGCCTAAGTTGAGTTTCAAATGACCGCCGAGAGCCCTCAGAAAAGCCTGCGTGATCTGGGACTATTCGCGCTCTTTCTGCTGGCACTGTGGTTGTGCTTCGCGGCGTTCTTTGGCTGGCGCCTCAAGGGATGGCTCGACCGCCAAGATTGGGCGACGACGGAAGCGAAGATCGTGAGCGTGAAGATCGAAGAACCGCCCTTCGGTAGCAAAGACGAGTGTCCTAGCGGCAACACCGCCTACGAACACATGATCGTGACCGTCACCTATGCCTTTGAGGTTCGCGGCAAGCGCTACACCAGCGACCAATTCACTCACAACTACCGCGGAGACATCAACTGCTCGGTCCCGGAAGCCGAGGCCCGCAAAGCTTACTTCGAAAGAGTCGGGGCGCTGACCATCCACTATGATCCCAACGACCCGTCACGCTCAGTGGTTCGACTTCCAGACGGTCTGGCTCTCAGCGTCGGCGGCGTCGGTCTGGTGCTCGGATTCGGACTGATCAATGGGCTGTATTGGTCGCAGCGCCGCCGCCTCAAAGCCAAGTTGGCCACGCCCTAGTAGGGCGCGGACCGGCGTGAACGCGCTTGCGCTTGGCGCCGCGAAATCGCCTGGGAACGTTCCGCGCCCTTGGCGGCTACTCTCGCGCCCTGCTACGCTTCGCTCGATGCGTGGCGCTGTTGCAGCGGTGCTTTTGGGAGCCGTTGGCGTGGCCTGCGCAGAGTCGTCTCCGGGAAGCGCGACTCAGGGAAAGCCTGACGCGGCCGCGGACGCTTCGAACGACGTCCAGCCAGGCGACGCGGCTCCAGCGGACGCGGCTATCGCGGCAGCCGACTTGGAAGGGCTGAGCTTCGATGTGCAGTTTCAAGGCGAAGCTAGCGCTGCGGGCTGGTGCATTGGGCCGTGTGCGCCGGTCACGCTGCATGTCGAGCGCGCACTTGCTGGCGCCCTCAGCATTGTCTGGGGTACGCCGGGAAATGCGGAGCGAGCCCAGCTGAGTGCCAGTAGCAAAGGGTTCCTGCTGGACGCTCCGCTGACTCTCGGGCGGCGGCCGGCAGGCCACGATCTGTGCCCGCCGAATACACGGCTCGAAAGCGCCACGTTCAGCTTCATTCGTGATGCGGGTGGTGCCGCGCAACTGAGCGCGACTGGCACCTACCGCACCGAAGTTTGCTCCGAAGACACCTTTGAAGAGCACACGACCGGGCCCGTGGTCCTATCTGGCGTCATCGACAACATCGACCCGAGCTTCAAAGCGCCGCCCGCTCTGGGCGGTCTGCTGTCGCTAGATCTCTCCTTCGCCGAACCGCTGCGTGCGGACGCGGTCGTAGCCCTGCACGAGCCAGTCAGCGGCGCGAACGTGACGCTGGACCCCACTCTCGACGAGAAGCTTGTCGTCGGCGCCAGCTCCGAACGGGTGCTTCCCTTCGGAAGCGACCTCGAGCTTAGCTTCGCGGGCAAGGACCTCGGCGGGCGTCCGCTTTCACCGAGTGCCAAGCTCGCCACCCTTGCTGACTTTGGAGTGCTGGTCCAAGACGGGTTCGAAACAAGTACGGCGACGGGGATCTGGCCGGCTGCCGGGCCTCAAATCGTCACTGACTTCAAAGGAAAAGGCGCCATCGCTGGGTTGCGCATGTTGCACGTCCCGGCGGGCACCCAGGCCATGCTTCGGTTGCAGCGCGTAGGCGCTGAGGCCGAACTCGTAGCCGTTGTGCGAGTGTATACGCAGTGCCCGGTCAAGCCCGGTTCCTTGCGCCTGACCGCGGCGGTGGTTGGTGGGACCACGCGCACGCACACAGCTCCGTCACTGGGGACGCCAACGTCGTTGCCAGACTCGATGTTGATCGGCGAAGTGCAAAACATCGCGCTTTCGCTGCCAGACCCCGGCAAGGACGTCGTGCTGGGCGTTCTCGGAGAAAACCACGTCGGTTTCAGCTGCAGTCACGCCGGCGTACTGATTGACGACGTGAAGTTGCAGTAGCGCAGTGGCGAGCAAGTCCGCCTCGCCATTCGGGGCGCCGAACTCCGAATCAGATTGTCCATTGGTCGTGGACGATGCCCACGATATAGGGCTGCCCTTGATAAGTTTCGAACACGATGCGCACGCTCTGCCAGTCCATGCCGGCGTAATCGGGATCCACCCCCGGACTGTGTAGTTCAATGAAACGCGCCTGTGGATAGATCTCCCTCAGGTTGTTTAGTGTGTTGCCAGTGCTGAGCGATTGGTCCACTGCGTGTTGCGCAGTATCAAGCTTCGGGATCATGATGAAGCGCTCGAAATACTCGACAAAGCTAAGCTGAATAGCCTCGCCGGAGCCATCATAGGCGCCCCAATGACGCTGCTTTGGATCCGCCATGGCCGCCTGCAGCTCCGTCACCGTCAGCTTTGTGTCAGAAGCGTCGACGTAGGCATAGGGAGAGAATCGAATGCCTTTCAACGGATGCGCCCACTTCGCCAGCTGCGCAAAGTCTCTCTTCATCAGCACTTTCCGCAGGGGCTCCACCCAGGACGCTAGCTGCCGATTTCCGCGTAGGGCTTTCGGCTGCGAAGCACTGCTTGCCGCGGGCCTGGGCGCATCAATGACAACAGTCCGCGACGACCCAACCGTATTCGAGTTCGACATCGACGGACCCGCACCCGGCGCCACAGCCGAGCTGCACCCGCCGCCCAGTACCATGACCAATGCCGCACAGATCTCTCGCATGTTGTTCAATCCTAGAGATAAGACGCCTAACACGCGCTCGACATTCCCCGTTAGGTTCTTAACGCCCCGACGCTGGGAGTTGTGCATGTCTTGCTCAACTCCAAAGCACCGGCCGACGCGGTCAATCCGCTTGCCATCCTCTGGCGCAGCCAGCAAGCTTGGTGCTGAAAGGGACGACTCATGCTTGGGCGGCTGGTTCACATGCGCAGCGTCGCAGGGTTCGCGGGTGCGATCTCCCTGGCGCTGGCATGCTCATCGGAGGATAGCGGCGACGGGGCCGGCGGTGCGGCGGGCTCGTCTCCGGACGTGCATTGCGTCAGCGAAAGCCAAGGATGCACTTGCACTGCGGACCCGGACCACACGTCTGACGACAGTACGAGCGCGCAGCAGTGCACGCCTCCCGCCAGCCGAAACACGTGGTGCTGCAGGACGCAGGACTACCCCAACACCGGATCCTGCGAATGCAAGGTCGTCGGCTGCAAACAAGAAGGTGAGAATTGTAGCTGCGGAACGATGCACGCCAATGGACCGCTCGATTCCTGCGACGGTATTGCCCACTACTGCTGCCTGAGCCCCGCGGGTGATTGCAGTTGCACACCGACCGACACCGGCTGCTCCGGCGGGAAGGCCGTAGCCAACTGCAATGTGTTTCGGGCAACCGAGTGCGGGGAAGGAACGGCCACGACACCGATCTGCAAGGGGGACCCGGCCGGAGGCGGCACAGGTGGATTCCCAGGCACAGGCGGAAAGGGCGGAACGGGCGGCGTGCCGGGCGCGGGCGGTTTCGGAGGGAGCGGAACCGGAGCGGCGACGGGCACGGGAGGCATCGGCAATGCGAAGTGTTCCTCGTGCAGCACCGCGAAGTGCGCCCCGGAATCGGCAGCGTGCTCGGCAAGTGTCGAGTGCACCGCATTGATCGCCTGTATGGACAGTTGCGTGACCGCGGACATTCCCTGCGTCCAGGCGTGTGTCTCTAACCATTCCGCGGGCGCGCAGGTCTTCCAGGATCTGGCCGCTTGTCTGAACGTGAAGTGCAAGATCGAGTGCGGCCTCTGAAGACCCGCAGGAAGACATCTCAGCGCAACACGACGTCCATGCGCAACACATCTCCATTGCGCACTGAGCGTGCATGGCGCAGAGGAAGCACCTTGGCGTTCACCGTCGTGCGGCGACCGCTGCGGTAGAGCAACTCGTAGGAGCGCGGCCGCGCGGCGCCTGTGCCGTAGGTATCCTTGCGGTTCTTGTTTGCGTAGACCACCAGAGTCCGTCCCAGCAGCTTGAACGCAAACGCGTTCTCAGGAATGACGACCTCGGTCCAGCCGTCGCGGAAGTCGTGGTACTCGCGCCGAGTCTCCTGCTCCGTAAAGAGCCAGCCCGGCAAACGCGGTTCCAGCGCTAGCTCCAGCTTGCCTTGACGGTCCAACCGAAGCGGCTGCTCCCCAGCGACGACAAGCAGCCACATGTGCAGGAACTCACAGGTGATGCCCGAGAGGCGGGGTTGAAACGCCCGACCATGCAGAGACGATTGCGCAAACGCACTGGACACGATGAACGACGCACCTTCCAAGATGCTGCGGCCGTACACCGCCGGGTCCATGAACGGTACGAGGGCCGTTTCCGCGTCCGCCCAAAACTGCTCACACAGGCCCGAGCGCAGTACCTCGAGCAAGTACTTGTACTCCATGTGCAGGTAGATCGATTCGTTCTCGATCCAGCCGCGCGGGTACGCGCCCACTGCACGGCCAAGCTCGGGAGACTCGCCGCGCATGTTCTCGCAGCTCTTGTACATCTTGAGCTTGCGATCGAAGAGCGGAGACTTGCGCACGGCTTCGTACACCGCCAGCGCTTCTTCGGGCCGGTGTTTCAGCCAATGCACGGGGCCCTCTAGGAAGAGCTTCACAGGGCGCTGATCGAAGGCCGCGGGCACGGTCGTGGGCAACCCAAGGTGGTTGGTCTCACCCGTGGGTTCGTGCTTCGTGACATCGTTGACGAAGTACGTAAACGGAACGCCAGCTTTCGAGATCACCTTGGACCGATTGCGACCGCTGAAAATGCGCTCGAGAAACTCGTCCGCCGCGGACAAGAAGCCGGACAGCTCCGACAACGGCAGGCGCTCTTCAGTTCCGGCGACGCCGAGCCGAGTTTGGTCGCGGTAGTGTTCTTTGAGCGCGTTTGCCTCGTTCCAGTAGTTCAGTGCGGCATTGGAACGCGCCGTCAGCCGCTTCTTCATCGCTGCCTGCACCCCACGCAGGAACTCCGAAAGCTCCGAGTAGACGGCAAGGGTGCGGGTGCGCCCGCCTTTGAGTCGCGGCAGCAACGTCCGCAGCACCTTCACCGTCCGCGCGAGCTCAAGAGTTTCGCTCAGACCGGATCCGAATACACCGGGCAGACCATTCATGGAGTCGTTCCAACCGGGTTTGCCTGCTTCCATCTCGATGCCCGTGCCGCTGGCGTCCAGAGTGGCCAGTCGGTTGACCACGATGGTGAGCAACTTCGCCAACAGCGTGGTGCGGTAGACTTCCCCGTGACCGCCCTCGGTGCGCACCACGTGTGGGTCCCGAGCGCGCGTCTCGATCAGCGCGAGCTTTTCGGGATCGCGATAGACGGCGCCGTAGCTGCGCACTTTGCCCCCCACGCTGACGCTGCGCGCACGACGTGGCAAGACGACGTCCGGATCGTCGAAGTAGGTGTAGCTCTTGTCACCCATGAGCAAGTCGTCGACGCGATCCGGATAGACCATCAGCACGACTTCGAGCAGGTCCACGTTGTAGTGCCAGTGGTCGACCCAGAAGCCCTCATGTAACCCGCCGACTTCGCACTCGTCGCAGAAGCTAAGCACCTCGTCGAGAGTGGAGGTGCGCCGGTCCGCTTCCAGCGTGATCAGATCCTCCAGGCGTAGGATCAGCTGCCCCGGAGAAAACCCCTGCTCCAGCCAGGCAAGGAGTTCCGCGCGCTGCTTGGGGCTGTCGATCCGACGCTGTGCCCATGCCGCCGCAGCCTCGGGATCCACGCTCCGATACTTGGCGCCCAACACCTCGAGGGGGTTGTAACCGTCGAGCTGGATCAAATTCATGAACGTGCGCAGGTTGGTGGCTTCGATATCCGGAAAGAACCAGGTATCGGTGCGTCGGTTCTGCAGCACGCTGCGGTAGTGCCCCGTGCCTTGGGACAAGTAGGTGGGGTCGAGGACGAAGTAGTGATAGTCGCGCTCTAGATCGCCGTTCTGCCGTGAGTACAGATACAGCGTGCTCTTCTTGTCTTTTAACGTCAGGGTCATGGGCATGCCGCCGCGGATGACGTTGTCCAAGAAGTCCTGCCGGCTGTAGGCGTCGAACTCCGGTGAAGCCGATACCGTGAATGCGTGGTCGGCCACCTCTTCGACGGTACGGCGGTTTTCTTCGCGCTTTTCTTCGACGAAACTGGCCCGGCGAGAGCGCGCGGCAATCGTGTCCAAGTCGCCGTCACTGGGCGCGTAGCCGAAGACGGAACACAGCGTGGTCTCCGCACCCTCTTTCAGCGTGACGGAGCGCGCGGTCATGGCGGCCGGAGTCTTGTTTTCCCAAAACTGCTCTGCAGCGAGCACGCCTCGAGCGCCCGAATCCGCGAAGCGCCTCGGTGAGTCATAGTTGAAGGGCTCGGCAAACACTGCCTCAGGATCCACGATCAGCCCGCGCGTGCCTTCGACGCCGACGCGCAAGTAGAAGTTGCCACCCTCGATGCGTCCAACGCGTTCGCTGTCGTCCGCGGTCTGCTTCAGGCGAAACATCGCGGCGCCGCCGCGTTCGGTAACGCCCATCATGCCTTCGATGTGCCGCGGGATCCCCTTGATGCGAGCCTGGTCGAGTCCGAAGGGCAAGATGCGCGGTAGGCCGTCGACCATGTCGAGGCGCCGCTCCTTCTTCTTTAGGTTCCGAACTGTGAGCATGCGCACGAGCCCTGCGACGCGCTCACCCGCCAACCCGAAGTAGACCACCTCGAATTCGAGCCCGAGACTCGGGTTTGTTTCGCGCAGGGTGATCTCGCCCGGCGCCACGATCATGGTCTGCGCAATGCGCTCGTCGTCGCTGCGACGAAACGGCTCGTAGACCTGCTTGTCCCCCAGGCGCACGAAGGTTCGAAAGCCCTCGCGCTCGACGCGCATGCACGCTTTGTTGAAGGAGTAGAACTCGAGGATCTGCCCGTCCTTGTCGCGCACGCCAAAGGAAGCGACGCATTGGCCGCGATTGACCAGGTAGCACCAGACCGGCACGCCCCACTTTCCAGCGATGCCGGGCAAGAAGTTCGAGTGGGGGACGTCCCAGTTGTAGTTCTCGAACACGAAGTGGGCGGTCGTCGGATCGAGATAGCTGTGCGGAGCGCTCATCACATAGGGTTGTAACGTAGCCGAGTCGAATGCCGCCAGCGTGCTGCCCACGTCATTACTGCATCACCCCGTTCAAGCGGGCCCGCGTGAAGCAGCAGCGGCACATTTCCGGTGATTCCAACCTGGCTGAAACCTGCAGCGCCACGACCAAGATGTGCACCGCTGCTCGCGGCGCCGACGGCGTTGCAGCGGCATGCCCCAATCGCAGGGTTAGCCGACCCGGAGGCGCCAACAGACGTTTACGATGACGTCAAAGCCGCCACATCCAACCAACAAAGCAAAGCGGCACCCGGGGTCATCCAAGCAGCTACAGTGCTTCGATGGCTGCGTACAGCGCCGAGGGAGCTTGCGCGTGCCCGACGATCTTCCGCGACGCGAGCTCCACCAGATAGCTCTGATCCGTCGGCGAGAAGTCTTTGAGGATCCGCTGGCCTACGCCCGGCAAATCTGTCGCGACGGTGAACGAGAGGCCAGGCCCCTGTATCCAGGCGTTGAGCTCTTGGTCCGGCACGGGCTCGAGCAAGGCGGAGCCCTCGGCCAGCAGATCGACGAATACAACCTTATCCGCGTAGTTTGGATACTCCAGAGCCATGTCCCGGGCCGCTGCCTTGCAGCTACTTCAGGTGAAGCCCGAGACGTGAATCAGCCCATGGCTCAGGCTCGTGCTGTTGCGAATGGAATCCCAGTTCATCGGGCCCAAGGTCGCGTCGGTTGCCAGGCCGGTCGTTTCCACGCGCACGTAGCCCCGCAGCTCGAGCTCCGGCACCACCTCGCCAACACGGCCGCCCGACAACGCTCCCGGCTGCCCGCCGTCCTCGGAGCCACAGCCCGTCGCAACGAGCAATAGGGCGCTCATTGCGGCTTGCCCAAGGCACCGTCCCACGCGCACCAAGATCCGCTCAAGCGCGGGCGGAAAGAGACGGTGGGAAGGCGGATCTGGGAGCAAGATACTGAAAATACTAGCAAATGGCAGATCGATGACAATGATCAAGTTAGGTTCGACCAGTGGTAATATGAACGCATGTGGAACCGCACACGCCTGTTGATCCTGCCTGCGGCGCTCAGCGTGACGTCCTTTGGCGTTGTGCTGGCCTGCGGCAGCGAAGATGACGAATCGACGCAGTCCGTGGCGCTCGAGGCATGCGCCGACAAGCCGTCTGGCTCGTGCCAACGCTGCGAAGACCCGAACGGCAAGGCCACGTGCGGCCCGTCGAAGGACTGCTTCTTGGAGGCGGGGGGCAAGTGCTCTCCAGGCGGTACTAGTTGATAGCCCACAGCGGTCCGGTCGGATCGCAAGTACTCTGAGACGGTGGTAGCTGACTCCCGGTTGCGGCGCGCACGCGTGGTGCGCATCTACGACACGCTGGACCGCACCGTCGTCCTGGCGCCGGACGGCCGTGCCCACGAGCTGCAAGCCGAGTCAGCTGAGCTCGCGAAGGTATTGCTGAAGTTCCTGCTGGAGCCGCGATCCCGGCAGCAGGTCGTCGAATACGTGGAAGCGCTCACCGGAGCCACACTTGGCAAAAACAGCGTGGTCGATCAGATGCTCGGTCTGTTGACAGCCGCCGGCGCCATCGAGCACGTCGATCGAGCGGCGGCCACGCAGCGGCCCCTGCGCCGAGCTGCGCGGATCGTGCTCTGCCTGTCCGGCGCCGTGGCAGCCATGTATGCGCCGTCACTGATCAGCCTGCTGCAGGGCCGCGGTTTCGAAGTCCGGGTTGCTGCGACCAAGAACGCCATGCGTTTCATCAACACGCTGTCCATCGAGAGCCTGGTGCACTATCCGATTGCCGCGGACATGTACGAGGGCGAGACGCGGGTGCCGCACATCGATCTAGCGGCCTGGGCAGACGCGGTCCTGGTCTGGCCCGCGACGGCCACGACGTTGTCACGCCTGGCGACAGGGGACTACGACTCGCTGGTGTCTGCAATTGCCCTCGCCACTTCAGCGCCAGTGGTCGTCGCTCCGTCCATGAACTCCGGGATGTATGCGGGCGCCGCCGTTCAGCGCAATGTCGATCAGCTCGTCAGCGACGGCATGCACGTCATCCATCCCTCCTTCGGCATCGAGGTCGCGGACGCCCCCCTCGAGCGCGAGCAGAAGCTGGGTCCGGCGCCCCCGGTGCACATCGTTGTGGAAATGTTGGAGACGGCGCTGGCGCGTCACGGCATCGGGAAGAAAATCACGCCGCGCAGTCCCGCAGAGTGGGACCAGCTGTACGCCTCCGGCGCGGAGCAACTGCCCTGGCACAGCAACACGGCCGACGCAGACCTGATCGCGCAGCTCGCGCAGCTCGCACCGAAGCCATCCCTCGTGCTCGACATCGGCACTGGCCTCGGCCAAGTCGCCGTCGCAGCCGCCGAGCGCGGCCATCGCGTGGTCGCCACGGAGCTATCCGCGCGCGCGCTGGAAGAGGCCCGCCAGCGCGCGCCTGCGGCCGATGTGCTCTGGCTCGAAGACGACATCACAAACACCGGCCTGCATCGCTCTTTCGACGTCGCCATCGATCGCGGTTGCCTGCATCTCCTCTCACCGTCGGCCGCCGCGCGCTACGCGAACGCAGTCGCGGGGCTCGTCTCCCCGGGGGGCTTCTTGTTGCTCAAGACCCACGACGTCAGCGAAGGCGACGCACACGGCACCACGCCCTACGAACGTGAATCACTGGAGAAGCTGCTCGGCGGCTCTTTTGAGATCGTTGAAGAGCAGGCGAGCACTTTGCCCGGACCGGATCGCACGCCCAAGGCTCGTCTCTTCGTGCTGCGCCGCAACGCCGAGGTTTAGGAGCGCCGCGTTCTGAAAAGCCGCCCGGCGCGGATCGCCAACCCAAGGCGGCCAGCGCCGACGGCCGTTTGCAAGCAGCCGACTCGGAAGGTACGCTTTTCGGGTGCCGCGCATTTCTGAGTTTTTCGGCATGAGCGTCTATATGTATTGGTTCGACAATCAGAGACACCACATGCCGCACATCCATGTTCGATATCAGGGCTCGGAGGCCGTCTTCGATCTTGAGGGTCGATTGGTGGAAGGCGAGGTCGGCAACCGAGCGGCGCGATTGGTCACTGAATGGTGCCAGGAGCGCGCTCATGAACTGCAGCAGGCATGGTCGGCTGCGGTCGCCGGAGAGGAGATCCCATGGGTGCGCCCACTCCAGTGATCCTTCGCGTCGAGACGCCGGAATACGGTCGCGTGACGATCGAGACCTCGAACGGCAAGCGCTATAGCGCGGTCCTTACGAGTTTCTCGAAGGTCCATTGCTTTCCAAAGTCCGAGCAAGACTGGGAACAGGTCTCCCTAGACAGCTACGGCCTTGCGCTCACTTGGAGCAGCCGGTTCGAAGTGCACGTTGACCAAGTGATCGGCCTCGCGGATCGTATCGAGCCGGCACTCGAATCCGCGTAGCGCACTAGCGGCGGGCGACGACCGCGCGAGACGCCGCTCCGCTAGCTACCGCGTTACAAGCAGAGCCCGGTGCCGTTGGGCTGAGGCTGGCAGCGTTTTCCGCCGGGGCACGCGATACGCAGCCACGCGCCGTTCGTGCACACCTGCGTGAAAGAGGGGATTGCGTCGCATTTGATCGACCCCGGCCCGATTGCGGGATTGTTGTCGTCGCAGTCGCGCCCACGCACGACCTTCTGCGCCATGTCGACATACACTTTCGGATTCGAACCACAGCCCGGATTGTAGGACGTGCTGATCGGATTCGAGCAGCCTGCGCTGACAAAGCCGTCACCATCGGCATCCGTGTTGCCCACCGTGCAGGCAACGCAGTCGTTGTCTTTGCTGTCGCAGGTCTCGTGGTTTCCGGGATAGACCCTGTGGTCTTTGTCGTTGCAGTCGTCAAAGCCGCAGGACGCAGACTTGTGTCCATCGCCATCACTGTCGGTGCAGGGCTGCTCACAGCGGGAAGCTGCCGCGTTGCAGATCATGCCCTTCTTGCAGGGCGGCGTTCCTTTGGAACAACGCACGCTGCCGGTCTTCCAGTCGCAAAGCTCCCGGCCATTGCAAAACTTGCGGTCATCGCAATCCCTGTGGCGCGCGCAGCGTGCCACGGGCGTCCACGCCATCCAGCCCTTGACGGGTTTCTGTTTCACATTGGTCCCGAGCATGCAGGACACTGTGGAATTGATGGACTTCATCTGCAGCATGACGCCATCGCAATCCGCGCGCGCCTGACAAGCATCGAAGCACTTTCTCTTGTCGCGAAAGCGCACGCGGATGGTGGCCACGATCTTCTCCGCGATGAACATCGTATTTAGGGCGAGCTTGCCCGGACCACTCGCGGACGCAGAAGCTTGTGCATCGAAGCCGTCTTCTTGCGCAGCGCTCACGCTGGTCGTTTCGTTCGCCTGCGCGGAACTCAGCAACAACCCCACAACAAGCGCTCCACCAGTGCCGACGATCTTCCGCATGCCTTGCCCTTCTTGCGCGCAATAGTGCGCACTACAGAATGTAACCTACCGAGCGCGGCGCTGAGGCAGAATTCTGGAATTATCTGCGCGTGAGAACTCGGTCGCTACCGACGATGCGCGCGACGATGCGCGGGGCCGACGTATTCAAAATGAACTAGAACGCCGACCAGCCGCCTGCTTTCTGCGTGCGTCCTGCGCGTCTCGTTACGAGG
>CBDUPW010000042.1:0-35844 GCA_965369205.1 uncultured Polyangiaceae bacterium | reverse complement strand
ACTGAGCTATTCGCACGCCCTCTTCGCCGGAACTAGCGCCAAGGGCTTGGTGGCCGATGTGCTCAAGCAGCAGCATCGTCGAACGCAGCACCGCGGGCTCGTCGTCAATCACGAGCACGCACGCCCGCGCCTCCGTCTCTGGCGCGCTGGCTGCGGACCGCGGCAGTTGCTCCCGTATGCCGGCCGGAAGTGTCAAGGAGAAGGTCGTGCCCGTCCCTGCCTGGGAGCGACAAGTCAGGTAACCGTTTTGGATTTTCGCCGCGGCCCACGCCGTGGAAAGACCGAGGCCGGTGCCTTTGCCAAGGGGCTTGGTGGTGAAGAAGGGATCAAAGATGCGCTCACGGGTCGCCTCGTCGATGCCTTCGCCGCAGTCGCTGACGCGCAGCTCGACATAGTCGCCCTGGGCATCCTCGTGCTGCGTGCGCGCTTGAGCCGCTGACAGTGCGTGCGCGCTCAGGGTGATGGTTCTGCGGGATGTCTCGAGCTTTTCCACAGCGTCCCGCGCGTTGACCAGGAGATTCAATAGCGCATGTTCCGTGCGCGCTCCGTCTACGAGAATGCCATGCGCAGCGCTGAGATCGCCCAACACCACGTGCACGCGCCGCTCGAAGGTGCGACCACACAATTCTGTGGCGCGTCGGATCACATCGTCGAGCCGATCCGTCGCGGCCGTTGCGTCGGAGCGACGGCGCGAGAACGCCATCAGTTCCTTGACGAGTTCCGCGGCTTGGAGCGCAGACTTGAGTGCGCCATCAAATAGTTCCGTGTCCCCGTGCGCACTGCGCCGTTTGGCAAGCTCGAGGACCGGAACGATTGCGGCAAGCATGTTGTTGAAGTTGTGCGCAATGCCCGCCGACAGCTGCCCAACAGCCTCGAGCTTTTCGGTCTGGCGGATCTGTTCTTCGAGCAGGCGCAGTCCGGTGACTTCCAGTACGCCGCCCATCAGCCCCGTGATGTTCCCGTCGGCTCCGCGCATCGGGCCCCCACGTACGATGAACCAGCGCTTCGAGGGCGCGACTCCCACCGGCATTTCGAAGTCCGGGTAGTCCCCTGTGCGCAGCGCTTCGTCGATGTGCGCATTCATTCGCTCCTGAAGGTCGGGCGGCACAACTGCCAGCCAATCTGCACGGCGCGTGGGTGCGTTCGCGCGTTCGAGGCCGAACATTGCGCAGAGTCGATCGTCCCAATCCACTACGTCTTCGATAGCGTCCCAGCGCCACAGGCCAACCCGGCCCGCATCGAGGGCCACTTCTAGACGTGCGCGGCTCTCCTTCAGTTCCGTTTCGGCCTGCTTGACCCGCGTGACGTTGGTGCAAATCAGGGTCAATCCCACCAGCTCGTCACCGTCGAGGATGGGACCGACCGTGTTGAAGTACCAGTCGCGGGTCCCATTCGGCGCCAAGGCGACGCTCTCGTACGTGCTGGGTAGGCGCGTCGCCTTGGCCGCTTCCAGACCCTTGCGCATGGCCTCGTGCTGGTCGGGGGGGGCGAATGCAAACACCGGTTCACCAACTAGGCGTGCTCCCTCGTATTCGGGCAAGACGCGATTGATGAACTCTATCTTGAAATCTAGCGAGAGCCGCAACACGACGGCAGGAGCGGTCTCGAGGATGGTGTGGGTCATGAGCTGACCGGCACGCGCCGCCGCGAGCTCACGCTCCAACCGCGCAACCTTCGCCTGCAGCTCCCCCTCGCCGTTCGAATCACTACCCTGGGTCACTGCCGTGATACTACCCGTTCGCCAGCGTTTCGGTAGTGGTCACCTGACTACGCCGGCGGGTTGGTGCCTTTCCGGGGTTGATCTTCCTCCCAGGATGCTGCGGTCCGTGCGCAGTAGTCTGAAGAAGAAGTATACGAACGCGATCGTGAACGCGAAGTCGCCGATGATGACCACGAAGGCGCTCGCGTTGGCCAGCCCTGCGAAGTAGAACTTCAGCAGCTGTATTGCGAAGCCGACCTTGCCGATTCCGCCCACCAACACGATGCCGGCGTGTCGCGCGGGGTTGTGGGCGACGACGAAGTACCCGATGAAGTACACGAGGGTTGTCCCGCACGCGCCGCGGTAGATGTCGTGGTACAGCGGATCGGTCAATGCCCTGTCAAATAGCAGCTTGAAGGCATATTCCGGATTGAAGTATCCGAGCACTCCGCCTGCCAGGTTCCACAGAGCGGCGGCCACGAAAAGCCAGCGAAAGAAGGACAGTTCCCTACTGGTCATCGGTACTTCGAGGCCGGCGTGGCGCGGCCCGGGAGCGGACCATGGGGTGAGGATGCGTGAGAACAGTCGTCGAATCGCCATGTCTCGATTCTGCGGCTTGACGCATCCAAGCGCTTTGGCCGAGCCTGACAATCCCTTGTCGGAACGTGACATCGACGCCTCCAATGTCTTGCCTGCGTTCGAGGCCTCGCTGCGCTTTGGCGTGACCGAGGCGGAACTCGCTGATGAGCTCGGCTGGAGGCGGGAGGACCTCAAGGCCGACGGCGCGACGGTCAGCGGCGCGTCTACCTACCGCCACATGGAGATGCTGTTCGGGTGCACCGGGTACGCCGACTTCGTCCTGATGGCAACCGAGCTGCACACGCTCTCGAGCCTGGGTGTGGTGGGCCTCGCATGCAAGACCGCGCCCACGGTAGGCGACGCCATGGCCTGTCACCAGCGCTACCAACACCTCACGAATCGGACCGCCCGGTATTCGACGACGGTAAACGGCGAGGAGCTGACGTTGCGAGAAGACCGACTGGGCGAGGTGTGCCTGGGCAGCCGGCTCGTCTCCGACTACACGATGTTCATCGCCCTGCACCTCTTGCGTCTCAGCGGCTCGCCGGTGGTCCTGGGCATGCGCAGCCGACGAGAGAGTATGTCGGACGTCGAACGAGCTCGGTTCGAGGACTTCCTAGGCGCGCCGATCGAACTCGGAGCTGATACCGCCACGCTCACGCTTGAAGCGTCGATCGTCGACGTGCCGATCGCGTCGGCCGACGCGGAGCTCGCGCGCTATCTACAAGGGGTGCTCGAGCGCGCGGCGCCCAACGCGCAGGACGAGGCGCCGCTGCTAGGCCAGGTCCGCAGCGCGATCCAGAGCGGGCTCCTGCACGGCGCCGTCACCGCCGGCGAGATCGCCGAGAAACTCGCTCTGGGGCAACGTACGCTCCAGCGACGACTGGCCGACTCGGGCGTCAGCTTCGCCGATGTGCTCGATTCCACTCGCCAGGATCTCGCCGAACGCTACCTCGCCCGGCCCGAGCTGTCGCTGAGCGAAGTCGCCTACCTGCTGGGCTACGGCGAGCAAGCGTCGTTCCATCGGGCCTTCCGCCGCTGGCACGACGAGACGCCGGCCACGTATCGGCGACAGCTACGCGAACGCCAACGAACGGTGGCTTACAAGATCGAGAGCAAGTGACACCGAAGTCGTGTTCCCTGCCAAGTCGGTGATAGAAGTCTGCTCGAAGCACCTGTCCGAGGCGCCGGCAGGCACCCCGCTGCGCCGACCCGTGGCCCGGCGCAGCGAACCCAGCTCGAGGTCGATTTCGGGGATAGGTGACGAGAAGAGTGGCCGCGAGCTCGAGGCTCCGGCGCGGGCTACTTTAGGCGTTGGCGCCTCTGCCCCTCGAGTTCCATAAAGCCGTGACCGTAGCGACGCAGCGTCGGCCAATACTCGCTGAGCGGCTGCTTCAGCGCGGCGCAATGATAAACGGCCACGTGGCCTTCGATGGGGTGGGCCAAGGCCACGTTGTTGCGTGCGACCAGCTTGGGCGCCACGCACAGCTCGTTTAGAATTGCGTCGGGCAGCCCGAGCACGAGCAACTGCGTGGGCTCGCGTTTGGGCGGACCCCACAAATAGTAGGTCATGTGACCGCTCACGGCCGGCGGCAGGTTCCAGTCTGCGCCGAAGAAGCGCAAGGCAGAGGCCTCTCCATAGTTACCGGCGACAATAGCAACTTCCGCGCGCTGCTCCGCGTCGAGCTTCGAGTAAGCGTTGCCGACGGCAGTGGTCAATTCCTTCCAACCGTGCTCGTCTCGCAAATCGTGAGTCAGGGCCACGGGTGGCACCGCCCAGCCCGCTACGATCCCGAAGCCTCGCTCGATGGTCGGCAGATCCAGAATAGGCAAGCCAGCACAGACGCCGAACGCGACGCCACAGGCGCTGGCAACGTAGCTGCCTATGCGACGGGCGGCCCGGCCGCTTGCACAGCGCTCCAGCGCCATGGCGCCGGCCGCGAAGATCGGCGGATACGCGGGCGCCAAATAGTAGGGCTTGCCGCCGAGCAGTAGCAGCACGGCGCACACTACGAGAAACACGATGGCGAAGGGACGTGCCGGGTGCGCACGCGTTCGCAGCGCAGCCCACAGCCCGGTGATCCACAGCGGCGTGGCAAAGGGGTTCATGTAGACGAGCTGCCCGGCCAGAAATAGGGGTTTGGGAATGGCGCCGAGCGCACCACTCCGCATCTCGCTCATGAAAGCGAGCGTGGGCCACCCGTTCTGCACCTGCCAAACGATGTTCGGGGAAAACAGGAGCGCCGCGATGCCTGCGCCGATCCAAGGCCAACGGGTTCTCAGCTGGCAGCGTAGGCCGGGCGTGAAGCCAACGGCCACAGCAATGCCCAGTCCCCAAAACAGCATCGTATGCTTCGTCAACAACCCGACGCCCGCCACCAAACCCACAAGCACCCAGCGCTTTGCGTTGCCATCCCGCGCGCTTCTGGACAGCAGCAAGGCGGCGAGTGTCCACCAAACAGGTTCGAATACGGGGATGCACAGCATCTTTCCCATCCGCAGGTAAGCGGGCGCGGCGATCACAGCGGCCGCCGCCAGGCCGCGCGCAAACAGTCCGCCGCCCCACTCCCGCGTCAGCCGCATCGTCAACGCAACCGTCGCCGCTCCAGCGACAACCGATGGCATGCGTAGCGCTGCGATGTGATGATCGAACAGCCCAGCCAGGCGCGCCAGCCAAGGCACGAGGGGTGCGTGGTCGACGTACCCGAACGCCAACTGGGCGCCGCATTGGATGAAATAGAACTCGTCGCGGTGGTAGCCATAGCGGCCGATGAGCACGAGGTGCAGTAGGACCTTTGCGCCAACGAAAACGCCCACCAAGAGCTTTGCGCGCCGGACGCTGACCTCGGTTGTTGACGCGGACGACATCGGGTTCTCACTCGCGGACCGGAAGACTCACCGGCCAATGCAGCCTGAGCCTAGTGCATCGATTCCACGGAATCGATGCAGTCATCCCATACGCGCAGTAGTCGGGTCTCGGTTCACAATGATGGCTTGAGGTCGCCGGGGGCGGCGTGGACGGGCGCAGATAGACCTGCATTCTGCTCCGCTGTGCCTGCAGAGAAATGCCGACGGGGCTCGTGGCCTTTCGGGATTTGCATCGGTGGAACGTGGATGTCGGATATGATTGTACCGTGGATTATCGCGACGATCGTGAGGCAACCCGTCGGCGTGCGGAGAGTCTTGAGGACCAGCTCGCCGAGGCGAATCAGCGTCTGACCGAAGCAAGCGCGCGCCTCGTTGCGCAGGCAGAGCAAGACGCGGAGGAGGAGCGCCGCCTCGCCGAAGTCGAAGATGAAGTGAGAGAGTTGCGCCGCCGGCTGGGCCTGCCAACGGAGCGGCGGCTCGCCAGCAAGAAGAAGTCCGACGACACCGTGATGATCGTCATGTTGGTCACGCTCGTGATAATTGGGCTCGTGATGGTCGGCGGCGTTCTCACCTACCTCGTGATGGAGCCGAGCGCGGGCGAGGCACCGGCTCCCTCATCGCCCTTGGCGCCGTTGATCGTCGGTGGCGCGTTCGCATTGTTCGGCCTGCCGATGGTGTTGGGGGCGCTGATCACGTTCAGGAAGGACCGCGACATCGGGAAGTGGCCTCGTGCGTCGGGCAGAGTCCTCAGCTCAAGCGTCGAATCCTCAACGTACACAGCCAAGGACAGTCAAGGCTACTATCAGCAATACACCTCGCACTGGCCTGAGCTCTCCTACACCTACTCCGTCGGTGGCACCGAGTACGAAGGCAATGCGGTCGCTCGTTCCCATGAGGCGACGACCAACCGCGCTGCGGTCCAGAAGTGCGTCGACCGATACGCTGCGGGCAAAGAGATCATGGTGATGTATGATCCGGACGACCCGAGCACCGCCTACCTTGAGGTCACGCGATCCATAGGGGCCGTGATCATGTTGGCATTCGGCGGCATGCTCATGGCGCTCGGGCTACTGGTCGCGTCGCAGTACTTCTCGTGAGGGATCGCCAGCTCGCGTGCCTTCGCAGACCCGGGAGCGGTGGGCGCGCGGCACTGCAAGCCCGGGCCCACCTGCGTTGAGAGCTTGCGTAGGCAGCACCAAGTTCGGCTAGAGTCAGCGCGTGACGACAACCGGTGGCGCTTCCCCGCTCGATGGCGAACATGGGCTCCGACTCCAACGCAAGTGACGACACCTTGCTGCTTCGCGCGTGGCACGCGGGGGATCGCAGCGCCGGGCAGGCGCTGATCCGCCGCTACCACGAGCCCGTCACGCGCTTCTTCCGGACCAAGGCGTTCAAGCATGCTGAGGATTTGGCGCAACGCACGTTTCTCGGGCTCGCTGAAGCTGGGGACCGATTCAGCGGGGAGTCTAGTGTGCGGGCGTTCCTGTTCGGGATCGCGCGCAACGTCCTCTTCGAGTTCTATCGGAGCAAGAAGAAGCACGGTCCCGCTGCCCCGGACTTCGCCGTGGAATCCCTGGTGGACCTCTCGCCCGGCGTGTCCACGCAAGTCGCAGCTCGGTCGGAGATGCGCGTGCTCTTGCAGGCACTGCAGCGCATTCCGGCGGATCTGCAGAGCCTGCTCGAGCTTCACTACTGGGAAAGCTTGAGCGTCGACGAGCTCGCGTCGGTCTTCGAGATCCCAAACGGCACGGTCAAGAGTCGCCTGCACCGCGCCCGTGGCTTGCTCCACGAGGAGATGCAGCGCGTCTCGGCGAGCCCGGCCCTGCTCCAAAGTACTCAGACGATCTACGCGGCGTGGCTGGGTCGCAGGGCGGAGCGCGCCGACGCTCAATGACGCTGGATGACGGCGCGGGCGTCGCCAGCTGGATCCCCGCCGCTCAGTCGCCATCGGGGCGCTCGACCTGCCGCTTTCTCGCCACGACGACGTCGGCCAGGCGTCGCTCGATCTGGCCCACCGCGTCGTCGAGGCCGACGTCGGTGTTGATCTGAAAGGCGACCGCGACGCGGCGATCCGGATAGTAGCGCAGGCTCGAGACGTAGCCCGGGATGGTGCCGCCATGCCCATAGCTGGGGCCAAGGGGCGTCTGCTGATGGATCGCGACGCCTGCGCCATAGCGGACGCCGGAGTCCGCACCCCCGACGGGCGCCGAATGCAGCAGCTCGTCCAGATAGGGCTTGGAAAGCGCGCGCCCTTCGTACAGCGCGCGACCCCAGACCGCGAGATCCCGCGAGGTGCTGACCAGACCGCCGCCGGTCCACTCCACGGCGGGATCCCACGACATCACGCCCGGTGCGCTCGTGGTCTTGGCGGGCAAACCGAGGGGATTGTCTCGTGCCGTGTACCCCGCCGCCAGTCCCGGAAGGGCGCGCTGATCCGATGGGCTCGTGGCATCGAGACCAAGTGGCGCGAGGAATCGCTGCTGCAGCTCTTCGTAGTAGGGCCGCCGTGCAACCTGCTCGATGATCAGGCCGACCAAGATGTAGCCCGTATCGGAATACGACCAACCGCCTCCAGCGGGAAAGCGCGCGGGCTCGTCGAGCACGTATTCGATCAGCGCTTCCGGCGAAAACGGATGGCCGGGCTCCTTCCACCGCTTGGCCACGGCGCGCGCGAAGCGAGGGGTGTGCACGTGATCCGGCAGGCCGGAGCTGTGAGTGAGCAGGTGCCGCAGGGTGATCGAGTCGTGATTGGGCAGCCGCGCCAGCCAAGGACGATCGGACAGCCACGTCTGGATGGGGGCGTCGAGGTCGAGCGCGCCTTCTTGATCCAGCGCCAGGGCCACGGCGGCGACAAAGCTCTTCCCAACGCTCGCTGCGAGCATCCGCGAGCGTGGTGTCATTGGCGCGCGGCTCTCGACGTCGGCGAGACCCGAAGCGGCCACGCCAACGGTTCCGTCGGACAGAGCGTTCGCGGCGGTTGCGCCGGGAAATCCCAGTTCATCTCGCGCGCGGTCGAGCTCAGCCTGAAAGCGTTTCTCGAGAGCGGTGGGCGCCGTACTGGTGGTGGTCGTCGTCGTGGGCTTTGTCGTCGCCGTTGTCGTGGGCCCGGTCGTGGACTGGCACGCGACGCAGCCGACAGCGAGCAGCATGAGGATTGCGCTGACGCGGGTCATCACAGCACCTCCGTGACGGCTGCGGCGCGATCGAAGAGGACGTCTCGCTTCCACCACACGACGACGATGGCCACGGCGATCCACAGCAGGTTGTCCCAGGGCTGCGCATCGGGGAACAGCGGGTTCATCATCTGGAAGTGGTAGAGGTACGCGACGAGCAAGCTGCCCCGCGCGGCGTTGAAGAACGGCGTGAGGATGACGTAGATGGCGATGACAGCGCCGAAGTACGGGGCAAACGACCAACTGCTCATGGGCGCCCCGCTCAGGAAGAACGCCGGGATGTGCCAGATGGCGATGAGGGTGCCGAGGATCAGACCCGCCCAGATCGGCGCGAACCGGCGTTGCAGGATCGGCAGCGCGACTCCGCGCCAGCCGAACTCCTCGATGGGGCCGAGAAACAACGCGAGCAGTAGCGCGGACGCGATCTGGTATCCGCCCGAAACGGGCAATGGGTCGCTGATCGATCCTTTGATGGCGGCGCCCGTGTACACGACCGCGGGGACGCCCAGAACGAGGAAGGCCCACCAACCAAAGGGGGCGCGCCACAGCGTGAGACGCCGGAAGAAGCGACCCAGCCCCGTGATTCCGTAGTGGCGCCAAACCAGGAACACGCCGGCGAGGCCGGGCGAGTACACGGCCAGGATGTAGAGCGGGTTCGAGACGGTGAGCTCGCCGAAGATGGCAGTGATCTGGTCGTAGAAGAGGATCAGGATGGCGGCAATGCTCCAGGTCAGACCGAACGACATCGCGAGCAATCGGAGCAGGGTCTTGTCGTTCATTGGAGTTCTTTGTGGGGCTTCGCTGTCGCGGCGCGACTCGTCTTGTGCCCGCGACGTCACGTGCAGGGTTTTCATGGCGTCTCCTTGTTTGATGCCGCCGCGCGTTTCTGCTGCGGCGCTGGGTTTTCGTCGCCGCCGTCGGGCAGTCGCCAGGTCAAGCCCACCCGTGCGAAGAACGCGTTGGGCAGCGTCTGCGTCCCGCCAGCGACGCGGTCGTTGTCCGCGTTCATCTGCTCGAAGCGGCGATAGACCGTGCGCGCGGCGTACACGGTGAACCAGAGCGAGTCGAAGGTCCGCACGCCGAACGTTGCGCCTGCCGTCGCGACCGAGTACCCGACGTGATCGACGCACTGCGCCGGGTCGGACTGCGCTTCGTTCTGGGGGGTGGCGGGATCGTCCGCCTCGGCTTTGCAGGGCCAAGAGCCGCGGATTGCCGAGTCGCTGATCGAGTAGGAGCTGCCGTCGACGTCAGCGCGGAGTCCGATCTCGAAGCGGTCACCGAGCGCCAGCTTGGCCTCGGCCTGCAAGGGCAGCAGCGCTTCGACCTTCACCTGCGGGGTCGGCTCCCACTGTGCATAGAGCACGGGAAGGGGCAGCAAGGAGCCGAACTCGAACATTGCGGCCCCACCGCCACCCAGAACTAGCTCGTCGGAAAACTGGTGGCTCGCGAGCCCCAGGCCCTGCATGCGCAGGGCTCGGCTTTGTACGGCGCCGAGGTCGCTTGAGAACCCAGGCGAGGCTTGAAAGAGCAGCATCCAGTCCTTGGACAAGAGATGGATCAGCGTGAGCGGCAGCTCGAAAGCGTGCAGGTCGAGCTCGCGCTCCGCGGGCGACTCGTGGGAAAAGGAGAGCTTGTCGAGCCGGTAGCCGATGCCCGGGACGATCAGCGTAGAGTCGCTCAGCGCCAGGGGCAGCTTTAACGCAACGGAATACGTGGAAACCTGCACGTCATCCGCGTCCGACCAGGGCGCACCCCCCGCGGGCCGGTCGCCACCGAGCGCGGTCGGCGGCACGTACTCACTGCGCAGGTCCAGCAGGTCGAGGGGCTGTGCCTTCGCTGCAGCGGGCGCGGATAGGAGGGCAAGGAAAGTGAATAGCCCCGAGAGTCGTGTGCGATGTCTCATGAGAGCGCAGTGACGACGGAGCCACTTTGGTTCACAAGAAAATGCGGGTTGCGGCTGAGCTCGGCGGAAATCCCGCTATTTGACGGAAAAAGCGGCTTTCGGAACCGAAGGCTATGCCCCAGGTGGCACAGCGGCGACCCTACACCTCTTCCCTCCGCGGCGGAGCTGACGCCACCCTTGTCGTACAGCCGTGACCTGACGAGTGAGTCGCCGATGCATCCAGCCAATCCAAACCTCCAATCACCGCAGCAACAGCCACTCGCGCCGCCGGAAGCACGGGCGCGTGAGAAGCGCCGAACTCGGATCTTTCTAGTGCTGATCGTGCTGGCGCCCATAGCCCTGATGGTCTTCGTGTTTGGCTTCCGCTATCCACCGCCCGGGGCACCCATCGCCGAGCTGAGCCTCAGCTGGGACCAACCGTTTTCGCTCCGCTATATCGCGGATGGCAACGCCAACCGCGTATGGCTCGACCTAGATTGCGAGTACTGCGGACGATTCGACGGCGAGATTGTGGCGCGCAGCGAGGGCAACAGCGTCAACAAACAGCTCGAACAAGATGTAGGCGAGTTCGGACACACCCGCGGCGTCGTGCGTCACGGCAACAGACTAGTGGCGGACGGCCATCTGTTGCTCGAAATGCCGAAACACACCAAGGGAGCCGAGGTCATCGTCAGCGGGATCTTGCTCCAGCGGACCGCGGGAGCGGGTAAGCATCGGACCCACAAGCTACGACTTTGGATCGCGGATTAGCGACGAGCCTCGGTGGCTGGTCACCAGGTGCTGAGGAGCGGCTCGACCGCTACTAGTTGCGCGTTGTTTCCCGAGCACGCGTGGGCGGCGGATCCACGGCGCTCCACCAGCTTCGCAACTGCGCGGCATCCCACGCGCCTTTGACGTCGACTCGTTCGAGCGCCGTCAGCACCTCGTCGGCCGACTGCGGGCGATCCTCCGGCCTCTTGGCGAGCATGCTCGCGACCAGCTCCTCAAGAGCTTCGGGCACGGCCTCGCTCGTTTCGTGGAATAGAGGCGACGGTGGCGCCTTGTGCACGTGGCAAGAAAGGAGTCCCACGACGGTCTTTTCTTCGAACAGATGCCGGCCTGTCAGCAGGAAGTACGCCACACAGCCCAGGGCGTAGATGTCGGCCCGATGATCGACGTCATCGGGCGCAACGATCATCTCTGGCGCCATGAAGGCCGGCGTCCCGACCACATCGTTATCGCGGGTGAGGGCCGCCGCGTCCCCGCGATCCGCACGAGCGACCTCAGTGACCAGTCCGAAGTCGAGCACTTTAGCGATGTCGAGCTCCGTTGCCTGTCGACACAAGAAGATGTTGGCGGGCTTGACGTCTCGGTGGATCAGCCCTGCATGGTGTGCCTCTGCCAGTGAGAGGCACACTTGCCGCAGGATCCGGACGACGCGCCACGCTGGTTGGGGGCCGTCGCGCTCCACCAGGGCATCGAGGTCCATGCCGTCCAGAAGCTCCATCACGTAGTAGAAGTCGCCCGCGTCCGTGCGTCCAAAATCGTAGAGTTCTACGGTATGCGCGGAACGCAGGTAGGCCGTTGCGCGGGCTTCTTGCTCGAAACGGCGCAGCGCGCTCGCGGCCCGTTCGGGGGCGACGTCCAGCCGATCCGCCTTGATGATCTTGAGGGCAGCAGGGCGAGCCAGCATCTTGTGTTGGGCCAGCCACACCTCGCCCATGCCGCCGTGCCCCAGCTCCTTGACCAGCACGTAGCTGCCAAGATCTCGCGAACGGCGCCGCTCGCTGCGCAAGGCATCGTCGATGCGATGAATGCCAATGGAAGTGAAAACACTGAGCACGACGCTCAGCGGCACGTTGGCGAACGTCTCGGGCGAAAGGATCGCAAAGTAGTCGAGCCCGCTCACTTTGGACCAGCCCAGGGGCAGGACCAGCAGCGGGAGCGCAAGGGAGAGCGCGAGCAGGAAATGCTTCTTGGGTGATCCTGGCACGAACGGCGGGAAGAGCACCATGAAGACGCAGGTCCAGGTCAGCCCGTCGACCAGGCTCGGTCCCTCCGCGCTAGCTTCGCCCGACCACTGAAAGAAGTGCAGGCTCTCGAGGGTCTGGTGGGTCCCCACCGCAAACACCAAGACGAAGGCGAGTCGTGCCACGGTTCGGAGCGGGACGTTGGCTTTCCGCGCGGCCCGGAACACCCACCACGCGAGGACCGCCATGACCAGGTTCTTGAGACGGGCGGGGCTGGTCAGCCCCTGAGCTTCGAACGCCGCGCGCAAGGCGAAATCGAGGGGAACAGCGACGGAGTACACCACTCCTGCGAGCGCTGCGAGGGCGGCAACGCGACTACGGATGCTCGCCTCGAGGACCGGATCGCTCTCGACGGGCGCTGCTCCCGCGTCGCCCTCGTGCCGGAGGAGGGTGGGGGACTTCGCGGCGTCCTCGGGGGTCGGGCTCGAATCACGACCCCGAAACACGCGCCCCAGCAGACCGAGCTTTGCCCACCCCTCCAAGGGGCCGAGCTGAGTCGGAGCACTGCCGAGGACCGCTTCTTCGAGCTTTGCCAGTGCCAGCTCGCGCTCAGCGGGGGAATCGAAGGCGCCAGGCGGCTCGGCGTCCTCGATTCCGTCGGGCAGGTCAGCTCCGGTTAGCTCCGGCATGTCCGGGGCTCGCTCTGTCGCTGACGGTCAGCGCTTTGCCGCCGTTCGCTCATGACGGCGCGGATCCCCGACCACGAGAAGCGGCGCCACGCCGGTGTGCCAGACAGGCGGGCTGGTTCGGTGGGGTTCGCTTCCACGGGTCAAAGTCTATACGAACACGCTTGCTTCGTGTGTGAAGGCGAACAAGCGGGCTGGGTGAACGACGAGTCGCCTGCAGCGGTGGGCGTGCCGTGATAGCCTAGCCCTTGTGCGGCTTGGCCCCCTTGCTTTGTGGCTGCTCGCGAGCGCGTGCAGCGTGTTCCCGGAAAGCGCCCCGAGCGTAGAGGGCGGATCTGGCGCGGGCACTGCCGGCGTTGGCGCCGTCGCGGGGGGCGGCGCCTCGGGCGGAGGCGGCATCGGCGGGGCATCGGGAACCGGTGCTTCGGCGGGTGTTTCCGGCGCAAGCGGCTCGGGCGCGACGAGCGCAACCGGAGGCACTGGCGCTACTGGCGGCGCCACAGGTGGAACCGGCGGTTCCACGGGTGGTACGGGCGGCACCGACGGAGGTGGCGGCTGTGGCACGGCTGCGCCGCCCACCGGGTCCGTCTGCCCCACGGTGTGCGACGGTGGCTGCGCAGCGGGCACTTGCCTGATCCAATGCGACACGCCCAACGAGTGCAACGGCAAGACCATCACGTGTCCGGCGGGATTTCACTGTCGTGTCGAGTGCACCTCTCAAGGCGCCTGCGCGAATGGCATTTTCGAGT
This sequence comes from uncultured Polyangiaceae bacterium, assembly GCA_965369205.1. Classification (GTDB taxonomy): domain Bacteria; phylum Myxococcota_A; class Polyangia; order Polyangiales; family Polyangiaceae; genus JACKEA01. The sequence goes on along the minus strand of CBDUPW010000042.1, from coordinate 22,238 downwards.
GCCCCAGCGGTCACGACTGCCGCCTCGGCTGCAATGTGAAGCTGGGCTGCGGCGCGGCCAAGCTCAATTGCAAAGACGGCCCCTGTACGCTGGAGTGCGGCGCGGAGCAGAACGCGTGCCCCAGCACCACAGCGAACTGTGGCTCCAACAGCTGCACGGGGGTCTGCAAGGGCGGCACCAAGCCCGTCTTGGTTTGCGGGTTGTCATGCGATTGCAAGCCTTGCCCCTGAGCCGGCTGGTCTCTGGAAAGGCCCCAGCACCCAAGGGCCGCCGCCTCTAGAAGTCCAAATAGATCGACAACTCTGCCATGACTTGGAACACGTCGAAGCCCGCATCCACGTTGGGCAGCCGGAAGCGCCCGCCGACATCGCCGAACGCGCCCTTGGCCGTGGGGATTGTGTAACCAACGAAGAAACCGGCCAGGTAAATGTCTTGCTCGAATTCGGGGAGGATCAGCGCAGCCTCTGGCCCCAGATACACTTGATCGGTCACATTGATCGGGAGTTGCAGAGGAGCCATGAACACGGCGTCGATGTTGGTCTCCAGGGGAAACAGGATGAACGGCCCCGTGTCCAACCGCACGCTATCGCCAAAGTGCAGGGACACGGGCATGCCAAACAGAAACGTCGGATCATGCCCAATCCGAGGTGTGATTTCCGCGAAGGCGCTGAGTTCCACGACCTCTTTAGGCAAGAAGCGGAACAATCCGTAGAAGCTCGGCGGGAAAAGCCTGGAGTCGTTGAACTTGACCAGGTGCACACCGAGTTCCAGATCCTCCATCAATCCGAAGCCAGCCCCAGCGTTCAGAGTCGTGTCCGTTTCGCGGTTGTCGCCAGCTTTGAAGACGGTCGTTTCTATGACGCCCGACGGCAGCGGAAAGTAGGGCCCGTCGTCAAGGCGGAGCGTGTACTTCGGCAGCGTCTGAGAACGCGCTGCAAACTTGTTCTTGATACGTGAGCTAGCAGCAAGCGCCGCGGGCGCCTGCACTCCTAGCGCAAACAGAACCGCGACAGCACACATCCACCTGATGCACATACTACTTGGTGACCCTCCGCAGCACGTTTGCCTTATCGTCCGCCCAATAGACGCTCGTGCTGTCGACGGCGATTCCTAGAGGTTCGACGCCGCCACTTGCGATCACGGTCGGTACTCCGGCGCCACTTCCGTCCAAAGCAATGCGATGCACGGTGCCGCCGTCGGAATTCGTCCAGTAAACATGGCTTGCATCGACGGCAATTCCTCGAGGCCCTTTTTGCGCTGACGCGAGGACCTCCATCGTGCCGCCTGCCACAGGCAACTTGCGGATTTCGCCCTTGTTGGCCCCCGTGCCCAGCACCGTCCAGTACACATTCGCGGAGTCGATGGCGATGGCGAATCCGTTGTCGGTATTGGTGTCGAGGGTTTCCGTGGCTCCCCCGCCAATGGGAACCCGGCGAAGAGTGCCGTTGTTTTCAAAAGACGGCCAGTACACATGGGTCGCATTGATAGCAATGCCGATTGGCCACGGCGTATTCGCCAAGATGGTCGGCGCGCCGCCGGTCTTCAACAGCTTCTGAATGCGACCGGTGTTGGACGTTTCCGAGACGTAGACATTCGTGGCGTCGAGTGCGATGGACGTCGCGGCTTGCGGCAGCGTCGCGAGCAATTCTGTGGCGCCGCCAGTCTTGGGCACGCGGATGACCTGCGACTTCTGATCGTTCGTGAAGTAGGCGTGGGTCGAATCCACTGCGATGCGCGTTGCATTCTGAGCGGCGGCGAGCAATTCGACGCTGCCGCCAGTCTTCGCGATACGCCGCACGTTGCCGCCGTTGAAATCCACGAAGTAGACGTGGGTCGCGTCCAAGGCTAGCCGCGTTGGAGTGGCGCTCGCCTCGGTCCACAGGGTCACGGGAGTGCACAGGCCCAGGTTGCAGCTGCCGCCTTGGCAGTCTCGACCGCAGAGCCCGCAGTGCAGAGCGTCCGTGTTCAGATCGGTCTCACATCCGTCAGCGACGCTGTTGTTGCAGTCCGCTTGCGGGCTCGTGCAACTGAGCGCGTCCGGAGCGGCATCGCCCGCGTCAGTGCCGCCGCTTCCCGCCGCAGCGTCCTGGCCCGCACCGCCCGACGTGCCGCCTGTCGCGCCACCGCTGCCGCCGACACCGCCCGCGCCAGCTTCTTGGTCGGTGGAGGCGTCTACTGCCGCATCAGGCGCGCCTCCATCCCCAGGCAGTGGCTGGCATCCACCGGACTCGGAACAATCAATCTTGGCCGGCACGCATTGCCCCTTGAAGCAGGTCTCTGTGGCACCGCAGGGAATGTCCAGACAATCAATGCCCATGTGTACGGGAAGGTCGAGGGGCGTGTGCGGTAGGAAACGCAGCACGCGTCTCGCCACAATGCAGCCGCCCAAATAGCCGTCAGTCACACAGGCCTCAGGAGATTTGCCGACGCCCGTCACCACTCGGATCGCGACCTCGTCGTCCTTGTCACCGCTCGGCACGATCGCGATCGACCCGACGCGACCCGTTGGCGAGCAAACCTCGGTGCGCGCGGCCGGCGCCTTTCCCTCGATGCGACCGCTGCCCCCCACGGTAATGCTGGTGCCGCGCACGTCCACACACTGCGCGTCGGTGGTCACCTGGAGCATGACTTGCGTCGGCTCGCGACACTGGACTAACAGCGCGCACGACAGCAACGCGACGCCCAACAAGGCGCGGCGGCTATCTGAGTTTGATCGCCCCTTCATGGCTAGAACCTGAGCAGCGGGCCGGACACTTTGCCCGGCGCGATGTCGCCTTCATCCGGCGAGCGCTCCGTAAGCAACGCCACAGTCAGCGCGGTGCCTCCGACGACGACCACACCCACTCCCGTCCAAAACCACCACTTGGACAAGAGTCCCGGTGGCGTGTCGAGTGCGACGTCCAATTTCGCAGTCTGTCCGACACGCACTACGCCGATCGTTCGCGCTTCCTCATACCCTTCCCGTCGCAGGGTGATTCGATGCTCTCCCGGGGGCAGCATGGCTTGGGCAGGAACCGTTCCTACCTTCTTGTCGTTGATGAACACCGTTGCGCCCGCCACGGGGGAGGTCACTTCCAACACGCCGGTCTGATTCTTGGAAAAGAGCTCCACGTTCACGGACTGAACTGCGTTTCCCGGAAAGGTGAGCTGCTTGCGATATGAGTGATAACCTTCACGAGTGACTTCGAGAGTTGCTTGACCCGCGTTCACCCGAAGCTCTTGCAGCGGCGTAGTACCAACGATGCGGCGTCCTAAAACGACGCGCGCGCCCGCAACATTGCAACTGAGTCGGAGCGTGCTGACCTTTGCGCGCACGTCCCGAAGTAGCTCGTCCAACTTTGGCACTCGTGCTTTGAGTTCAGGCGACGCTTCGCGCGCAAAGGACGCCAGTTCATCCAGAGCTTCGGGATAGCGAGTCAATGCCTGAAGTGCGCGCCCCTTGTTGTATGACAAAGTCGCCGACGGCTCGAGGGCGTATGCCTTGGCATAGAGCTGCAGCGCCTGTTCGTAGGCCAGCCGCTGCATGGCCGCGTCACCCTCGGCCTTGAATTGCTCAGCTTGGGTTGGCGCCGCAGCCGGCGCGTCCGGCATGGGTGCGGCTGTGTCTTGAGCGGCAGCGGGCAGCGCCAGGCAAGTCCCGGCGATCACGATCAGGCGAACACAAATGCGGATCATAGGTGTTGGGGGTTCTCGATCGGGGCTGGTTTCGGCACCGGTGGCGGTTCTGGTGCGGTTTGCTCGGGAGGCTTGGCAGCTTTGGCTGCTGCAGGAGCTGGGCGTGGCGCCCGGCGCGGCTTCGGTTCCGCTTCAGCGGGAAGCGAGTCTTTCGACCCGGCCCTTTGAGGCGCAGAAGTGAGTGGGGCTGGGCTGGTGGTTTTCTCAAGGTTGGCGGCCGATGGCGCCGACGCGGTGGGACCCGGGAGCGGTGCGAGCTTCGTGACAGGCGCCGAGGTCACGGGAAACGCTGGAGGAGTCCGCACGGATCCGCCTGCGGGCGTCTCTGTGGGCGGCGCGTCTTGCCGCGTCGCGACAAATGCCAGCGTCGCCCCGACCGCTGCGACCGCCAACGCCAGGAGAGGCCACCGCGCGCGCGAAGCGACCGGGATCGCAGCCGTCGGGGACCGTGTCGGGGCAGCCTCCAGGGCGGCGCGGCTGCTAGCGGGCGTCGGCTGGGTGAAGCTCAGGGTGGGCGCGTCAGGCGGAAGCCTAAAGTCCACGCCCGAAATCCTGGGCGGTGGCACCCAAGTGGCGCGCTCACTGAACGGCGTCAGAGCTTCGGCCAGCGCTTTCGCGCTTTGGTAGCGTTCGTCCGGCCGTTTGCGGAGCGCCTTCATCACCGTGGCCGTCAGGCTTTCGGGAAGCTCGGGGCGGTGCAGGCTGGGTGGCGGCACTTCGTCCGCCGTGATCGCGGCAATGACCGCAGCCGGGTTCTCACCGTCGAAGGGCGTGGTACCGGTGAGCAGTTCGTAGAGAATGACGCCAAGAGACCAAACGTCGGACCTTGCGTCGGCGTTCTGCGTGGCACGGATTTGTTCTGGCGACATGTACAGCGGCGTGCCCAATGTCGAGCGCGTGAGCGTAACAGAGGTCTCGTTCTCGTCTTGGACCTTGCTGATTCCGAAGTCCAACAGCTTGACGACGACCTGATCGTCCTCCTGGGTGAGAAACAGGTTATGCGGCTTTAGATCGCGATGCACGATGCCGCGTGAATGAGCTTCCGCCACGCCAGAGCAAGCTTGCACGACATAGTCGACGGCTTCCCCGACCGGCAAGCGACCGCGACGCTCGAGTTCCGTATCCAGATCCGTGCCTTCTAGGAACTCCATCACCAGAAATGGAGTGCCATCGTCCAAGGTGTCGACGTCGCTGACGCGGGCGACGTTCTTGCCTTTCAGCTTTGCTGCAGCACGCGCTTCACGTTCGAAGCGCTCGAAAAACTCTGGAGCCTTTTCACCCTCTTCGCAACGCAGCACCTTGAGGGCAAAGCGTTGATTAAGACGCTCGTGTAGCGCTTCAAACACGACGCCCATGCCGCCCTCCCCTACGATACGGAGGATCCGGTACTTGGCGGCGACAAGATCGCCGGGCTGGGGCAAGCGCCCCAGGATAGCTGTCCCCTTTTCAACCACTCCCTCCAGTGTAGACGATCCAACCCACAGCCGTGGCCTGAAGCCCACGCTTTGGGATATCGCCCGGGTTTCCTCTATTGGAGCTGCTTCCGCAGAACTTGGGCGTCACTCGTCGGCAGCTTGCAGGCTCCGCGACGGCAGACGTAGGCGGTCGCACGTCCGGCGCGGGGCACCTTGCCCACCACCCAAGGCACGGATTTTCCGAGCGTCGGGACGTGGTCGGCGTCGGTCACGACGGCGACGCTGCGGGGCACAAACTCTCGTCGAAGCACGTCCGCGAGGGGCTTGGCCGTTTCCGGCTCGCCTTTCGGGTAAACGATGAGGACTTGTTTGACCGGCTTCAGCTGAAAATCCACGGCTAAGAGTCCCTCGTCGAATCCTCCTGGATGCCTTCGCATGCGCGCGGAAAGCGAACGCAGCGTGGTTTCTGCGCGGCTCCGAAACCGCTCGGCGTCCGTGAGTTCGTAGAGCGAAAGCTCCGCCAAGAGCGCCAAGGAGCTTCCGCTTGGAATCGCACCGTCCGTATCCGGCTTGTTACGCGCGATCAACTCTTCGGAATCGTGCGGCGTGTGGAAGTAGCCGCCGTGAGTCTTGTCACCAAAGTCCGCGTGCAACTGATCCATCAACTGCACGGCCCAGCCTAGCCACTGTGCATCCGCGCTGGCGTAGAACAGCTCCAGGGCACCAGCGGCGCAGAATGCGTTGTCTTCCAAGAAACGCTCTTTCCCGGCGCGATTCGCCGCATAGCTGTGTCGCAACTTGCCCGCAGTCGTGAGCCTGGTGCGAACGAGGCTGGCGGCCTTTGCCGCGGCCTGTATGTAGCGCGGTTCCGCGAGCACTCGTCCGGCCCGAGCGAGTGCTCCGATCATCAAACCGTTCCAGCTGGCCTGAACTTTGTCGTCACGCAGCGGGGGTGGGCGCTTGCCACGCGCCTTGCGCAGGACTGCCTTCATCTCTGTGAGCTGATCGCTCAAATCCGCCAGCGGCCGCTCTGCACTCTTGGCGACGTCCTCCGGCTCACGCACGATGGACAACACGGTACGGCCCTCGAAGTTACCGCGCGGCGTCACCCCGTAGATCTGGTTGAACACACCAGCCTTGGAGGCGCCCAGAGCCCCTTCGACCTCCGCCGGAGTCCACGTAAAGAAGTAGCCCTCTTCACGATGGCCGCTCGGCGTGAGGCTGTCTGCGTCCGTTGCGGAGTAAAAGCCTCCAGCCGAACTCTGCATTTCGCGGATGATGTAGTCGGCCGTTTCCCGGACCACGGCGGCGAAACGTTCCTGGCCGGTGCGCTGCCAACCATCAAGAAACGCCTGAATCAACAGTGCGTTGTCGTAGAGCATCTTTTCGAAATGCGGGACGAGCCAGCGCTGATCCACAGAATACCGATGAAAGCCTCCTGCAACGTGGTCGTAGATCCCTCCGCGCCGCATGCTGTCGAGGGACTTCACTGCCATTTGCAGGGCCTTCTCGCCGTTCTTCCCGACGGACAACCGAAATAGGAGCCTCACCGGAAAGCTGGACGGGAACTTGGGCGCGCCACGTGCCCCACCAAAAGTCGGATCAAAGCGCTGTGCCGCGATGCTGTTCGCGCGATCGAGTAACTGAAGCGTCGGCACGTCCCCAGACGGCTCCGGCTCGCTGCCCCGGGCAATCCGCGCTGCAAGCGCTTTCGCCTCCTGCACTACTGCACTCGGACTCTGCGCATAGCGCTGACGCTGCTCCCGCAGGATGTCGATGAAACCGCGACGAGCGCCACGCACACCTTGGCGCGGAGGAAAGTACGTGCCCGCGAAAAACGGCTCCCGCGCTGGAGTCAGCCAGACGCTCATGGGCCAGCCGCCGCTGCCCGTGAGCATTTGCGTTGCCTGCATGTAGATGGCGTCCACGTCTGGACGCTCCTCTCGGTCGACCTTGATCGCGACGTAGTTCTCGTTGATGTACTTCGCGATATCCTCGTCTTCGAAGCTCTCTTCCTCCATGACGTGGCACCAATGGCAGGTCGAGTAGCCGACGCTCAGGAAGATGGGTACGCCCCGACGCTTTGCCGCTTCAAAGGCTTCGTCCCCCCAAGAGAACCAGTCCACCGGGTTGTGCGCATGCTGAAGCAAGTAGGGACTCGTCTCCAGGATCAGGCGATTGGTGTACTTGGGTTTGCCGTCCGCGCTTTTATGCTTGGTGCGGGGCAAGTAGTCGTTGCCCTTGGCATTCAAGGCAGCTTTCAACTGCGCCCGAAGCGCTGGCGTGCGTTCGGACTGGGCTGCGGCAGGCGCCGTCCGCCGCACAGGCTGCTCGCGCGGTTTGTCACAAGCGCTCAGGGACAGCAGCAAGACAAATACTGAGCGGCGCATGCCACTGGGTATAACGCGCAGGGCGCTTCTTCGACAGCCTCCGCTCACCCACAATGCCTGCCAGAATCATGCATGGCCTTGGCATGCTGGTTGCGATCGTGCAGGCTGAAGTGGAGACTAGCTGATGACGTTCATGAACCGGTGCTCCTCAGAAGTAATCCAAATCGTCAACGCAACGCAGCGCCGCGTAAGCGAGCTGGCTTGTGGGCTGGTAGCCGTCGCCGTTTGCGCGCTTGGGTGTTCCTCGGACGATGGGGCGGCCCGCCCTCAAGCAGGCACTGACGCCGGCGCAGACTCCCAGGTCCAGTCAGACGCCGCAGACTCCGACGCTGGCCTGGATGCCCAGACGCCTCAAGATGGCGCGACGGACTCTGGCCCCACGGGTTGTCAGGACGTCGACTGCGGCAACTTCGGCAAGTGCGTGGAGGCCGCGGGCACCGCCAGTTGCGCGTGCGATCCCGGCTATCATGCAGAAGGCCTAAGCTGCGTGCTGGATCCGTGCACCGGCGCGGCCTGCCCTCGCAGCGTCGCTGACTGGCAAAAGCTTTACGATGCCGAATGGAGCGCCAAAGATGAAGCGGACTGCCTGAGTCGCGCGAAATCTGGCGGCTTCAAACAGGAGCACTACTTTCTCGCGTATTGCATTGACGGACTCACGTCGATCTGGCGCGCCACTGGTGATAACCAGTACCTGGACACCACCCTGGAGTACATCCAGTACACCCTGGACGACGCCAAGCTCGCGTCGGATGGCTTCCGGCGCTGGCCGGGCGATATCGATCCCAAGGGGGTCCCGCTGTGGGAGAGCTACTACTGGCGCATGGTGACCACGCTGATCCGCGTGATGCAAAAGCACCCAACACTGCTCAGCGCTGGCACCTATCAAGCGCAGTACGACGCACTACTAAAGTTTTCCGAGCACGATATCTGGGACAAGTGGGAGTCCGACGGCCTGGGCAACTTGTATCGCTCGCGCACCCACATGGCCAGCCACTGGGCGCGGATCGGGATGGAGCTCTACCGCATCACCGGCAAAGCCAAATACAAAACGGTGTTCGACAACATCTCCGGCGGCACCATGGTCGGCTACCCGTCGAACCTACATGATCAGTTCTACCCGAACCCCAAGACCCCGACGGCGTACACTTGGGCCAGCGTGTGGGGCGCGCCGAAGGGTCAAGACGTTCAGGACACCTCACACGCTGGCGCGATCATCTCTTTCATCGAACTGGCGGCAGAAGCAGGCATGTACTGGCAGCAGTCGGATCTCGACTCGCTCCATTCGACTCTGACGGACGTCGTTTGGCCCGCGTCCCAGGGCCAAAACTACTTCCGCAACGTCGACGGCACGGGAGGCCTGTATGGCCCGAAGCCCGGGAACACCATCGACAGCATTCATGGGCGCCTAAACGAGTGGCTCGTGCTTGGGCGCCACGATCTCAAGCTGCAGAAGCGCATCGAAGCCGACTACACGGGCAACCACCTCAAGTACTTCGGCACCCAGTCCCTGGGAATCGCCGCGCTGAACGCGAAGATCCTCATCGACGGCAAGCCGGCGTACTAGGTCGGACCTGCTGGCTCGGTTTGGCGTGGTATTCTTGAATGGTGTTGTTCTCGGCGTTCGCTGCCGAACGCCTCAATGCTCAAGCGCACATGGGACAGATTGCCGCCGACTCGGAGTCGCTCGTTTCTGCAATGGAACGGGCTTTTGCGACCGTATCCCGAGGACTGATAACTCTCCACGAAGCGGAAGTCATCGACCACCACGGGACCGATGCCGAGCGTCGCAAAGCCCAGACCCATGATCCAGAAGCCGACTGGCGAGATATTCCTGAGTCGTCGATTGGCGACTGTCTGAACGCGCTGCCGCACCTAGACCCCATCAGTTGGCGTTTCTATCTTCCTGCCTTCATGCGGCTGGGCCTTCGGACCCTGGGCAGTCCTCGGAGCCCGATGGATCGTGTGATCTACTCACTCGCACTCGGCGACGACCGCGAAATCAACGACTACCAGCGGGAGCGCTTCAGGACATTGGACTCCGAGCAGGCCCGAGTGGTCCACCGTTTCCTCGAGTTCGCTGCCCAAAGCGACGCCCACTGCGATGGCCACATCGCCAGGGTGGCGCTCGAGAAGTATTGGCGTAGAGCCGCTGAACAGAGCGGGTAAGGCGCAGCAGACGGAGACATGTAAACGGCAGAGATGCCAATGGACGCCGTGTACTTGGAAGCGGTGTCGGCGCCGCAGACAATTGCCTAACCCCTGCACGTGGGATCCACGTGCCAAGGGTCGCTCACAGCCCCTGCACGAGCTGGGCTGTCGGAACGACGAAGGCTTCACCAGCGGCGCACTTGCCGGCGGCGTTGCTGCCCCAACACGCCGCTGTGCCGTCCGACTTCAGCGCGCAGGTGCGACTGCCGCGCGGCAGATTGCTCGGCTCGGCGCTGAGAGCGACCACCGAAGCCAGTCCGCTGACGCTGACTTTTCCCGTGGTCACCGCTTGAGTGCCGTTGCCGAGTTGACCGAGACTATTGCTGCCCCAGCAGCTGACGCCACCCAGACTCGTGGTGGTGCAAGTGTGCGCGGCGCCCATCGCCACCGCGCCGCTACCCGATAGCCCCGCGCTTACCGGTGTACTGCGATTTGTCAGCGTTCCATCGCCGAGTTGACCATTGCCGTTGTTGCCCCAGCACCAGAGGTCTTTGGCGCTACCGACAATGGCGCAGTGTGCGCGGTCGCCCGCAGCGATGGCTTTCACGCCCGTCAGACTCGTCACCTGAACCGGTGCAAGCACGTTGGCGCCCGTCGTGCCGTTGCCGACGGTTCCGATCGCGTTGTATCCCCAGCACCACACGGTTTCGTCGCTCTTGAGGGCGCAGGTATTCGAGATCCCAAGCGCCATGCTGGTGACTCCGGTGAGTCCCAGGACGGCGCCGGGCCCGAGCGCAGCGCTGGCAGTGCCGCGTCCCAGCTCTCCGACGTTGTTCTGCCCGAAACACTCGGGCACGCCGCCGACCAGCGCGCATGCGTGGCGATCGCCGACAAAGATGTCCGTGGGTTCACCACTGAGGCTGACCTCTTTGGGCGCATTGCTCGAAACCGGCGGGAGGAGCCCCCAGCACCACAACTTGCGGCTGCCATCTGGGCCATCGATCGCGCATCCTGAATCTCTGCCGGTGGCCAGCTGGCGTGGCTGCGAGAGTCCCGGCACCGGAAGCATCGCGTTTGCCCCGAGGGTTCCGATCTGACCGGTTTGGTAGCCCCAATTCCGGCCCACGCACTCAACGCTGGTTGCGCTCAGGATGCAGGTCTGGTCGCCCCCTGCTGCGACCGCTTTGAGTGCGCCTAGCGCGCTGCTGCCATCTTTCGAAACGGGGCTGGGGGAGGTGCGCACGATCAGGTTGCGCGCGCCGAGTTGCCCGAAGGCGTCGTGCCCCCAGCACGATACGCGCCCACCGTGCAGCGCGCAGCTGTGGAAATCCGAATGCGCTACTTGGCTGGTTGCAGCGGGCACCACGGGTAACGCCACGGGCGTCGTTTGGGTTGTGCCCGTCGTGAGCCCCAGTTCGGCTCCAACGTTGCTGCCCCAACCGAAGTGGCCTTGGGCCGTGTTGACGATGACTGCCGTGCCCACGGTCAGGGACGTCGCTCCTGCCGGAAGCGAAACCAGTTTCGGAATGGAACTGGGCGTGTTGGTGCCGTCGCCCAATCCTCCGGAGTTGTTGTTGCCCCAGCAGTACAGTTGGCCCGAGGAAGTGCGCGCACAGCTCAACAAACTACCGGCTGCGACCTGTGTGGCGCCGCTCAACCCGCTCACAGACACGGGAGTTCCGCTGTCGATCGACGCGCCATTGCCCAGCGCGCCGTAGAGTCCACCACCCCAGCACTTGACACCACCTCCTGTGACCAGCGCACAGGCGTGCGTCGTGCCAACTCCCAGGGCGGTTGCGGCGACTCCCGCGACGACGGCAGCCTTGAGTTGCGTTCCCGTCGTCGTGCCATTTCCAACTTGTCCGAAGTCGTTGCGACCCCAGCACCAGACGGCGCCTGCGGTGTCGAGTGCGCAAAAGGAGTTCTTGCCGGCGCCAATGTCGACGAAGTTGGCGGAAGAAAACCCGACCGTGTCTGAGCTGACGGCGACGGGCAGCTTCGAATCAAGGGTCGCCCCGTTGCCCAGCTCGCCGTTGCCTCCGCGCCCCCAACACTGGAGCTTTTGGTTGTTGTTGATGACACAGGTTGAGTAAGCGCCCGCCGCCACTCGCGTCGCAGTAACGCCTGGGACGGTCACCGCTTTGGCCTGGTCCAGCTGGCTGCCGTCTCCCAGCTGAAAGTACAAGTTGTTCCCCCAGCACTGCGTCTTCCCGCTCATATGCACAGCGCAGGAATGTTCCAAACCCGTGGCGATAGAAGTGACCGGGTCGCAAACCCCCGCCACGCAAGATTCCGCGCACGCCGCGTTGCACGCGCCGCAGTGTGCCTTGCTCGACAAGACGTTGGTCTCGCAGTCTTTGGGCTCCGCGTCGCAGTCATCGAAGCCGGCTGTGCAGCCGGTCTTCGCGCACACCCCACTGTTGCAAACGAACGTGGCGTTTGCGCCGGAACAGGGGTTGTTGCAGCCGCCGCAGTGCTCAGTGCTGGTTTGCGTGTCCGCGCAGGTCGTGCCGCACAGCGTATTGCTTCCGCAGTCCTGCGCGCATTCCGCCGGGGTCTTTGTAGCGTCGCATACCTCACCGCTTTTGCATTGCGTGCCGCAACCACCACAGGACGAAACGCTTGACAGGGACGCCTCGCAGCCGTCGGTGCCATCGTTGTTGCAGTCCGCGAAGCCCGAGTCACAGCTCGTGAGACACTCGCCTGAGGCGCAAACGGCGGCAGTGTGATTCGGCAAACACTTGAGGCTGCAGCCGCCGCAATTCGCTGGGTCCAGGCCAGTGTTGACTTCACAGCCGTTGGAGGCCGTGCCGTCGCAGTCTTCGAAGCCGCTCAAGCAATAATCTAGGACGCAGGCTCCACCGACGCAGCCGACGACGGCGTTTGGAAGTGCGGCGCATTCGCTTGCGAGGGTGCAGGTCGGTCCCGCATCCGTTCCGCCGCCGTCGGTTCCGCCGCCATCCGTCCCGCCGGTGGCCGGTTGCTTTGAGCTCTTACTCTTGGATGAACAACCGTACCCAAGCAGCACAATCCCGCACAAGATGAAAATACCCCGCAACATACCGCCATTACCGCACGAGATCGCGACGGGCAGCCAGGAAAATCCGGCGCGCACTTGTCCAGCCACTCCACGTCCCGGAGCAGTGCAGCTGTCGAGCTGGAGTTGGCAGCGCAAATGTCCGCAGTGAGCTCCTCGGCAGCGTCCGCAGCCTGATTATTGTCGCGTCCGGTCGCAGATCGTGGCCTGCAACCTACAGCCGACACCCCGCAATCTCGCATTAGCGCAGCCCGGCGCCATTGGAATGCATGTTGCTCTAGGCGCTGCACCAAACCGGAGGACTGAATGAGCTGGGCCAAGGAATTTAAAGAATTTGCCATCAAGGGCAACGTCGTAGACATGGCAGTGGGCGTGATCATCGGCGCCGCTTTCGGCAAGATCGTGGCGTCTTTCGTCAAGGACATCGTCATGCCGCCCCTGGGCCTGGTCACCGGGGGCATGGACTTCTCGAAGATGGGTTACGTGCTCAAGGCGGCGCAGGGCGAGGCTCCCGCGGTGGTATTGAGCTACGGCGCGTTCATTCAGAACATCTTCGACTTCATGCTCGTCGCAGCGGCGATCTTCATGGCAGTGAAAGCTATCAACAAGATGAAACGAGCGGAAGAAGCCGCGCCCGAAGCCCCAGCAGAGCCTTCGGGAGAGGAAAAGCTGCTCGGAGAAATCCGAGATTTACTGAGTGAGAAGTGATCCCCCGGCGCATTGGAGGTCGGGGACTTGGGCTGTGACGGTCCGGTTGTGCTCTCCGCTGCCGATGCATCCGCCATGACGCACGCGCGTCTGGAAATGCCGTTGCGTTCGGAGCGGCGCGATTCAGTGCCAGCGTCCTTCGACGCTCAGCACCGGCATGCCCGCTTCGAGGGTGACCTCCCAGCCGGAGTGCTCCAGCTTTGTTCCCATGAGTTGCCACATGGCGCGGATGTACGCTGCCAAGTAGCGACCAAAGTCGTCGTTCATGAGCGCGACGTCTCGAAGCACACCTCGTGCCTCTTGCTTGGAGACGCGCGTCGTTTCCCATTTTCCGACATCGTAGAAGCGGTTCCAATACTCGCCGGACTTTTCGAGCAAGTAGGCCGGGTTGGCCATGCGTAGAAAGAGCCGGTGCACGACCGTCAGATCCTGCTGCGCTTCGTACACGCCGAGGGTTTCGATCAGAGCGCCGTCTCCACGCCCTAGCACCTTGTCCATCAGCCCTAGAGTCTTGAGCTGCAGCTTCAGCGGGTACCAACCCACGGGGACGAGTGCCTGCCAGGTTGCCTGCTCTTCCTCTGAGAGCTCGGCGACCAAACGATCCCATGCCTCCAACCCGAGACGCTTGTGCACGAACCCACGCAGATGGTGCAGATTGGACCCTTTGGCTTGCGCCACGATCTTCACGCTAACCCACGGGACCCGCGGCCGCACGTGCACAACTCTCGCGACGAGCGGGATTGCAAGTGTGCGCCGCGTCGCGTCGCAGCCAAGCGGGCTATGACGGGCGCGTGATCGTCTCCGACACCGCCAACGTGTACTTTCGGAACTGCATTTGGACCGGCGGGGCCGACCTTCTGTTCACTTCCTTCGGCGCGGGCGGCGTGGGCAAAGTCGAGGTGTGCTCGGGGACCTTCGGCAAGGGCTCGACGGTTGGGGACTACGGCGGGATCAAGTACAAAGGAAACGACGTCATTTCCCTGGACACCGACAACACCTATGTCGAAACGAACTACGTCACGGTGAGCCCGACCTACTACAAGGAAGTCAACCTGACTTGTGCGCCATAGCGGCTTCGCGCTTCGTGGACGACACTCCGGACTCCGAGCTCAGTTCACGTTGATGCAGGTGTTGTTCACGCAGGTGCCCGTGGTGCAGGTGCCGCAGTTCAGGACATCGCCGCAGCCGTTGGGATAGAGGCCGCACTGGGCGCTGGCCTTGATGCAGGTGGTGGGCACGCAGGTGCCGGGTGGGCACGCTTCGCAGCTGAGGATACCGCCGCAGCCGTCGCCTTGGGGTCCACAGCGTCCGCCGCAATCCAGCGGCGTGCACGTGGGTCCGCCGCAGGGGCCGCAGTCGATGGTGCCGCCGCAGCCGTCGCCGGAGAGACCACAACTGACACCTAGATCCGCACACGTCTTCTTCACGCAGCCGGTGCCGCCGCATTTGCCGACGGCCCCGCCACCACCGCAGGTGTCCGGCGCGGTGCAGCTGCCGCAGTTCAGGGTGCCACCGCAGCCATCAGCCCACATGCCGCAGGAGTAGCCGAGGGCGGAACAAGTTGTGGGCGTGCAGCTGCCCTTGCCGCAGATGCCGACGGAGCCGCCGCCGCCGCAGGTGTTGCCCGAAGTGCAACTGCCGCAGTTGAGGCTGCCGCCACATCCGTCGGACCAGAAGCCGCAGCTGTAGCCGAGGGCGGAACAAGTCGTGGGCGTGCAGCTAGAGCCGCCGCACTTGCCGCCAGTGCTGCACACTTGCGGCGAAGTGCAGGTGCCGCAGCTCGCGATCACGCCGCCACATCCGTCCGGCGCCGGGCCGCAGACGATGCCTTGGTCTGCGCAAGTCAGCTTGGTGCAGGTCGGCTGCGGCTGTGTCTCGTCGCAGACCTGGGACGCCAAGTCGAAGAACATGAACTCCAGCGCCTTTTCCTGGGGCGTCATGGTGGTGGACTTGCACTCGGCCGGGAACGAGTTGCCCTTGTCTCCGCTGGAAACGTGGATGTCGCTGAAGATGAAGCGGCCACACTGATTCGCCGGAGCCGTTCCCACGGGCGTATTGAAGGTGAGGTACTGCGCCGCGTGCGGGATGGTCGTGCCCACCGGGTATTGGGTGTTTTCGGCGTAGATCCACTCGAGCACGCGCGACTGGTCGAAGCTCTTCACGCTGTTCTTCGTATCGAACACGGACAGGTTCCCGGGCGTCGAGGACGCGCCAACGGTGACCAGCCAGTTGGCGAGCAGGTTGCCCTTGGGGAAGGTCATCACGACCTTCTCCGGGATGGTCGGAGACAGCGTGCTCGAGAGCATGCCGGGCGATGGATAGTTCCAGCTGGCCAGGGTGCCCCAGGCGCCGCTGCCTGTCCCGTTGGTGTTCGCGCTGACCCAGTAGTGGTGGTAGTGCGACGCAAACACACGACCGCCCACGTTCAGGTAGTCGTACATTGCCTTCAGAGAGCTGGCCGGCTTGGTAGACGAGAAGGTGTTGCCCTCGCAGCCCAGCAGCGTCACGTCGTACTTCTGCAAGCTGGCGAGGTTCGTCCACAGCGTCGTAGCGCTTGGGAAGCTGGCGCCGCCGAGCGCCCCGTCGTACTTGCCCATGGCCTTGTTGGGGCCGGAGCCTGGCTCGCCTTGGAATAGGTTGACGCGACCGTTGCCCGTGGGGTTCGTGAAC
Source organism: uncultured Polyangiaceae bacterium (assembly GCA_965369205.1). Classification (GTDB taxonomy): domain Bacteria; phylum Myxococcota_A; class Polyangia; order Polyangiales; family Polyangiaceae; genus JACKEA01. The sequence goes on along the minus strand of CBDUPW010000042.1, from coordinate 6,195 downwards.
TCGGAGTCGTCGATGCCGATCTTGCGCAGCAAGCATTCGAGCGCGTCGTAGCCGCCCGTGGCCAGCGCGATCTTCGGGATGTTGCCTTCGGACTTGTTTCTAGGCAGCCGAGTGAGCGCCGCGGACACCGCGACGTTGCCGCACTGGTTGGTGGTCACTTTGATCTGCCGACGCCACTTGCCGATCTGAATCACGACGGGGATGTCGACGCCCACGGGCATGTTGTTCAGCGTGAATTTGCCGGTCGCGTCGGTGATTGTCGTCACCAGTGGCAGGCCCGACAGCGCCGAGCCGCACTTGTCGCAGGTCGCACCGTCCGAAAGCGCCGCGGGCGTCCCGTTCGGCACGTAGACGTACACATTCGGAAGCGGGAGCTTGCCCGCAGGGTCGTATACGGTTCCGGTGATCGACGTGGTGCCGATGGCGCAAGTGATCTGCTTGCACTGCAGGTTGATGCAGGTCGAGCCGGTGCCGCACAGATTCGGCCCGCCACCGCCGCAGAATGCGGGGGACGTGCAGCTGCTGCAGTTGGCGGTGAGCCCGCCGCAACCGTCCGACTGTTGGCCGCAGGTGCCAGCGGGAAAGTCCGTGCAGGTGAGTGGCGTACAGCTCGGGGCGCCGCCGCAGACGTTCGGAGTGCCGCCGCAACCGCAGCAATTACCGCCGGAGCAGGTGCCGCAGTTGGCGGTCAGGCCACCGCAGCCGTCACTGGCCACGCCACAGTTGGCGCCGAGTTGCGCACAAGTCTTGGGCACGCACGCCGGGGGCGCGCCGCCACATTCACTGGGATTGCCGCCGCAGCCGCAGCACGCCGGTGCCGAGCAACTGCCGCAGCTCGCGGTGAGCCCGCCGCAACCGTCACTGACCGGTCCGCAGTTCGCACCCCAATCGGCGCAGGTCTTCTTGACGCAGGCAACGCTGCCTGCGCCGCAGACGTTCGGTCCGCCGCCACCGCAGATATCTCCGGCCTTGGTGCAACTGCCGCAGTTGACTAGGGCGCCGCAGCCATCCGCAACGGGCCCGCAGTCGTAGCCCTGTTGCGCGCAGGTCTTTGGCGTGCAGGCAGTGCCGCCGCAGGCGTTGGGCGTTCCACCGCCGCCGCATGTTTGGGGCGCGGTACAGCTTCCGCAATCGATGAGGCCGCCACAACCGTCGCCCTGCATGCCACAGGAAGCGTTCAGCTCAGCGCAGGTCTTCTTGGTGCAGGGATCACTGCCGCATTTACTGGGGCCGCCACCGCCGCAGTATTCCGGCGCGGAACAGCTGCCGCAGCTGATGATGTTGCCGCAGCCGTCGGCTTGCTGCCCGCAGTCCGCGCCAAGCTCGGCGCAGGTCAGCGGAGTACAGCTGCCGGCGTCGATGATGATTCCGGAGTCATTGCCGCCGCCGCTGGCGCCCGCAGCGCCGTCGGGGCCTCCATCACCGGATCCGCCCCCGCTGCCGCCGCCGTCGCCGCCCGCGGAACATCCGACGCTGAACGCCACAGAAACGAGCGCCACCCATATTCGAAGCCAATGCGACATCCAGCGATTCCTTCCGCCTGCGGTGGAGCCGCGGGCACGGCCCGAAGTACGGTCAGTTTGGGCCAATCTATAGTCGGCGGGCGGGCGGCGCCGAGCAAGCCCCCCCGCGGTACCATGGGTGAGTGGGGGCAACCCCTTGGGTTTATTGCGCGTGGGCCCAAGAAAGGGGCGGCCCGGCGGAAGACGTCGGTGGGCCTAGCGTGGCCAGGCGGACAAGGAACTGAGATCGTGCACCGTGCGGCCTGCCTTGCGCGACATCGTTGCGGCGCAGGCGGAGCGGACGCCGGCGCTTGGTCAGCGTGTGACGATCCCGTGCACTGCCCACACGGCGCCGGCTAGGGGTAGCGCGTAAAGCGTTGCCCAGAGTGTCCCCCATGCGGCGCTGCGTCCGAGGTCGCCCGCGCAATCGTGATCGTCGTTGGCGACGCGGGCGAGGCCGCCGCGTACTGCCAGGTACGCCACCGCGAAGAGCGCGGGCAGAACGAGTTCGATCAAGAGGAACGTGGCAGCCAAAGCGGCGGCCGCGATGGCCATACCGACCCAGACCCCCGGCGCAGCGCTGCAGCCGGGGTCGCAGCCCGCCAAGTCGCTCCACTTTGTCCCGGACGAGCCTTTGGCGGACTGGGACTTGGGACGATCGCTTCGCTCGCGAGGGGCTGGGAGGCCTCGCTTGCGCTTGCCACGGAGAGCGGCGCCGCTGGGTTGCGGCGGCTCGCTGGCCGGGACCTCTCGCTCATTCGAAAAGGCGGGCCAGCGATACACGTGGTCGTCGGACAATCGAAAGCCGCGGTACAGCAGCACCGACAGAGCGGTGGCCCACAGCAGCCACCAGGTCAGGACCACGAGCTCCGCCTCGAGAAGGCGCGGCAGGCCGAGCATCACGGGCAGCGCCACCGCGCACAGCAGCATGCACGCGAGCAGCACCGCCGTGGTGCCCCGGCCCGAGAGTGGTGGAGCGATTTGCTTGGCGATACGCTTGAGCCGGGTGCGATAGGGATGCGCTGCCTTTTCGTCGAGCACGAACTCGACGTCTTGTTCTTGCCGCGCCGGGCGCGTGGCGATGGCGCGGCCGTGGTCGCGACCGCCGCGCACGATGAAGAAGACCGCGCCGGCGATGCCGGCGACGAGCACGGTGACCCAGACTTCCAGGCTCGCTTCGCCGCTGATCCGTGCTTCGTAGCGACGGCCGGTGACGGCAGCGATCAGGCACAAGACGAAGAAGGTCAGGCCGAGCGGCCAACGCCTTGCCTGCGCGCTTTCCAAATCGAAGACACAGGCTTCACACCATGCGGTCGCATCCACCGTTCTGAGAAAGCACGCGTCGCATAGGCGTCGGCCGCAGCTACCGCAACGCGCAATGGCGGAGTCGTCTGGGTGGTTCTGACAGGTCGCGCCTGGTTCGATCTGTGTCACGCCGGTCCCCACTCTTCGATTGTCTCGCGAACTGCCCGGTTTGGGCCCAATTCGAGAGGAGGGGCCCAGATCGCCCCCGCGCCGCGACCCAAACAAGAGAGCACGCGCCCGCGACTGCCGCTTCCGGACGCTTTGTGCACGGATTCCAGACGGGATCGGGCACGGTCTCGTCTGGGCGCGCGGATCCCGAGGACAACGCTAGACCAGTGCCTGGCACGGCACCTGCTTTGATTGCGTCCAATGGTGAGGCGAACGCGCGGGCTTGGAGTGACTGGCGGACTGGCAGGGGAGGCGAGCCCTTGGTCATGAAGGCTTCGATCTCGGCGCTGGCGGGTCTCGTTTTCGGTGTTGGCTGCGGTGCGAGCGACTCGTCGGGGCTGGGCGGTGGGGGCGGCAGCGGAGTGGGCGCGGCCCCAAGCGACGGAGGCATGGCGGGCAGTGGCGCGACGGCGGGCACAGCGGGCAGCGGCGCGACGGCGGGGAGCGGCGCGACCGCGGGCTCAGCGGGCAACGCCAGCGGAGGTGGGACTCCAGGCGTCGGCACATCGGGCTGCGGCAGCCCGCCGCCCGCGAACGGCAAACACCAAGTCCCCCATGGCGGGGGCCAGCGCAGTTACCAGCTGCACCTGCCCAAGGGCTACAACCCGTCGATACCGACGGCGTTGGTGATGAACTTCCACGGCCGCACGTTGACCGCATTGGGTGAAGCCGCGGCGGCACAAGAGTTCTTGAGCGGCCTGAATGCAAAAGGCGACGCTGCCGGCTTCATCGTCGTGAATCCTCAAGGTCTGACGGCAAATGGGGAGCAAACCTGGAACGCAGGGCTGTGTTGCTCTGCCGACAAAGGCCGTGACGACGTCGGATACGTCGACGCGGTGATTGCCCAGCTGAAGCAAAAACTCTGCATTGACGAGAAGCGCATCTACGCGACGGGAATTTCCAACGGCGGTTTCATGTCTCATCGACTCGCTTGTGAGCGGGCGAACGTATTCGCTGCCGTGGCGCCCGTGGCGGCATACAACACAATGACCGCCTGCAACCCGTCGCGAGCAATGCCGATGATCAGCTTCAACGGCACATCAGATCCCTTGGTGAACTACGGCTGGAGCCGGGACTCCAACCAGGCCTGGGTCGCGCGTAACGGTTGTGATCCCAAGCCGACGCAGACGTTCAAGAACGGCGACAGCCACTGCGACACCTTCGCGGGGTGCCAGGGCGGCGGACAGGTCGTGTTTTGCACCGTAGAAGGCGGTGGTCACACCTGGCCGGGAGGCGCAGGTCTGTTCTCGGCGGGTCTAGGCAAGACCACCAAAGATCTCAATGCCAACGGCGCGATGTGGGACTTTTTCCAAAAGCATACGCTGCCCTGAGTGCCGTTCAGCGGCAGCGCTAGCCCGTGATGATGGCGCCCGCTATTTCGGGGACGATGATGCAGTGGCGGAGGGCGTACACCGACGCCCTCCGCGGGTTTACATGTGATGCTTAGGGCAGGACGTTGCAGCTCGACGTTGCCGCCGAATCTACGCAGACCAGCGCTTTGAGCGGCTGAGGCGTACCCCCGAGGTTGCCGATGGCGAAGGCCGTGACGACGGCGCCCGCGGGGATGTCGATGTTGTTGAGCACCAATGCGTCTGCGGTGGTGCCAGACGCGCGAGCGCTGATCGTCGCCCCGGTGACAGGATCTGTCTCGACGTAGTCGTTGCCGGCAACCTGACCCACCTTGGGAAACTCTACGCTGGTCCATAGCGGCGTGAAGCTGGCGCCCGAGCCGAGCCCGACGTCAACGGCAGGGGTGTCCGCAGACGCGTGAATAAAGCGGATGTAGATCTTCGCGGCGTTCGTGGCCGTGATGGTGTCTGCATACGCCTCTACCTTGAAAGGCTTGGTGCCCGACGGCGGGGTGAGCATGCCCGTCGCAGCAGCGGTGTAGGCCTGGTCCTTTGCGAGGGCCAGCCCAGTGATGTCGGGAAGTCCAGCCAGCGCCGTGTCACAGTTGTCGGCGTTCGGCGCCACGATGCGTACGTTGTAGCTGCCGCTTGGCAGGTCCAAGTAGTCCGTGACTTCCGAGTAGGCGAGGCCGTCGGTGTCGCCCGCGCCCTTGAGCACCGGGCCGGCGAAGCCACTGCCACCATCCACACACACATCAACCGCGGGTGCATCGGGAGTCAGATGAGCCACGCGGAGCTTCGACATTCCTGCCGCTCCACCTGCGCCGGCCGAACCCGCAGAGCCAGCCGAACCGGACGAACCCCCTGTGGCGCCACCACCTGCGCTTCCCGACGTGCCACCGGCGCCACCGGTTGCTCCGCCGGTGCCAGCTGTGCCTCCGGTGTTGCCACCGGAATCGTCATCGTCGCTGCCACAGGCGACTGCCAAAAGTGCCGAAACGGAAAATCCAACCAAGTATGTCCAACGCATATTCACTCTCCTTCGGCAATGTGTCTAAGACAAACCATGGACATCGCAAGCCCCAGAGCGATTTTCTTCTGCTTGTTTTCCACGCTAGCTCTGGGGCTGAGGTCGGCCCGGGCTGGGTTGTGAGGTGAAGCCCACGTGACCTTCGCGTTCTCGCGCTGGAAGGAGTGCTTCACCTGGCACTCGGTCAGAGGCCCGACAGCGATCGTGTAGGGGAGCGCCGTAGCTCCACTTCTTGTTCTTCTTGTGTTCCGAGTCTCGTCAACTTTCAGTTGTGCAAGATCTGCCCAACCGATCGTTCAACTTGGCGGAGCACCGCTCTCAGTTGTGCAAGATCTGCCCAATCGATCGTTCAGCTGAGCAGTCTGGCGTTTCGTCGAAGCGCAGCAAGCTCCACCTTCAGAGCATGTAGACAGCTATTACCTTGATCTGAGATGCACGGTCCGGTACGTCCTGTGTAGAACGACACGCTTCTATTTTTTACACGTTTGCGATTGGGGAGAGTTGATGGGAACGATTAGACATTGGGTTGCGTTCGGGTTGGTCGGATGTACGAGCTTGATTGGCGTCGCGTGTAGCGACGATTCCAAGAGCGAGCCTGGGAATACCGGGGGCGTGGCGGGCCAGGGTGGAGCAGGCGGTGCAAGCGGCGCAAGCGGCAGTGCCGGCGCGAGCGGCAGTGCCGGCGCGGGCGGCCAGGTGCCCCAGTCGTGGGTGGACGTCTGCACCGCAGAAGCTAGTCTGGTGTGTGAGCGCTACAATAGCTGTTGGCCTGACCTGATGGGCAGTTTCTATGGTCCCGTCAAAGCGTGCGAAAAGTCGAATATTGAAGCGTGTGTTTCCG
>CBDUPW010000041.1:0-35877 GCA_965369205.1 uncultured Polyangiaceae bacterium | reverse complement strand
CCCGCTTGCGTCTGCACGCCGCGCCGGAGAGCCGTGCGTTTCTCGCGTTCTCTTTTCCGGACATCACTTCAGGCTGGGAAGCGATGCGGACTGTATTCCAAGCGGGCCTCAGACCGGCCGTGGCACGCCTCTACGATCCCATCGACTCGGCGCTCATGCGCCAAGGGACCGTCAAGGCAACCATGAGCGGTGGCACGGAAGCCAGCCACGGCCCGAGCCAAACCGAGCGCCTCATGGGGGTCATGAAGCGCGCGCTCAAGCTGCCGCGGCTGCTCAACTTTGCGATCCAGGCAGCCGAGGGCAACCTTCTGCCCAGCGCGACTCTCGTATTCGTTTACGAAGGCAACGCTGACGAAGCCGAGGAAGACGCCGCCCGCACCTCGGCGCTGTGTACGAAAGCGGGAGCTACGGCGCTGGGGGAAGGTCCAGCCCGTCGCTGGTACGCACACCGCTACGGAGTCAGCTATCGGCAATCTCCAGTGTTCCGAGCAGGCGCCTTCAGCGACACGATGGAAGTCGCAGCGCCGTGGTCACGCCTGCAAGCGCTCTACGACGCCGTGCGGGAAGCCCTGGGCAGTCATGTGCTGGTCATGGCGCATCTGTCGCATGCGTACCCGGATGGCTGCAGCATCTACTTCACCTTCTCCGGTGTGGGAAAAGACGACGAAGACGCCCTGGCGAAGTACGATCGCGCCTGGCGCGCGGCGCTGGATGCGGCGATCGCGGCTGGCGGGACTCTGAGCCACCACCACGGGGTCGGACGAAGCAAGGCGCCAAAACTCGGCGCCGAGTTGGGCTACGGGGTGGAAGTGGTCGGTCGCCTGATGCGCGCCTGGGATCCCGCCGGGATCCTCAACCCGGGCGCCCTCGTTTCCCGGGACGCAAGAGTCGGCGCTATCGATGTGCCGTCCCCCGTCAAAGCGCAGATCGACACTCACTCCATGACCGCAACTCTTCCCGGCGACATGCCTTTGGATGTTGCTGAGGAACTGGTGCAAAAGAGCGGGCTATCCTTAGGACTTGCCCAGCTGTCGCAGGCAAATACGCTGGTCGGCGAGTTCGTCTCCCAGGGACTGCCGGGCACACGGGATCCCTGGTCGGACCCGGTCGATCAGGCACTTTCGGGCCTCTCCGCGCGCTTGAAGAACGGGCGCACTCTCGTCATTCGTTCTGCGCCGCGCCGCGCGGTGGGCCCAGATTTGACGGCGCTCTTCACGGGTGCCCAAGGCGCCCTGGGCACCGTCGAGGGTGCCACCTTGCGGCTGTTCAAGACCGAGTCGGCTGCCGCTCGCGCGCTGCCCTTCACGTGGGAGCGCAACCCGCCGCTGAGCGGCGACGAACAACACGCCTGGGATCGAGTGGTCGTCGAAGTCACGTCGGCTTAGCTCGCGTCGACCGAATCCTGGGTTGCTCAGCCCGAGAGATCGGGTCCCAGTCGCCCAAGAGCTTGTTCGACGCGTTCCTTGTCTGCGCTATCCAGTGGCGCGTGTCCCGCGCGATGGATTGCGTATCGCAGCGTCGCGGCTTCGAGCGCAGTCAGCGCCGTGGTGCGCTCGAAGGACAGATCTGGCACACGTAGGCGGAGCAGAACCTGCCCGTCCGAAAGCACTTGCTCGCCCACGATCTCTCCTTGGGGCCGGCCGTCGGCGAGCAGATGCCGGATGATGCCCCGAACCCGCGCGGCCCGCCGTCGGACCTTTCGCGCCCCGGGCTGCTTGAACAGATCGAAGAAACGATTGCGTGCGTAGGTACGCGGAGCCAGAACTAACGCGCACAGCAGGCCATCCAAGTCTACGTCTGGCTTGGGTGCCGCCTGCTTGGTCACGCTTTTCCTGTCGCCTCTTTCTTCGAAGCCTCAAGCACTTCTGCCTGGTACCAGGCTATCAGTGCGTCCAAGAGTTCGTCCAGCTCGCCATCTACGACTCGATCCAGCTTGTATAGGGTGAGTCCGATGCGATGGTCGGTCAGTCGGTTCTGGGGATAGTTGTAGGTGCGGATCTTTTCCGATCGCTCCCCGCCGCCGACCATTCCGCGCCGTTCATCCCGGATCGCGTCGGCCTGTTTCTGTCGTTCGATATCGAGCAGGCGGCTACGCAAGACTTTCAGCGCCTTAGCCTTGTTCTTCAGCTGGCTGCGCTCGTCCTGGCATTTGACGATCATGCCCGTGGGCAAGTGGGTGATCTGCACGGCACTGTTGGTCGTGTTGACCCCTTGTCCCCCGGGGCCGCCGCTGGCTGCGATGTCGAAACGCAGTTCTTTCTCGTCCAGCTCGAGTTCAACCTCTTCGGCTTCCGGCAGCACAGCCACGGTTGCCGTGGAGGTGTGGATGCGGCCCTGGGCCTCCGTCGCGGGGACGCGCTGCACCCGGTGCACGCCGCCCTCGAATTTCATGCTGGAAAACACCCGAGTGCCGGCAATCAGCGCGATCACCTCCTTGTAGCCGCCGGCGGAAGCTTCGCTGCTGGACATCAGTTCCACTTTCCAGCCTTTGCGTTCTGCAAATCGGCAATACATTCGGAAGAGGTCGGCGGCGAACAGCGCGGCTTCTTCGCCGCCCGTACCTGCGCGTATCTCGAGGATCGTATCCTTTTCGTCTGCTGGATCCTGAGGCAACAAGAGCACCTGGATCGTGCTCAGCAGCTTCTCCCGGCGCTCTTCGAGCTCCGGCAGCTCCTCGCGAGCCAAGACGCCGAGCTCTGGGTCGTCCAGCGCTTCTTTGTCGTCGGCGATTTGCTTCTCTAGCTTGCGAAGCTCGCTGAAGGCTTCCACGACCGGGCCCAGCTGCGTCCGCTCCTGGTTCAGTTTGCGCAGTGCGGACGGATCCGACAGAACTTCCGGCTCACACAGCAGTTGCTCGACTTCGGCGTGCCGGCGCACGAGCCCGGCCAGCTTCTCCTCGGGGATCATGGACGGGCCCTTAGGCGCTCGCAGGCGTATTCGACGCCAGCGCGTCGAAGCCTTCGAATGTCGCCTCGCTGCTTTCCGCCAACGGGGTCTCGCCGACCTCTCGCCGCAGAGTGGCGCGAAGCGCGGCCAGGGCGACTTCCATCTGGGAGTCCTCAGGTTCGATCGTCGTGATGCGTTGCACCAAGAATCCGGGAGCGAGCAAAAAACGCAGCGCGCCTTCGGAGCGCCTCGCGAGGAAGCGTTGCATTTCGAAGGTGATGGCGGCGATGACTGGCAAGAACGGCAGCTTGATCAGGAAAAACGCCACGTTGTCAGCGAGCTTTCCCAGACCAATCTGCGGAAGCAGTGGGCCTGCGGCGCTGAACACGACGATGGACACGAGGGCGACCATGACGAGGAACGTGGTGCCGCAGCGTGGATGCAAGGTTGTTTTGCCGCGTGCATTTTCGAGGGTCAGCTCTTCGCCGCGCTCGTAGGTGTAAATCGCCTTGTGCTCGGCGCCGTGATACTGAAAGACGCGGTAAATCTCAGGCAGCCGGCGAATGGCCATCATGTAGCCGACCACGATGGTCAGCTTGGCAATGCCTGTGAGCACCTGGAACCCGACGCTGCGCACGTCCAAGTCCAGACTGAATACGCGGCTGGTGCCTTCGGCAAACGCTTGGGGCAACGCTACAAAGAGCGCCAACGCGAACAAGATGGAGAGCAGCGTGAAGAACTTCTTGCCGCGATCGTCCTTGGGATCCGGAGCACCTTGGGCGTCTTGGGTGGCCAGGGCGATGATGGGCATGGACAACAGCGCTAGCGTGCTCGGCGGCTTGGGCGCGTCGGGTCTCTGCGCGCTCCCGGATTCTTTTTCTTCCTCTTCCAGATCTTGCTCGTAGAGATCTGCAGAGAAACGTAGGCAGCGGCTGCCCAACTTCAACGCTTCGACGAGCGTCACAACGCCGCGCACCAATGGGTAGCCTCGCACGCCCGTCCGCGTGTCGATCATCTGTTCTTCGCGTACGACCAGCGCCCCCGTGCGCCGACGGACGACCGCAGCGTAGGAGTTCGGCGAGCGCATCATCACCCCCTCGATGAGCGCTTGACCCCCGATGTACGGGCGCGCAACTCCGTCTGGACCTTGGACCGGCGGTTGGTTCGACACGAGATGTACTATAGCGCGCTACCCGCGAACCATCAGTGGTCCCGGCAAAACGCGGCAATCAGGTGGTTTGGCCGTAGCGCTTGCGGAACCGGTCAATGCGTCCGGCTGTATCCATCAAGCGCTGCTTTCCGGTGAAGAACGGATGGCAAGCGGCGCACACATCGACGGGAAGATCCTCGGCACTTGTCGACCGCGTTTGAAACTTGTTGCCGCACGCGCAGGTGACGTTGACGACCTTGTACTCGGGGTGAATTCCTTCTTTCATTGCGCGCTCCAAATCCCTGGTGGCCCGGAAAGCGGGCTGCGCCGGCACCGAGTCATCGGCGATTGCCCGGGGCAAAGGGGCGCGCAAGCTAGCGCCAGTGGGACGCACATTCAAGGAAGTCCAACGGATCGGGTCGAAAATGCCGTGCAACAAGTGGCTACCGCGAGCCCTGGGCGCTATGTTCCGGGTCATCCGTGCAGGGGCTTGTGCCCTGTCTTGTAGCTAAGAAGCTGTAATTAAAGAGCTTTGTGGAGATTTGCGTTTACTTGACGTTACGTTAGATATCCCTCATGCCTCATGTACCCCCCATGACAGACGAAAGCAGGCGTGAAGCCCTCAAGCGAATGCTTGCAACCGGCGTGGTGCTCGGCGGCAGCGCAGCGACGGCTGGCTTGCTCTACGACCCGGGAGGCATGGGGCTGGCGCAGGGCGGCGGAGAGCGCCAGGTGCGCGATTTCCGTGTGGGAGCGCCGGAGCTGCCCAAGCTCGCCATCGCCAAGAGCAGCAAGGATCCGGCGGAACTCACCCGCAAAGCCATTGACGCCCTCGGCGGCATGAAGCGTTTCATTTCGCGGGGTGACATCGTCGCCATCAAGCCAAATATCGGCTGGGACCGCATGCCCGTGCACGCCGCGAACACCAATCCCTTGGTAGTTGCCGAAGTTGTGCGACTTGCGTTCGACGCGGGAGCGAAGAAGGTGATCGTCACTGACGCTTCATGCAACGAGCCCAATCGTTGTTTTCAGCGGTCGGGTATTTGGCGAGCTACCTACGCCCTTGGGGCAACCATCATCCTGCCGGCCGCGCACCGCTTCCGTGAAATCCGGATGCGCGGTGATGTCTTGGATTTGTGGCCAATTTTCACGCCGCTGGTCAACGCTGACAAGGTCATCAACGTACCCGTTGCCAAACACCACAACCTGAGCAAGTTCACCGCCGCCATGAAAAATTGGTACGGCCTGCTCGGCGGGCGCCGCAACCGCCTACACCAGAACATCGACGTATCGATCGCCGACTTGGCGACGTTCATGCGTCCGTCCCTCACGGTGATGGATGCAACGCGCGTGCTCTTGCGCAACGGACCCCAGGGTGGGAACGTCGACGACGCGAAGGATATGCACCAAGTCGTCGCCGGAGTGGACGAAGTTGCCATCGATGCCTACGGCGCGACTCTGATCGGCGAAAAAGCCGAGAACGTGAAGTACCTGAAGATGGGACACGATCGCGGTATCGGTAACATGTTCTGGCAACAGCTTTCGCCCGTGGAGGTCTGAGCCGCCCGCTCGAGGACGCATGCCCGACACTCACCCGCACGCATCCGAACTTCCCGCGCCCATTCCTTGGCTCGGCGCTGCCGGCCCCGTGAAGGCGCTGGATGCGCGCACGCCAGGGCCGCCGGCTCCCGTGAAGGCCAGCTGTGGCAGAGCCTGCGGGTGCTCCAGTGGCGCAGACGCGCCTGATACCATTGTAGCGCCGGCAAAGGCGCAGGGCATTGCGAGCGTGCGGGCAAGCGCCGTAAGCAAAGTGGGCGGCTGGTTCAAGCGCTTCAAGAAGAGAAAGCGCAAGCTGCCCGGCTCCGGGATCCCCGCGCGCAAGATCATCCGCGTGCTTCAGTGGGTCCGTCGCGGCGCCCAGGTCGTGTTCTTGGGATTGTTCCTATACTTCCTAGCGCAGACCGCTTTCCGCGGGTCCTTTGCAGCCGAGGCGGGGCAACCTGTGCGGTTGCCATTGCCAGTCGAAGCGTTCTTGCTTGCAGACCCCTTCGTTGCGGCCATGACGCTTCTGTCCACGCACACCGTGTATCGCGGGCTGGCGTGGTCCGTCGGTGTGATTGCGCTCACGGTCCTCTTCGGTCGCGTATTCTGCGGTTGGATTTGCCCCTTCGGCACGCTGCACCATTTCTTCGGGTGGATCTTCCCGAGTCGCTATCTCAAGGGCAACAGCCGCGTCGACGCCAACAAGACGCGCTGGTGGCAGGCCGGCAAATACTACCTGATGTACGGCTTTCTCGGAGCCGCTCTGGTGGGCAGCTCCATCGGTGGGCTGATGGACCCGATCTGTGTTGCCGTGCGCGCCATCGGTCTCGGCGTCATGCCCGCGCTGCAATACGTGGGTCTGCGCACTGGGACCCTGGTCGCGGACAGCAACGTGCGCGCGCTGCAAACCGCGAGCGATGGCACTCAGGACTTTCTATCGCAGACCGTGTGGACCGCGAACCAAGCCTACTTCCACCAGACCTGGTTCATCGTGTTCTTCTTGATCGCGATCCTGTTCCTGAATCGCTTCATTCCCCGATTCTGGTGCCGTGCCCTGTGCCCGCTTGGCGCATTTCTCGGAGTCATCGCGCGCTTCTCGCTCTTTGGTATGGAGAAGGACCATTCGAAATGCACCGACTGCAATCTGTGCCTGGTGCACTGTCAGGGCGCGGACAGCCCGCAGGGTGGCATCAAGCACCGCCAAGACGAGTGCCATATGTGCCTCAATTGCGAGGCCGCCTGCCCGGAAGACGTCATCAAGTTCCGCTTCCTGCCGAACCGCAAGAGCGAAGTCATCAAGCCGGATCTGACGCGTCGCACCGCCCTTGCGTCGACGGCGGCCGGCGCCCTTGCAATTCCCGCCATGCGCATCGGCAACTGGCCGGACCGCCATTATAGCGAGAAGATGATCCGGCCGCCCGGTTCGGTGGAGGAGCGCGAATTTCTGGAGCGTTGCATCCGTTGCGCAGAGTGCATGAAGGTCTGCCCCAACAATGCGCTGCATCCTGCGTTCTTCGAGGCCGGCATCGAAGGACTGTGGACGCCAATCCTCATTCCTCGCATTGGTTATTGCGAGTTCTCTTGTGTGCTCTGTGGCCAGGTTTGCCCGACGGGCGCGATTCAGAAGATCGACGAGAAGCAGAAGATGGGCATCGATCAAAAGCCCATCAGCATTGGCACAGCCATGTATGACCAAGGACGCTGCTTGCCCTGGGCCATGGCCACGCCTTGCATTGTCTGCGAAGAGTTTTGCCCCACTAGCCCCAAAGCCATTTGGGCGGACGAGTGGCTGGTTGCCAAACGCGACGACAAATACGGAGCCGATGGCGAGCACGCCAAGATGCTGAAGATCAAGGTTCAGCGCCCGCAGGTGGACCCGTCCCTCTGCATTGGCTGCGGCGCCTGCGAAAAGGTATGCCCCATTGTAGACAAGCCAGCGGTCTATGTCACGAACGCCGGCGAGACGCGCTCGCGCACGAACGTGATCTTGCTCGAGAACACCAGCTACACCAGCTGAGCGCAGTTCTCGAAACTGGACTCGCGCATCAACCGACAATGGCGCGGCAGCGCGCAACGACGACGTCCGCGCTCGCGGTCACGGCGCACATCAGGAACCGCTCGGCCCGGGGCGAGACCCGCAGGACTTCCTGGTATGTCGCCGCATCTGCGCCCCACAAGATCACACTGACACGGTGGGACAGCTCGTCCGCCAACGCCGCCACCGCCGTGGGCCGAATGGTCGCGTTCGGGCAGTCGACGACCAAGACCACTTTCGACTTGGGGGCTGCGTCCAAGAGCAGCACCAAATCGCTGACACTCTGGATGGGAGCGACTTCCGCCCGGCCCGTCATGAGCTTCTCGAAGCTCAGTACGACTTCGCCCGAGCTCGTTGCGACCAGCACGATCGGTACGGCAGATGCGTCCTCAGGGGACACTGGCCGCGCCGCCTTGCCCGCGGGGCGCCGCGTCGCTGGCAGATCGGCCGCAGGCGCAGGACCGCGCACGGCGGCCGAAGAAATGTGCGACGCCGGTAGCTCTGCGGACGGGCCGGTCACCGGCGCTTCGGAAATCAAGCCGAGGGTGCGTGCCGCGCCGGCGGGGTATTGATCCGAACGCCAAGCGCCACCTGCGGGCTGTCCCTTCGCGGGCGTGAGCGCGACGCGTGTCAGTGGAATCGACGCGGCGCGCGGTGCAGAAGGGGTGCTCTGTCGAGACGAAGCCGGCGCTGGGGACAGCGAGCGGCGGGGCATGTTTGCGCGCCGCGGCGTCGGGCGGCTGGCGAAGGCTTCTCGCTGCGCTGCGGCGCCTCGCAACTCCTGCAGCAAACTCTCGGCGAGGGCCGGCCCCAAGCCTTGTTCGATGGCGTGTCGCAGTGGTCCGTCGACGAACGCGATGAACTCCTGGCCCAGGGCTGGAACCTCCGACTTCGTCGCTTCTGCGAGCGCGCGGGCAACCAGCGCATCGCGAATCTCAGGCGACACGATCGCGTCGAGGGTCTCGCGAACGAGCTGGGCTGCAGGGTTCTGTGGTTGCATGTCTGGGCAAGCGGAATTGCGCTCTAGATAGCAGCCAGGTGCGGGGCCGCCTGGGGAACTATCTACCTGGAGTGTTCCGCTTTTGTTCGCCCGACGCAATCTCTTCGCGCCGCAGATCCCGCGCCTTCGAAACCGCGGAAGATCGGGCCGCGTAGCCCCGTGTGGCTCGGCGTTGATGACCAGGTGGTCATGTAGGTTCGTGTGCGTGCGCGAGCCGTTCGTTGCGACGCCCTATTCTGAATGGTATTCGACTCGTCCCTAAAACTCGGGACTCTCCCTGGAGCACGAATGCGGATTGCGGCCTCGGTTTTTCTTTTTTCAATCGCTGTGGCCTGTGGGGGGTCCAATAGCGACGGCGGCGGAGGCGGCCCTGGCACGCTCACGCAGCCGCTCGTCAGTGGGCTGCGCATCAACGAAGTTTCGTTGTACCAAGCGGTAAAGATCCCGCTGGCTATCGACGGCAACCCGATCCTCGATCGCTCGGTGCCTGTGGTGCAGGGGCGCGACGCGCTCATGCGCGTCTTCGTGCAACCGGAACCGGGGTGGCAACCGCGCGAAGTCATCGTGCGTCTCGAGATCCTCAACTCCCAAGGGGCGTACCCGCCCCAAGAGATCCGTCGTCCGGTCACGGTGGCGTCGAGCGAGGCGGACTTCCAGAGCGCATTCAACTTCGACATTCCGGGCGCTCAGATGGGCGGGGATATCGGCTACTCGGTGTCGATTCACGAAGTCACCCAAGACGCTGTCGGACCGGCGTCCGGCGGAGCGCGCTTCCCGGTGCAGGGCGCCGTGGCCATGAACGCTGCCTATGGCGGTGACTCGGTCAAGATGGTGCTCGTGCCGGTGCAGTACTTCGCGGACAACTCGGGGCGGCAGCCGGATATGAGCGAGCAGCAAGTCGAGCTCTACCGCCGCTACATGCACGACGTGTATCCCACGCCCAAAGTGGACGTTCGCATTCGCGAACCGCTGTTCTATTCGCAGCCAGTCAATGGCCAGGACGACAGCATGGCGAACCTGCTGCAGACGGTGCTGTACACGCGCCAGCAGGACATTGCGGCGGGCAATGCGACGAACGACGAGTTTTACTATGGCCTGGTCGTGCCGCGAGCCAGCTTCGGTCAGTACTGCCAGCAGGGATGCGTCCTGGGTTTGACGTTCCAGACGGGCCAAGGCGGACAGGGACAAGAGTCGTATCTGCGCGGCAGCGTGGGCATTGGCTACACGGGCAACGACGCCGCGCAGACCTTCATTCACGAGATCGGGCACGCCTACGGCCGGCAGCACGCGCCCTGCGCCCCCTTCAACCAAATTCAGTCCGTGGACCCAGCCTACCCGCACCAAGGCGCCACCATCGGGACCTGGGGCTACAGCCTCAGCGGGCACCAGTTGCTCGACCCGCAAGGCCAGGCGCGGGATTTCATGAGCTACTGCGAGCCGAGTTGGGTCAGCGACTACACCTACCGCGGACTCTTCGAAAAGATCGCCTTCATCAACGGTGTGCAGAGCTTCAAGGCGCTCGCCCCCGCGCAGCGCTTCCGCTCAGTCAGTATCGGCAGCAGCGGCGCTCTCAACATGGGTCAGCCCTTCGACATCCAGGGCACGCCTTCCGGTACTCCGGAAAGCGTCGAAGTGATCGACGCTTCCGGCAACGCAACCAAGGTCACGGGCTACTTCCACCGCTACGACCATTTGCCGGGCGGAATGCTGCTCGTCCCCGAGCCAGCCGAGCCACCAGGCGAACCAGGAAGACGTGCTCGTGGGTTGCGCTTGCGTGGCCAGGCCATCTCCCTATAAACGGGGCATTTCACGGGGTCCGCGGTTGTTTCGACGCCGCGCCACTCCGCCCTTGCCTGGGAGCCGCGGCGAGATGAATATGGAAATCCTATGAGTGGCATCAGCGAAAGCCGCGCTTCCGCCATGAAAGTGGCCAAGTGGCTCGTCGAGAAGGGCAATCCGGATCAAGCCGTGACCCTGCTCGCTGCTTGGGCCGCCGCGGGGCCCAACGACAGCGAAGGCCAACAGCTACTCGCCGAAGCACTGCGCGTCGATCCCAGCTCGCGTGTTGCACAGATGGCCTTCGAGCGCATGGAGGGCATGCAAGGGGACCACGGTGATTTGACAGCCGCCATCACCGAGTTCGGCGCAGAGCGCCTCGCCCAGCTCGAGGGCGAGATGAAGCGCCCGGTGTTCCGCCGGGCCCAGATGGGCTTCAACAACAACATCAAGTTCCAGGACAAGGTCTTCCACGTACAGACTGAAGACTCCGGGCTCGATCAACCGCACATCATCACGCATCTCTTCGCCGACGGTGGCCGCGTCATCAAGAGCAACAAGCGCTCGTACCAAGATCACACGACTCGGGCCGACGTCACGGAATACGTGCGCAGCTTGATGAAAGCGCAGCACATGGAAATGGTGCTTGCCCTGCGCGAGGGCAAGTTCGACGAAGTCATCGCGGGCCGCGCCGTTGGCGGTATGGATCTGCTGACGGAGCCGCCCAACGTTGAAGCCATTCGCAAGCTGGCGAGCAAGAAGCAAGCACGCGCATCGGCCGCGCCCGCTGCACAGTCCAAGTCCGCCGCGCCGGTGCAGGTGCCGGTCGCCTCCAAACCGCCCGTACCCGCGTCGGATGCCGGGGAGTGCTACTTCAAGTTGCACGTGATGCGCAGCTTGACGGGCGGCCCCGAGCGCTACGAACCTCGGGGCGCAGACGCGATTTTGGGCCGAGAAGGCAGTGTTTCCCTCGACGGCGAGAAGTTCGCCCACCCTCGCGAAGCGCTGATCAAGTTCGTCAAAGGCCGTTTGTGGCTGCATGACCTCGAAGACGGCAATGGCGTCTTCTTGCGTATCCGAACTCCCGTCGAGCTGGAGCTGGGCGACGAGTTCGTGGTCGGCGACCAGCTCGTGCGCATCGAGAAGAACCCACTCCCTGACGACGGCCCGGATCCGGACCCGACGTACTTCTATTCGTCTCCCAAGTGGCCGTCTTCGTTCCGCGTGGTGCAGATCCTCGAAGGCGGCGCGGGCGGCGCTTGTGTCGTGGCCCGGGGCAACACGCTGCAAATTGGTTCCGCCATCGGCGACTTGGTGTTTCCGGATGACCCACTCGTTGGCGCGCAGCACTGCCTGGTCGAAGAACAAGCCGGCAGCGTCGTGCTCACGGATCTGGGTTCACGCACCGGCGTCTTCGTACGCATCCGCGGAGAGCAAGAGATCGCCCACGGCGACGAAATCCTCGTCGGGCGGACACGCTTGGTCGTGGACTTGAGTCCGTCGAAAAAAGCGGGCTGAGCGTCTCTGACGCGCTCCCTCCTAGTGCGGGGCGCTGCCTTCCGGGCACATGAGCTGCACATGGCGCTCCCGGGGGACCGTACCAGCGGGAGCGCTATAGACCGGACCGAGCGCACGCCAGTCCGAGCAAGGGACCAATTTGGCGTCTGGCTGCGCGACCGGCGGCGCTTTCGGGGCGGGGCCTTGCGGCGTGCCGTTTGGGCGTCCGGAGAACGCGGCGCGGCGGGACCGAGTTGCCACGATGCGAACTTCGTCCAATCGCACCACACGCTCCGGGCGCTTGGGGCGCTGGGGGCGCGCGTCGTGACGAGAGCGCTCCGGCGCGAGGGGTTCCGACCGCAGCGCCTGCTGCGCCGTTGGTTTTGGAGTGTGGACAGCAGTGTGAAACGGGCGCTCGGGTTTCAGCGTTGCCGCTGAGACTGCGAGAGCCAGGGTCAAGCCGCCAGCGGAGCCAATCAGGGTTTGGGTTTTCATGCCGCGCGCCCTAGCGAAAGGCGTGCCGTCTCAGATTCTCGCAGAATGCCGGGGCAAACTTAGGTTTCGAGCCTGGCCATGGCCACTCGTCGCCGCTGGCGATCGCCAACCGTGGAACCCCCTTGCGTGGCGGGGCGGCGTGCACAACCTAGATCTGATGGTCGGGTCCGCTTTTGGAAGTCGCGTCGCTGGGCTGCGGTTGGAGCGCATGCGCGCTTCGGCGCGCTACATCGACGGCGCATTTCGCAACACGGCGGCCGTGTCGCCCGGGCTTCGCCCCGGCACGACGTGGTCGACCATTGGCGAGTTCATCGCGGGAGGGCAGCGCCGCACGCCGCCGCGGCCCCTGCCGCTGGTCGATCCACGGCCCCCATGGAGTCGCGCCGCCGAGACGGGGCTGCGCGTGACTTGGCTTGGGCACTCGAGCGTTCTGATCGAAATCGATGGCGCGCGCATCTTGACAGATCCAGTCTGGGGACCACGCGCGTCGCCGTTTTCGTTTTCTGGACCGAAGCGCTTCCAACCCGCGCCGGTCGCACTCTCGGAGCTACCCGCTCTCGATGCTGTCGTGATCTCTCACGACCACTACGACCATCTCGACTATCCGACCATTTGCGCGCTGGCCCATACGGGCGTGCCCTTCTACACTTCTCTGGGAGTTGGCGCGCATCTGGAGAGCTGGGGCATCGCGCCGGAACGCATCACCGAGCTGGACTGGTGGGAGTCCGTGCGCTTGCCGGGCGCAGAGTTGCTCATTACGGCCACGCCGTCGCAGCATTTCTCCGGGCGCGCTCTCTCGGATCGCAATCAGACTTTGTGGTCGGGTTTCGCGTTCCAGGGGCCGCAACATTCGCTGTTCTTCAGCGGCGATACGGGTCTGACCGACGAGTACACGGAAATCCGACACCGGCTCGGCCCCTTCGATCTGGTGCTCCTCGAGATCGGCGCGTTTCATGCCGCCTGGGGACAGATCCACTTGGGGCCGGAAAACGCTCTTCAGGCGCACTCCCTGCTCGGTGGGGGGCGGCTGATGCCAGTGCATTGGGGCACGTTCAATTTGGCGCTTCACGCCTGGGACGAACCCGTGGAGACGCTGCTTTCCCTGGCGCAGCAAACGAGCACGGAGCTGCTCATCCCGCAGCTAGGCGCCCCCATCGAACCAACGCGCGCACCGGGCGTGGAAGCCTGGTGGCGCGCGCTTTCGTATGACGGGGCGCGGGCGCTGCACGATGCAACGCCCGCGGTGACTTGAGCGCGCACTGAAACGTGCGTGCCAGTCGAGCTGAGGTCGGCTCTTGGTTTCAGCCGGGGCTAAGGCAGTTCGTCAATCCGCACAGCGTGTTGCTGTAGCACTGGTTGCCAGTGGTGGGGCAGCCGAAGCAGTTGCCGAGCCAATCCGAACCGTTGACGATCAAGCCGCCGTCGCCGCAGGTGAACTTGCTGAGGCAGGATGCCTTGCACAGGTTCATCTGAGCGGTCGAACAGTCGCCCGAGAGCAAGCAGCCCGTGCAGTTCGTGCTGGTGGTGCCCGTGATGCAGGACAGCGGAGGCCCACCCTCCTTGCCCGTGCACGTGCAGGACTCGACGCCTCCACCACCGCCGGTGCCACCACCGCCGGTGCCACCGGTGCCCGCGCCGCCGGTGCCGCCGCCGCCCGTGCCCACGGGATTGCACGCGCCTTTGGTGCAGCCCGCTTGACACGACTCGATCAGCGTGCCCGCTTTGCCGCAAGAGTCCACGTTGTGGACCGCGCTGGCCACGCAGATGCGACCCACGTCAGGAACACACCCCGGCGGCAGACACGCGCCGTTTTGGCAGCCGTTGGCGCAGTCTTCGAGTTTGTTGCCGGGGGCGGGTGCGCTTCCAGTACAGCCGCCGAGCAGCTCGTGCACTGCCTTGCCAACGCAGGTCTTGCCGGCGGGCGTGGGCACGCACGGCAAACAGCCCGACGTGTCGCAGCCACTGGGGCAGTCTTCGCTGATGTCTGGCTGGATGCCGCCACAACTGTCGACCCAATGGATGTCGCCCAAGAAACACGTGAGCGAACTGTTCTTGCTACAGGTCGTGTTGGTCACGCACTTGACCGTCCCGCCACTGAACTCGCAGGTGTCCGGACAGTCTTGGGCGATGGGGCCGAGGCCCTCGCAGCTGTCCAAAGAGTAGATGTCGCCGCCGAAGCAGGCCGTGAACGCGTTGGGCGTGCACGCCTTGCAGGCGCCGTTTTCGCAGCCGTTCTTGCAGATCTGCTCCGCGTTCTGGCGGTTGCCGCAGGAGTCGACCGAGAACACTGTGTCACCCACGCAGGTCTTGGCCGCGTTGGGCGTGCAGCCCGCAGCGATGCAGCTTCCGCTCGAGCAGCCGTTGGGGCAGCTTTCCTTCAGCGCGCCCTGAGTGCCGCAGCTGTCGATTTGATATACGTCGTTACCAACGCAGATCTGTCCGGCGCCCGGTACGCAGTCGACGCAGTCTCCTTGATGACAGCTCTTGGGGCAGGTGGTCAGCACTTGCTTCACCTGCGTGCAGGTGTCGAGGGTGGCCACGTTCTGTCCATCACACAGCACCGCTACGTTGCAGCCGTTCGCGCCGCCGGCGCCGCCCGTCCCGCCTCCGGACTGGGCATCCGAGCAGCCTACGCCGGAATACGCCGACACGACGAGAGTGAACGCGACGCCCGTGAGGGTGCGCAGCCTGCGGCCTAGGCCGGAAAAACGCTGATGTTGCATGCTAAGGACTCCAGTTGGTTCACGGCGCTGGCCGCGAGACTCGGCTTTCATCTAGACCAAACGAGTCGGCGCCGCGAAACGTCACGCGAAGGCTAGCCGGCCGGCCACTTTGGTCAAGCCGGGCCTCGGCCGGGCCGCAGCCCGCCACGGGATGCTACAAGTCGAGCCGTGGTGGGTACCGCAGCCGATTTTGACGTGCAAAATGCCGAACGGCTCGCCCAAGCGGCGTTGTCCGGCCCCAGCGCCGCGTTCATGCATTTGGTGAACGCGATCTGGCCGGAAATGATGAGCCTGCTCGCCACAGGGCGTCGTCTTCGCGCCCTGGCCCCGAATGAAGACGACCGTCGCGAGATTGCGGTCTGCGTGGTCGAGAAGCTCAGCCGCAAGGACTTGCACGGACTTCGTTCCTACACCGGATGGCGACAGCGTCACCCCGACAAGACCTTTCACGACTGGCTCCGCATCGTTCTGGCCAACACCGCGCGGGACTATCAACGCGGTCGCCGCAGCAAGCCCCAAGATGCGGAGCTCTTGTCCAGCCCTGTTCGCATCCTGAACGAGTTCACGCTCACGCTTCCTCTGGATCAGCAAGGCACGCGCCCGCCCGTCACTGCCGCGCAAACCGCGCGACAGTTGCTCGAGTTTGCGGAACAACGCTTGCCCGTCGAGCAGTACCAGGCGCTCACCGCTTGGCTCAAAGGCGAAAGCTTTGAAGAAATCGCAAGCGGCTTGGCGCTGGCGGACGCAGCTCCAGCCCGCAAAGCAGTGCGTGCCGCCGTGGCGTCGCTACGTCGCGAGTTTTCCGAGAGCTGAGCTTCAGAAACGCAGACGCACGCTGCCGCCACCGCTGCCGGGCGTGATCCAAACCGAACCACTCGGCCCCGTGGAGTTGGAGGGGACTGAAAGGATCGCGACCGCTGACGCGGTGATGGCGATCGCTCCCGCGGCACCGAGCCCGCCTGCCAGTCCAATGCTGCGGTTCTTGCGTGAGTTGAGTGGGCCCGGATCAAAGCTGGGGTCTTCGTCGCAAACGAAGTCAGGCCCACATTTGTCTTTCAGCTGACTGCGTGCGTCGAGGGCATCGAAGACGAAGAACACGGCAACCCCGGTCGCCACGATGCCGCCGCCGCCCACGACCCAGGCCCAGGTGGGTGCTTCCGGCGCTGGCCCGGGCTTCACGGTTGTCGCGCCGACATCCTGTTTTGGCGCCGACGCCGGTTTCGGGGCGGCTGTGTCCGCAGCAGGCAAGGGCTCCAAGCGGATCTCGACACGAGTGGTCCTGCCCGGCAAGAGCTCGACGCTTTGCTTGCGCACGCGAAACCCCGGAGCGGAGGCCGTGAGCTCGGTCTTGCCGGGATCGAGCGGGACCGCGGAGTCCAAGGGCAAGCTGCGACCAGACTCCAGGACTTCCACGCCCTCGGGCGCGTTTGGGACCGCGACAAAGATCCGTGGCAGCACAGGATCAAGCTTGGCGATGCCCGCCCGCGCGATCTCCGCCAGCTCACGGCGCCGGCGCTCTCCGCGGGTTTCACGATTCACTACGAGCGCGCGTTGGTACAGTGCCCACGCAGACGCGGTCTTGCCTGCGTGCTCCGCACACTGAGCCAAGTTCAACACTGTACTTGCCGATGCATGCCGGGCGAAGCTCTCGCGGAATTTCTCGCAGCCCGCGTCCCAATCCCCCTGAGCCACCAACTCCCGCCCTTCGCGAAACAGCGCCGCGGCAGCGGGGTCGACCTCCGCGGACTCGGTTTGCGCCAGGGCCGTCGTGCTCAGCGCCGTCAGCGCCGTGGCCAGGACGCTGGCCAACAAGGAGCCAGCGACGTGGCCTCGCGTCGGTCTCAATCTATCAAGTGTGACTCCACCGCTGGGCTCACAGCTCATCCAGCGGATCATAGCCTCCCTTTGGAGCTGCCGTCGCGGGCGGCGCGCTGGGGCGCGCTTTGGGTGCGGGCTTCGGGGCTGCGGCCGGGCGCGGAGGAGCCGCCGCCGGTGCTGCGACTCTCGGCGCCGCCTTCGCCGTCCGAGGGGCCGCCCGAGGTGGTGTTGTGGACGCCGTCGCCGTCACGCTTGGCGGGGTCGAAGCTTGTGGGGGTGGCGTCGCGCTCGGGGCCGGCGAAGCCGACGTCGCGGCGAGCGATACTTCGCCGCGTGCAGCCCGCAGCGTCTCAGACGTTTGTGCCGGAAGCGGACCGACCGCCACGGGTTCGCTCGCCAGGGCGCGCCACAGCAGCCCGCCGCCGACAACGACGATGACCGCTGCCAGCGCTGCGATGAGCCGGCGCCCAGACTGCGCCGCGGTGCGTTCTCGGGGGCCGACCACGGCGGTCGTGCTGTCCCCACCCGCCACGGTTGCGTTGGCCTGGAAGCGCTCGGTGTTCCCCAGTTCCAGCGCGCGATGGGCAACGGCCGGGGGGGCTTCGAGACCCAGCGCTTCCGCGAGCGCAAGCACCATCGCGATCGCCGTGGAGTAACGCTCGTCGGGATCTTTCGCGGTGGCGCGGGAGAACCAAGCGTCAAAGCCATGGGGAAGCTCCACTCCACATGCCGCGGCGCGGGTTGTCGCGGGCTGTTTGGCGCCCTCCATCACCGCGGCCATGAAGCGATAGATCGTGGCGGAGTCCCGCAGCTCGGGCTCCCAGTATGCGCTGCCCACGAGCAGAGCAAAGGTGAGGTGGCCTAGTGAATACAGATCGGCGCGGTGGTCGATCAGGGCATCGCCCGTGAGCTGTTCCGGCGCCATGTACAGCGGCGTGCCCACCACTTGCGTGGTTTGAAGTGGCCCCGTTTCGGCTTCGAATACCTTTGCGACACCAAAGTCCAAGATTTTCAAATGCGGCGATCCGTCGTCACGCTGGGTGACGAAGATGTTTTCGAGCTTCAAATCCCGATGCGCGATGCCCTCGGCGTGCACCTTCTGCAAACCCGCGGCCACTTGGGACAAGTAGGCCAGGGCTTCATCCGCCGGGATGAGGCCGCGGCGGGTGAGCTCCGCACCGAGATCTTCCCCGCGCAACAGCTCCATGACGAGGAAATCCGCGCCCGTCGCTTTGTCCGTGCCGGCGTCAATCACTTCGACGATGTGGTCACTCTCGACTCGCCCCGAAACCGTGGCTTCTTTGCGAAAGCGCTCCCGCGACACCGCGTCGAGGGCAACCGACGGCAGCAGCATCTTGAGTCCGCGACGCCGATTCGTCTGCGCGTCCAGGACCTCGTACACCGCGCCCATGCCGCCCTGCTTGATGCGGTGCACGACCTCGTACCGGCCGCCGATCACGGCCCCGGGCAGTAGCTGCAGCAGGGAGGGGTCTAGTCTCGGCATCGCGTGCCAGATTCACTAAATAGATCGGGTGCCCGCGGTCTACGCCGGCTGCCCATCGAACCTTCCCGAGCCTAGCACCGCGCTCGCAGCCGCCCACGGCGCGTGCGCGCCCCGATCCACAAAAAGAAAAACGGCCGGGGACCCGAAGGTACCCAGCCGCTTTCCAAAGCTCTTACGAGCCTTCTATCACTCGCCTTCGGCGGGTGCGTCCGCGGGCGCCTCGGGCGTCTCTGCGGGAGCCTCGGGGGCCTCAGGAGCCTCGGGAGCCTCGGGGGCCGCGGGGGCCTCGGGGGTGCCAGCGGCTTCGGGAGCCTCGGCTGCGGGCATGTCGCCACCACAGGCAACACTCATGAGACACATTGGAACGGCGAGGGCGATAGCGAAGATCTTACGCATGATGAAATTCCTCCTCCGAGCCAAGGGAAGTGAGAAAAACGACTCGGAACGAATAGCCAGATGCCTCAGCTGGCCCGAACGGCTCAAGAAAAATGCGCACTTCATGAAATAGCGTGTAATTTCCATAGCTTACAAATTGACGCGGGGCGCTGCGTGAGCATTTGTCAGTGGCGCGGGCGCAAAATGGGCTTTCGCTGAGCCAAATTAGGCTCACGCTGCGTCCATTCCGAGCATGGTTCCCAAGCGCGCCTCCGCCACACACCTGCGCCTCGTCGGCACAGAGGCCACACCTGCGAAAGACGCCGGGCCGGCGGGGCAATTGGGGGATGCAGAATTGGTGGCCCTGGCGCGGGACGGCCACGCGGACGCGTTCGAAGTCCTGTACCGCCGCCATGCGGGTTTTGCCCTCAACTTGGGGATCCGCGTGCAAGGCAACCCCACGGATGTCGAAGACATCGTACACGACGCGTTCATTCGCGCGCATCACCGGCTCACGGAGCTGCGGGACGCGGGCTCGTTCAAGGCGTGGATCGGATCTATCGTGGTGCGACTCGTGCGTAGCCGGTTGCGTCGCCGACGTTTGCTCGTGAACTTGGGGCTCGGCGCGTCGGAACCGGTGGATCTTGACGCCATCGCCGCGAGCGACGCCGGACCCGAGGCCCGCGCGCAGCTCGCGCAGATCTATGCGCTGATGTGCACGATGCCGGCCGACGATCGCATCGCGTGGACGCTCCGCCACGTCGAGCATCACCGGCTGGAGGCGGTCGCAGATTTGACCGGGTGTTCGCTGGCTACAGTGAAACGCCGCATCGCCCGGGCACAACGTTTTCTATCCGAACACTTCGTCGCTCCCTACGCGGAGGAGACGCCATGAGCAAGCCGTCAAAACTACCCGAGATCGAAGCGGCAGCGCTCCGAGACCACGGGACCGAAGAGAAGATTGAAAAGATTTGGGCAAAGATGGAGCCCGAGATCCGTCAGCGACCGGCACCTACGCGCGGTGCCTTGTGGTGGGCTCCTGCCGCCATGGTCATCGTATTTGGTGCGGGTGTGTTCGTGGGTGCACGTTGGATGCGTCCGGCGCCAGAAAGGTCGCCCAGCTTGGCGGCGGAGCCACCCGCGCGGGGCGATGAGCCCACGGCTGCTCCAGCGTCCCCTGCGGTGGCCGAGCCCGAGACCACTCTGAATGATGGCACCCAGAGCACTGCCCCGGTACCGCGAGCGAGCCGCAAGCTGGTGACGCCGGCCGAAGAGCAGGTCGAGTCGGTGGAGCCGGCTACGTCGCCGCCCACGGCGTCCATGCCGCCTGCGTCGGGGCCGCCGGAGTGGCAGCGCCTCGCACAGCAGGGTGAATACCCGGCAGCGAACCGGGCCATCGATGCCCTCGGCGGGTTTGACGCCGTCTTGAACCAGTCCACCGCCGAGCAAGTCATGAGCTTGGTGGACGTGGTGCGCGCCACCGGGCAGCGGGCCCGGGCCATCGCGGCCTTGCGCCGCGTGGTCGAGCGTTTCCCGAGCGATCCCAATGCGCCGCTGGCTGCGTGGACCCTGGCCAACTTGCTGGAGCGGTCCGGCGACAAAGTAGGCGCACAAAAGGCCTTCGCCGCATATCGAGCCTTGTCTCCCAAGGGCGACTTCGCGGAAGATGCGCTCGCGCGCCAGGTCGAAGCTGCGCTCGAGCAGAACAATCTGGAACTCGCTCAGAAGCTCGCGGACCAGTATGAAAAGGACTTCCCGAACGGTCGCCGGCTGCGAGAGCTCAAGGCGGAGCTCGCGAAGAAGACCGGGGCTGTGGAAGCCGACGCCGGCGCCAAGACAGACGACGAAAAGCCGAGCGGCGAGCCAGAAGAAGAGGGCACTGCAGCGCCAGCTGCCCAGCCTGGCCGCTAGTTGCGCGTTCCTCTTCAGCCTCCCGGTGGGGGCGGCCCCGCCGAAGGTCGTCGTTGAAGTCACGCCCAAGGCCGAGAAGCGTTTAGACGCGCAGCTAGCACGCCGGCTGATCCGTATCGAACTCGGCGACATCGAGGTGCCCCCGCGTCCAACGGACAAATATCCGGGCGCGGCCAGCACGGTGTTCTTTCGCGTGTTGGCGCCTTCGCACGATCGTCTGCACGTGGAGCTTTGGGATCGCGGTGATTTCTACGGGGCGCGCGGCGTCAGCGTGACGGGCAGTGCTCAGCTGCGCTCTCGGCGAATCGCCCTTGGAGCGGCAGAGCTTGCACGCCGCTTGCGACAGCGACGCCTGGCAGACGCGCATCGCATCGAGAAAGAACAGCGGCTGGCCGACGCTGCGGAAGCCGAGCGCTTGCGCGAGGTGCGCCTACGCGGCGTCACGGTTTCCGCCGGCGCCCGAGGCGCGTATCTCAGCGACGCGGGCCCGCTGGCAGGCCCCGCTTTATCTGCGGGCTACCATTTCGACCGCGGGTCTCGCGTCGCCCTGCACCTGGGCGCGTACGCGGGTGCTGCAAGCGTGGCAGCTGAGTCGCCCGCAATGCGCTGGCTCGAAGTTGGATTGAGCGCCGGTCATGGCTTTCGCCTCGGGCCGGGCACCGATCTCGTGCTGGGTGCTGAGGCCGCTGCGGCAGCGGTGCGGGTGCACTCCGTGCCCAGGGTGGACGACGTCGCTGGCCAATCCGACACATGGTCGGCGCGTGCGGGGGCGCAGCTGCGCTTGGAGCAGCGCTTGGGATCCCGTGCCTTTTTGGGAGTTGGGCCGGATCTGGGCGCGGTCCTGCGGCCCGTGCCGATCCGCGACGCGGCCGACGACAGCCACGCGCTCGGCGGCTTGTGGCTCGGGCTCGGCGTCGAGCTGGCGCTTTCCCCTTGAGCTCACGGTCGCGACGTCGCGCGCTGGGTCTCAGGCGCCCGTGACGCGATCGCGCTGGGCGCGGGAAAGATTGACGTGGCGTCCTTCAACGCGAAAGGGTCGCTCCGCGTCCGCCGTATCACGCTTGCAGCTGCGCACTTTGACTTCGTACAGGGCAGTTTCTCCTGCGACCACGCCGCGCAGGGTCGACCCGGGTGGAAACGCACGGCTTGCGTGTAGCGTGGTGCTGAGGCCGTCGCTTGTCTCGATGGTCGCCGTGCCATCGCCCTGCAAGGCTAAGGATAGAATGCTCATCCTTTGCGCCCTCGGCTGATCGCGGCGCGCGCTTCACGGTCGGCATCTCGCGCTTTGATCGCGTGACGCTTGTCGTGCTGCTTCTTGCCGCGTGCCAAGCAGATCTCGACCTTGGCGCGGCCGTCCTTGAAATAACACTTGGTGGCGATCAGGGTGAGCCCCTCGCGTTCCACAGATCCGCGTAACGTTTCGATCTGCGCGCGGTGCAAGAGCAGCTTGCGGTTGCGCTTTTCTTCGTGGGCAAACGCCGCGTGTTTCAGCATGGGGATACGCATGCCTTTGAGCCATGCTTGCCCGCGATTGAAGTCGACCCAAGCTTCGCTCAAGTCTCCGCCGTTTTCGCGTAGCGCGCGGACCTCGCTGCCGATCAGCTGCATGCCGGCTTCGGTGCCGTCGAGCAGCTCGTAGTCGTGGCGAGCGCGCCGGTTGGTCGCGACGACCCGGTCACCGTACTCCTTCTTGTCGACGCGCTTCTTGGCCACTGCGCAGCCGGATTACGCGGTTTTTGCGGTGTTTGGCAAGGCCGCAGTGCACGCTTTCGCTACTTCGCGCCGCGGACGGCCGGCGGCGCCAAGAGCAGCTCCGCCGCTTGTGCCGGGGTTTTCTTGTGTTCGTTGCGATCGACCAGCAAGTTTGCCTGCCGCATTGCAGCCACGGGAATCGAGTCGATCAAAGGCGTCAGCGCCGCGACGACGCGGGCATTGGACGCCACCCGGGGGGAGAGCAGCAACAGGGCGTCGTAGGGCGGAAAGGCGCCTTTTGGATCCGAAAGGGTAATCAAATCGTAGGCGGCGATGCGGCCGTCGCTGGAGAACGCTGTGATCACGTCGACGCGGCCCTCCTCAACGGCTTCGTACATGAAGGTGGAGTCGAAGCTTGTCTTGGCGCGGAAGCGCAGCTGGTAGGTGTCGCGGAGTCGCCGCCACTCCGGGCGCTCGAAGAATTCGTAGTCACTGCCGAGCTCCAGGGCCGCCGCGTGTTTCGCGAGATCCGTGATGCTGACGATCCCGAGGGCTTGCGCGCGATCTCGTCGCATGGACAGTGCGTAGGCGTTTTCGAAACCGAGCCGCCCCAAGTTGCGGATGCCGTGCTTCTCGACCAACCATGCGCTCAGTTTGGCTTCGACGCGCCAGGCAGCCTCGGGCTTGGTTCGCTTCATGCCGTTCGCCCACAGCGTGCCCGAGTAATCGACGTACACATCGATCTGGCTTTTCCCGAGCGCATCGAATGCCACCGTGGAGCCGAGGCTCTCCGCGCGCGTGATGCGCAAGCCCGCGGACGTCAGTCGCTTCTCGATCAACGCTGCCAAAATGTATTGCTCCGTGAAGGTCTTCGACCCGACGCGCACAGTGGTCACTTCCGCTGCGGGTGACGCGCCGTCAGCAGCGGCTGGCGCCGCGACCGCGCGCACGCGTGGCGCAAACACCACGGGCGCGAGCGCGCCCATGCTGAGCACCGCGACCAGGCTGATGCAGCCAGCCCACAATTGCCTGCGTCGACGTCCCGCCACACCGCGCTCGAGCAGTGCCAGGATCGCGTCCAATACCACCGCGAGCAGCGCAGCAAAGACGCAACCGAAGAGCACCGCCGTCCAGTTCCGCGTCTGCAGGCCGCCGAAGATGTAGTTGCCCAAGCTGGTTTGCCCCACCGGCGTGGATAGCGTCGCGACGCCGACGACCCAGACCGCCGAGGTGCGCATGCCCGCGACAATGATCGGAAGCGCCAGCGGCAGCTCGACTCGGCGCAGCACCTGAGTGTTCGTCATGCCAAGGCCGCGGGCCGCTTCCACAAGCTGCGGGTCCACGCCCACAATGCCTGTGATGGTGTTGCGCAGCATGGGCAGCACGCTGTACAGCACCAATGCGACCAGCGCGGGCCAAAACCCGAAGGCGCCGAGCAATGGCACCATCAACGCCAGCAGCGCCAGGCTCGGAATGGTCTGCACCACGCCAGCGACGGTGAGCACGACCACCCGCGCGCGGGATTTCGCAACCAGCACCGCCGTCGGCAGCGCGATCAGCGTGCCGAGCACCAATGCCAGGGCCACAAGAGTCACATGCGCGCCCAGATATCGGGGCAGTCGCTCCAGCTGCTCGGCGAAACCCTCGCTCATGGGCCCCGATCCGAGCTGAGATCCCTCAGCCGTTTCGACTTCGCCTGAGGAGACCCAACGAACTTGCGTACGATTTCGTGTTTTGGGTTGGATAGAAGAGCCGACGGCGTGTCCACCTGCAGGATCCGCCCTGAGTCCATCACCGCAATGCGATCTGCCATCACCAGCGCCTCGCTCATGTCATGGGTGACCATCAGGGTGGTGAGACCAAGCTCCGTATGCAGGCGTCGGAACGCGTCGGCCAGGCTGTCCCGGGTCATCGGGTCAAGGGCGCCGAAGGGTTCGTCCATCAGCAGCACCTTTGGCCGAGCGGCCAGAGCCCGCGCAAGGCCCACACGCTGTTGCTGGCCGCCGGAAAGCTCACGCGGCAAACGCGTCGCGTACGTTGCGCTGGGAAGCTCGACGAGTTCGAGCAGCACTTCGACGCGCTCGCGGATGCGAGCCGCCGACCAGCCGCAGAGTTCCGGCACGAGTCCGACGTTCTCTGCGACGGTCATGTGTGGGAAGAGCAAGAAGCGTTGGAACACCGTGCCGATGCTGCGGCGCAAAGCGATGGGATCCGTTTCCGAGATGTCCTTGCCGTCCACGCAGACGCGCCCAGAGCTAGGGTCTACCAATCGATTGATGGTTTTTAGCGTGGTCGTCTTGCCGCAGCCGGACTTGCCGACCAACGCCAAGAATTCACCGGCCGCCAGCTCCAAACTGACCGAGCGCAACGCCGCGGATCCATCCGCCCAATTCTTACTGACGTCTTGCAGCGAAATCACGATCTCAGCTCGGCGTGCTGCACGGGTCCGTAGCTCTTGCGGGCGCGCAGGAGCCGTTCATACGCGCGGGATTTGCTGCAGGCAACGCGAACAGCCCGTCGCGCATTCTTCCGCTGTCAGCCGCCCCCAGCGTTCGCTATACGCGATTAGTCTCCGATGCTGCCGATTTCCCTCGAAGGTGCCCGCACGCACAATCTCAAGGATCTGAGCCTGACGCTGCGTCCGGGCGAGCTGGTCGTGCTTACCGGCGTGAGTGGCGCGGGCAAGAGCAGTTTGGCCCTCGATACGCTGTACGCTGAAGGTCAGCGCCGCTTCGTGGAGAGCTTCAGCCCCTACGCGCGTCAGTTTTTGGAGCGCATCGAGCGGCCACCGATGGATCGCCTCGAGCCCGTGGCCGCGGGCGTCGCGGTGGATCGACGCGCGCCCGTAAAGAGCTCACGTTCCACCGTCGCCACCATGGCAGATCTGGAGCCGTACCTTTCGGCGCTGTTTACTCGCGAAGCGCACCCGGTGTGCCCCGTGCACGACGCCGAGGGTGTGCGTATGGACGTTGCGGACGCTGCCATGCGCGTGCTGTCCCACGCGCACGGGCAGCGCGCTGTGATCACCTATCCGATCCGGATGCGCGACGCCGAGCACTACCTCGAAGTGCGTGAACGTCTGATGTCAGACGGCTATCGACGCCTGTGGCTCGACGGCAAGACGCGGGATCTCGATTCGATCAAACCTTCGGAAGTGCTCGTGCACGACGCCGCGTATGTGATCGTCGATCGCCTGAAGCTCGAAGCGAAAGAAAAAAAGCGCCTGGCCCAAAGTGTGGAGCAGGCGTTCACCGCCTCGGACGGCTCCGCACATGCATACGGCGAAGACTTCAGCCTGAGCCTGCGCAGAGGGATCTCTTGTCCGGAGTGCGCCCGGGAGCTCGAGCCGCCCCGGGCTGGCCTGTTTTCCTACGAGTCTCCCTTGGGCGCGTGCCCCGAGTGCCGCGGCTTCGGGCGCACCATCGGCATCGATTGGAACAAGGTGGTGCCGGATCCGCAAAAAACGTTGAAGGGCCGCGCCGTGCGGCCTTGGGCTGGCAAGAGCACGACCTGGGAGCGCTCGGAGCTGGCCAAGCTGTGTCGCCGCCACGATATCCCGATGGATGTGCCGTTCGCGAAGCTGTCTTCGAAACAGCAGGGCATCATCTTGGAGGGAGACGGCAGCTGGGACGACGGTCTTTTCCCAGGCGTGCGCGGCTGGTTCAAGTGGCTCGAGACACGCACCTACAAGATGCACGTGCGCGTGCTCTTGGCTCGCTACCGCTCCTACGACCGGTGTTCAGTGTGCCACGGGCGACGCCTGAACGAGCGCGCGCTCTCGTATCGCGTCGGCGGCCTCGACATCGCGCGCTGGCATTCACTGGAGATCGCGGGCGCCTGCGCCGAGATCGAGCGCATCCAGACCCGCACGGGTCAGGGCGAACTGGCGCGCAAGGAGATCGCCGCGCGCTTGAACTACTTGAACCGCGTGGGGCTCGGTTACCTGACCCTCGATCGTCAAGCCCGCACCCTCTCCGGCGGTGAGGCTCAACGGGTGACACTCACGGCAGCGCTGGGCACGACGCTCTGCAACGCGCTGTTCGTGCTCGACGAACCCACGGTGGGTCTGCACCCGTCGGACGTCCCGCCCTTGGTGGATGTGCTGCGCGAACTCTCGCGACGCAACAACGCCGTGGTGGTAGTGGAACACGATCCCGCCCTGATCCGCGAGGCAGACCGCGTGGTGGAGCTGGGGCCTGGAGCGGGAGACGCCGGTGGCACCCTGGTATTCGACGGTCCCCCCGACGACGTTGCGGCACTGGGCGGCGCCACGGCCCGAGCCCTGGCTCATCATCCGCGCACGGGCCGGGTGCGCAAACCGACTGGGTTCTTGCTGGTGCGCGGGGCGCGCGCCAACAACCTGAAACACGTCACTGTAAGCGTGCCCTTGGGGGTGGTGTGCGCCGTCACGGGGCCGAGCGGCTCCGGCAAGAGCACCCTCGCCGACGAGGTCTTGTATCGAGTGCTCGCGCGGCGCTTCGGTGCTCTAGACGTCGAGTTACCCGGAGATCACGACGCCGTCGAAGGTGCCGAAGCACTGCGTCGCATCGTGTTGGTCGACCAAGCGCCTTTGGGTCGCACTTCCCGCGGCAACGCGGCAACGTATACCAAGGCCTGGGACGCGATCCGCGCGGCCTACGCCGCCGAGCCCGAAGCCCAAGCGCGCGGTCTGACGGCGTCGCACTTTTCCTTCAACGTCGAAGGCGGTCGCTGTGACGCCTGTGCCGGCGAAGGACACGAAACCGTCGAGATGCAGTTCTTGGCGGACGTGACGCTGAGCTGTCCGGTGTGTCGAGGCCTGCGCTTCAAAGAGACCGTGCTCTCGGTGCACCACCTTGGCCTGTCGATTGCCGATGTGCTGTCTGCGACCATTGACGACATCTTGTCGGTGTACGCAGCCAGCACGCCCGTGTTGCGCGCGCTTGGGCCAGTGCAGAAACTCGGACTTGGCTACTTGCGGCTAGGTCAGCCCCTGAGCACGCTTTCTGGCGGCGAAGCGCAGCGCCTCAAGCTGGCCCGTGCCTTGGCGGAAAACAACACCGGCACTTTGTATGTGTTGGACGAACCGAGCGCAGGCCTCCACGCCGACGAAGTCAAACACGTGCTTGCTGCGCTCGATGCACTGGTCAAGAGCGGCGGTAGCGTCGTCGTTGTGGAGCACGACGTTCAGGTCATCGCCGCCGCGGACTGGGTGATCGATCTCGGTCCCGCTGGCGGACGCGGTGGTGGTCAGGTGGCCTTTGAGGGCACGCCCCGGCAGCTGGAGCGTGCCGACACCTTGACTGGGCTGTCTCTGGCCGAAAACGTGCGGAGCAAGGCCGGCATTGACGAGCCCCCGCCGGCCCCGCCCATTGCGCTGCATGTGGAAAACGCCCGCGAACATAATCTGAAGGAGCTTTCCGTCGACATCCCGCACCAAGCGCTGACCGTCGTCACCGGGCCCAGCGGCTCCGGTAAAAGCACCTTGGCCTTCGACGTGGTCTTTGCCGAAGGCCAGCGGCGCTTCTTGGAAACCCTCACGCCCTACGCGCGGCAGTTCTTGCCCACGCTGCCGCGCCCCGACGTGGACTCTGTCACTGGCGTGCCCCCTTCCATCGCCCTCGAGCAGCGCACCACGCGCGCGGGCAGCAAGTCCACGGTCGCGACGGTGACGGAGGTTGCGCACTACCTGCGTCTATTGTTCGCGAAGCTGGGTACGCCGCACTGTCCCGACCACGACGAACCCATCGCAGCGAGCAACACCACCACACTATTTCATGTCGTGCGCAAGCGGCGCGGCAAGATCACGTTGCTTGCTCCGGTGGTGCGGGCGCGCAAGGGGCTTTACTACGACGTGTTCACTGCCGCCGCCCGCGACGGCATTGCGCTCGCCTACTGTGACGGCGAGCTCGTCTCCACGGATGTGCCGCCCACTCTCAAGCGCAACGTCGAACACACCATCGACTTGGTGCTCGCCGACGGGGTCGCGGCGAAGAGCTTAGACGATAAGACACTCTCCCGCGCCCTACGTTGGGGCCAGGGCGCGCTGAAGCTACGTGACGCTCGAGGCCGCGAGTCACTACTCTCGCTGATCAGCGCCTGTCCAAGCTGCGGTTTTTCGGTCCCGGAGCTCGATCCGCGTTGGTTCTCGTTCAATACCGCGCAAGGGCGCTGCGAAAGCTGCAATGGAGACGGTGTCATCGGGCAACCGAAGAAGCGGCGCGGTCGCCGCAAGAAGAAGAAGACTAGAAAGAAGGTTGGGAAAGGCGATACAGCCGCTGCAGAGACCCTGACGCCTTGTCCGGACTGTGCCGGCACGCGACTGTCGCCCATCCCCCGGGGCGTGCGTCTATTCGGCAAGACCTATGCGGAAGTCGTGCAGGTTCCGGTTTCTGCGACCTTGGCGCTGGTCAAGAAGTGGAAGCTCAGCGGCGATGCGCGGAAGATCGGCAAACCGATCGTCACAGAACTGATCGCGCGGCTGTCGTTCCTAGAGCAAGTGGGTCTCGACTACCTCAGCCTGGACCGCTCTGCCGCGACTCTGTCCGGTGGCGAGATGCAGCGCTTGCGTCTGGCGGCGCAGCTGGGCGCGGGATTGACGGGCGCGCTGTATGTGTTGGATGAGCCAACCATCGGTCTCCATCCGCGGGATACCGGGCGGCTCTTGTCGAATTTGCGCAACTTGGTGGACTTAGGTTCCACTGTCGTGGTCGTCGAACATGACGCCGACACCATCCGTGCTGCGGACTATCTGGTCGACCTCGGACCCGGGGGCGGAGCCCGCGGCGGGGAAGTGATGGCGGCGGGCTTCCCCAAAGACGTGCTGACGATGACCCAGTCGCCCACGGCACGGGCATTGTCCGCGCCGCCTGCGCTGCGCACGCCGCGCCCTGTAACGAAGA
This sequence comes from uncultured Polyangiaceae bacterium, assembly GCA_965369205.1. Lineage (GTDB taxonomy): Bacteria > Myxococcota_A > Polyangia > Polyangiales > Polyangiaceae > JACKEA01. The sequence continues at coordinate 6,592 of CBDUPW010000041.1, read as the reverse complement.
AGCACCCGATGCTGCGCATTGAGGGCGCCGCCGAGCACAACTTGAAGAACGTGTGCGCGGATTTCCCCATCGGACGCATGAGCGTCGTGGCCGGCGTGAGTGGCTCGGGCAAGAGCACCCTCGTGCGCCAGGTGCTGCTGCCCGCGTTGCGCGCCAAGCTGGGTTTGGTCGCCGAACCGCCCGGAGCGTTCAAGAAGCTCAGCGGCGAAGAGCGCTTGATACGCGCCGTGGCCGTGGACCAGTCGCCTATCGGTCGCACGCCGCGCTCGGTGCCCGCGACGTTCCTGGGCATTTGGGATACGCTTCGCAAGATTTACGCAGCGACTCCGGACGCCAAGATGGCCGGCTTCGACGCAGCGCGCTTCTCCTTCAACACGCCCCGCGGCGGGCGCTGTCCCGCGTGCCAGGGCCAAGGCGTGACCACCCACGAGATGAGCTTCCTGCCCGACGTCACCACGCCCTGCGCGGTTTGCGAAGGCACGCGCTTCGAACCGCAGACCCTCGATGTGCGCTACCTCGGCCACAACGTTGGCGAGTTGCTGCAACTGACGGCGGAACAGGCCGCACAGCTGTACGTCAACCATCCGGAGATCTCAGGACCGCTCGCGACGCTCGTAGACTTGGGTGCCGGCTATATTTGTCTCGGCCAAGGCTCGCATACCCTCAGCGGCGGCGAAGCGCAGCGTCTCAAGCTTGCCGCGGAGCTCACGGCAACGACCCGACATCAGCCGACGCTGTACGTGCTCGATGAACCGACGACGGGCCTGCACCTGGCGGACGTGGCCAAGCTCGTCGGCGTACTCGATCGTCTTGTGGAGCGCGGAGACACGCTGATCGTAATCGAGCACCATCCGGAAGTCATCGCAGGGGCGGACTACGTGGTGGAGCTTGGGCCCGAAGGTGGCGCGCGTGGTGGGCGTGTGGTAGCGCGGGGGGTGGTGCGGGATGTGGGGAAGATGAAGACGCCCACAGCAGAAGTGGTGAGGCGCTTCGCTTGGTAACGTACGCTGCTCGGACGCTTTTCAGCGGCGCGAGCGAGGACGTCGGCGCCTGCTGGGGCCGGCCCCTCGGCTCGCCCCCTACGGGGGCTCGACTTAACTCGGGGCTACGTTTTGGTCTCTGATCCGCTGGTGGGCGTTGTTGTGATGCTGGGACTGCTGCGCCTCCCACCTCGCTCGCGCCGCCGAAAAGCATCCTGCGCTGCTTGTTCGACTTTGCTCCGCGGGGAGGGAAGGGAACCCGGGGGGGCACAGTGTGACGGCGCGGCGGGCTGTTCGCTGGGTGACGGTGATTTCGTGGGGGGTGGCTGGTGCACCTCGCCTTCGGCGGGTGATTGGTGCGAGGGTGGTGTTCGGTGAGTGACGGTCGTGGGGGGAGGTTGATGCACCTCGCCTTCGGCGGGTGTTGGTGCGAGTGGTGAGTGACGGTCGTGAAGGGAGGTTGATGCACCTCGCCTTCGGCGGGTGTGGAGCGCGGTTTTGGGTGAACGCGTTGTCGTTTTTCGTTGTCGTCCACTGCTATGCTTCGCCCCGGAATCGCTCGTCATGCATTTGCTGCCGCATACGTCTCTGTCTGTTTTTCCGCTGTGTCTGGGCACCAACGTTTTCGGGTGGACGGCGGATGCCGGTGAAAGTTTCGCGGTGCTCAGTGCGTATCGCGATGCGGGGGGCAACTTCATCGATACGGCGGACATGTACTCGGAATGGGCGGACGGGCATGTGGGCGGCGAGTCCGAGACGATTATTGGGCGCTACGTCGCGACGCACGGCTGCCGCGACGAGTTCGTGATCGCGACCAAGGTTGCCAAACTCAGCAGTCGCAAAGGCCTTTCGCCGGACAACATCGTGGCTGCTGCGGAAGATTCCCTCCGCCGGCTGCGGACGGACTACATCGACCTCTACTACGCCCACGAAGACGACCCGAGCGTGCCCGTCGCGGATTGTTTGGGGGCGTTTCAGTCGCTGATCGACGCTGGCAAGGTGCGCTATGTCGGTGCTTCGAACTTCAGTGCCGAACGGCTAGCGGAGTCCCTACGCATCGCCGCGGCGGAAAAATTGCCGCGGTATGTGGCGGCGCAGAATCAATACAGCCTGCTGGCGCGTGACGCCTATGAAGGCGCGCTGGCACGCTGCTGTGAGCAGCACGAGCTGTCCATGTTTCCCTACTGGGCGTTGGCGAGCGGCTTCTTGACGGGCAAGTATCGCGGCGGCGCCCGTGTGGACAGCCCGCGGGCGGAAGGCATGGAACGCTTCGCGGATCTGAGCCAAGCGTCGAAGGTGCTGGACGCCATTGAGACGATTGCCCAGGCATATGGCACCAGCATGGCCGCCGTCGCTCTGGCGTGGTGCGCAACGCACCCCACCATCCCGTCCGTGATCGCCAGCGCGCGCAACGTACCGCAGCTGAAAGCGTTGCTGCCCATGGCGGAGATCCACCTGAGCGCTGAGGACAAACGCCATCTGGACGTAGCGTCGGGGCCAAAGACCTGATCGGGTGTCGCGTCGCCCCGGTGCTACCCAGCCTCGCTCGGGACGTCGTGAGCGGTGCTCGTGTCAGGTCGAAGCTGCGCCGCCGGTCCGTGCGAGCAACCGGGGCCGCACACTCGGCGGCCATGGGATCCTCAGGTCAATGCGCTTTCGATGCGTTTGGTCTGCTGGAGGGTTCGGGCTTCAACCAGTACGGATAGGAAACGGAGACCGGAGCACGCTTGGGCTGAGGAAAGTGGAACCCGGCGAACGCCGCTTCGACACAGCGATCCAGGGCTGCGGTCAAGGCGGAGAGCAAACCGGCTGTGTGACTCCGAAGTAGGGCTCCACATCGAAGTTGCTCCAGGCTTCGTTCAGCTTCCAGATGCTGTTGTCGTCTTCGTACAAGACCACGTCGTCGTTGTCCTTGTTGGCGTAGGCGCCCCAGTGCCACTGACAAATGTCCTTGTCGCTTCGACTGAAGGTGGCATCGAAGACTTTGGCTCCGTCCTGCCAACCCACGAACACGCCCGTGTGATAGTTGATGTACAGAGTCGTGCGCGCCCAGGCTCCCATGGGAAACGAGGGAGCGTTTGGCGCAAACGTCACCGTGCCGCCGGTGTTCTTGACGTGAGCCGGGGTGAGCTTGTTGGAGGCGTCCTCCAAGCCCAGGGTCAGCACCTCGTCGCCCCAGCCGCAGTCGTTGTTGACCGTCCAGAAGCTGAACCACTTGCCGTTTTGGAAGGGGTACGGCGCTTCCAAGTAGCTCCAATAGGTGTTCACCACACCGTGGGGCGCGTCGATACCGCTGCCCTTGTTGGTGTAGGCGGGCACCAGATTGTCACCGTCGAACTGCAGGCCTCCGTAGCCACGGTGAGACTCGGTAGACGCGCAGGTGATTTCCGAACGGTGAGAATGGGTGGGGCTCTTCGCCTTCGCGGTCGAGAAACCATTGTCGTGACAGAAGCCGTTGTTCCAATCCTTGCCGTAGGTGGTGCTCGTCCAGCGCGAGTAGTTGCCGGTCTCGAAGTCCTCGAACCAGAGTCGTGTCGCGTCGAAGCAGTTCGAGCCTCCGACGCCACCAGACCCACCGCTCGCGGTTGCGCCGCTGCCGGCAGCCCCACCGGTTGTCCCGGCCGCGCTCCCACCGGAGCCCGCAGCTCCGCCTCCACTACCACCGCCCGAAGACGCGCCCCCCGACGTCGTTCCACCGGTGGACGCCCCCGGATCAGCGTCGTCCGAGCCGCAGCCCAGCATCAGAAAGAGGCACAGAACCAGACTCGACTTGCCGCGCATGCCAAAGGATCGCCCGGATCCGAGCAAATGCAAATCCCCGGGCCGAATTTGGGTGCGCTGTTGTCCGTGCTACGAAGGAGCATGTCGCGGGCGCGCTGGAGCATCTTGGTCGGCTTTGGCTTGGTGGTGGGCTCGTGCGTGCTCAACCCGCAGCCCGAAGTGCCGGCTGACAACGAGAAGAGCGGCGGCGGCTTCGCGGGTACTGGCGGCGGCTTTGCCAACGTGGACGCGAGCAGCGGCGGTGGTTTCGGGGGCACGCAATCCGGAGGAGCAGGCGGCGCGGCTGGCGCGCCAAACAGCGGAGGCAGCGGCGCGACCATTGGCGACGTCGATGCCGGACCGGACGGCGTGTCGACGTTCAACGACGCGGCGCCGGCGGATGCCGAAGCGGACGCCGCACAAGACGCTGAAGCGGACGTCGTGCACGACGCTGAAGCGGACGTCGCGCACGACGCTGAAGCGGAGGCCAGCCTTGACGCGCCTCCCGGGGATGCTGGGCAAACCTCCGACGCTGCGTCCGAGTGAGTGGCATGGTTAATCTGGCCGGTGATGGGCATTCGGGACGGCCGCGCGCAGTAGATCGTTCTTCGCCTAAGCGCGTATACTTCGGTCATGTGGAGCAAGATCCTGTGCGCTGTCACTGTCGCCACGCTGCAAGTTGGCTGCACTGAAAAGCCCGAAGGCGCAAAGGGCGCGAACTCGGCGAATACGCCCCCGGCCGCAAACCCGGCCGGAGCGTCAGCCTCGCCCCCGGCGGTAACAACGACTGCGCCGGTCGTCCCTGCCGAACAGGCCAGCGAACTCACCCACCTGGCGGCGGCGAAACCAGGCCCCTTCGAGGCGAAGTGCAGGGACTTGGCCAAGACTCACACCCCTCCCGCGCAACAACTGGCGCACGTGTTGCGTCGCCTCACTTGCGAGCCGGCCCTGTATTTCAAGCCGGTTGCTGAGGTGCGCAAGGAACTCGCGCTGCAAGACGGCTACACCCTCAGGTTCTCGGGCCCAGCAACCGCGCTGCTCGAGTTCCCCGCGGGCGTGAGTCCACAAGATCTGGGCCGCGTGATGGACGTCAGTAGGCCCGTTGCAGGCATGGCAAGTCGCGGCGCCTGGCGCCATCGCATCTGGTTTCTCGGCTCCGATGAAAAGACGGGCGCTCTCGATATCTGGGGACCCGGCAAAGCGATGATCGGTGTTCGCATCGACTACTCCAGTCTGCCTAAGGACGCGGTGGTTACGCCGATCGTGGCGGGCAACGAGCTGCGTGAAGACGCGATCATCACGATGCCGCCCGAAGTAGTGCCAGTGAAACACGACGAGGTGGCCGTGAAGCTCTTGCTTGCGGGTCTCGCCAAGTTGTCGGCCAACCGCAGCTTGCTATCCACCGAGCCGGACTCGATTGCCAAACAGCTAGGTCTCGATGGCGAGCGCTTCAGACTCTCGAAGCGATCCATCGGCGGCACCCGCTCCGGCACCGACATCTGGACCGCGCGCACGCAGATAGACGCCGACCCGCTGATCAAGGCGCTGGGCTTGAGCGGAAAGATTGCGCATCGTCGAGCACGCGACTCCGACGACTATCTGCTCTACGACAGCGGCGGCAGCGAGAGTGACCACAAATACCAAGGGCTCAACCTCGAGCTCAGCTTTAACAAGCGCGAGGGCGGTCGCTACGAACTGAACGGGATCACGGTGAAGTAGCTCACCCGAGGGAGCACTTCGCCCCGACGGTTTGACGACTCAGCTGATCTTGAACAACTCGACGTCGAATACGAGCATGCCACCGGGGCGACCGCCGCCGGGGTTTTCGCCATAGGCCATGCCCGCGGGGATCCAGAAGCGGAACTTGTCGCCGACTTTCATCAGCTGCACGCCTTCGGTCCAGCCCTTGATGACGCCGTTGAGTGGGAACGAGATGGTCTGGCCACGCTGCACGGAGCTGTCGAACATCTTCCCGTCGGTGGTCCATCCTGTGTAGTGGACCTCGACCTTGCTGGTGGGTCCGGGGTGGCTGTCACCGGTACCAGACTGAAGCGACTTGTAGGCCAGTCCGCTGGCGGTTTTGGTGGCGTCTGCGGGCGGCGCAGCAACATCGGCGGGGGCGGCGAGGGGATCGGTCATCGAGTTCTCTCAGGTTGGATGTTCAGATGGCAGGTCTCGACCGCGTTGATCCCACAATCCGCCCGCTGATGCGAGCACGATTTGTTGCCGTGGCGCCGCGGGCCAGGTCCGCAGGCGGCGCCTTCCCGGCCGCTCACAGCGGTATCTTCAACCTGCCTCGAGGTGGCGATCCGTATCCGTCTGCGGCTCCCGCGTCGGATGCCGGAATAGCGCGCGCTGGAGCAGAACTGACCGATTTGCCCGGTAGGAAGCCGACGAAGTAGAGCACCGCGACGCCAGCGAGGACCAACAGCGCGAGCGTGGCCACGCCAGCGCCGAGCGCGCCCGCAGGGTCTACAGATGTCCGCTCCGGCGCGAACTGGGCGTGTCGCGCCGGCGGCAGCTCCGCGCGGCGGCCGCGCATTCGCATGACGAGACGCTCAAGGTTCGTGGGCTTTGGCGTCGCTGGCGCCGGTGCTCGATAGGGTCCGCCTTGCATGTTGGATCGCTGAGTGGATCTTGCGCTTGCGCGGAGCACGGCGCAAGCGCGCTCCCGGGCTTCCATCAAGTGGTAGTCGGGCCGGCGACTCGAACACGCAAGCGCACGCCGCGGAAATCCGATTCGGAAACACGGCGTCCGAGGGGGGAAGCCGGTCGGAAAAAATACTCAGCATACATATCAATTTTTTCACAGCGTTCCCCCCTCGCGCGCCCCCGCGCCCCCCCCCCCCCCC
>CBDUPW010000040.1:0-36722 GCA_965369205.1 uncultured Polyangiaceae bacterium | reverse complement strand
TTGATCGTGTTGCACTTTGGATCCTTGAGCGCCACCCGCGGCCCGGTGTAGTCACGCTCCGCCGGGAAGTCGTAGTAGGTGTTGCGGAACTTGCCCAAGATCTTGCCCTCGATCTTGGCCGGCTTGGGCGGGGGCCGGGCTCCGCCACCGGTGATCTGCTTGGCTCCCGTGGCGCGCGACGCAGGCCCCGGGCGCTTTGTGGATTTCGGCGCCACGCCGGGCGAAGCGTTGGTCGGCGTCTTGTAAGCGTCGTCCCACTCTTCTTGATCGTCGGGCCCCGTCAACGGCTCTGCCATCCATGCGGAGCCGGCGGTGCCGCAACCCATCACGAGCAAGCCCGCTGCGCTCACAGCCACCATAAACGTGCCCCGCATGCTTGCGCCCCGTCGCATCAACTTTCGCCTTCCTCTACCCGAGCGCGTGCGGCGTCGGGATTGCAGCTTCCAGCCGCGTCTCCCGTGACCAGGGATTGCAACTTTAGAGTGTGTTCTACCCAGTGCTCCTTGACGGCAGCGGGCACGGCCGCCTCGTCCAAGACTTCTTTCAAGATCTGCAAACGGCGCATGAACTGCCCGCCCATGATCGGGTGGCGCTTATGGGCTTCCTGCACGCTCTTGCCCGTGTATGGGATCTTGGCGCCCAGATGACGCGCGGCAAACTCGTATTCCTTTTCCTTCAAGCGGGTCTTGTCCACACCAATGAAGAAGAAGCCGATCATGGTGTCGGCCGTGGTTTTTTCCACGAAACGATCGATGATCTTTCTGAGAATGGGCTCGCCGCCGAGCTCGTCGAATAGGCTCTCTGGCGCCATGCGCCCTAACCTGGCCCCTCCCCCCTCCAAACGCAAATTGTCTGCAAAACCAACGATTATGCCCGTTTCTCGCTCTTTATTGGCCCGCCCCCCGGGGGCGCGCTAGCCCTTGTCCCGTTCCATGCTCGCTCGTCGCCTCTCCGCCTTGTGTCTGGTGTCTCTTTCCCTGTGTCTCGGCCCGGGTGCCGGGGACGCCGAAGCCCGCGGCAAAACCACGCTGGCCGCCCAGAAAAAGTCCACCCAGAAGGACAAGAAGAGCAAGAAGAGCAAGGGTGACAAGAAGACGACCGCGAAGAACTCCGCGACCAAGAGCGCGAAGAAAAGCGCCAAGAAGAGCAACAACAAGAAGAGCTCCAAGAAGACGGAGAGCACCCCGAAGAAGCCCAAGAAGTTTCGCGGCGTCTGCCGACTGCAGCGCGCCAAGAACTTCTTGAAGCGAGACCGCTTCGTGGTGAACGGACAATTGCGCGCGCAGCCCCATCAAAAGGCGCTGAAGTGGCGCATCGAGCACTACGGCAAGATCGAGGGCGTGCCCTTCGAAAAGCTCAACCCGAGCAGCGCCTACAGCCAAGCCAAGCAGACCCGCTTCATGGGACTTCCCATCCAAGTCCACGAAAAGATCGTGCCCGCGATCAGCTGCGTGGAGAAGCGCATCAAGCTCAATTGCAACGGAAAGAGCCGACGATATTCAGCCAAGGCCATTGGTGGCTTCCGACAGGCCAACACCTATCGCCAAGGCGAAGTCAGCAATCACTTGTTCGGCATTGCCATCGACATCGATCCTGAAAAAAACCCGTGTTGTGGCTGTGTGGACCCCTGGCCCAATCATCCGTCTTGCAAAAAGGACATCAAGGCGGTGATCGACAAAGCCGAACTGACGCAATGCTGGGTCGACGCCTTCGAACGCTACGGGTTTTATTGGCTCGGGCGCGATGCGTTGGAAGACACCATGCACTTCGAGTTTCTGGGCGACCCCGATCGCATCATTCCGTAACGCGCAGACTGTAAAGTTTCCGCGCAGCTTCAACTTACCGAAAGCACTTACATTTCGGGAGGATCTCCTACCCCCGGCGCGTATACTGCCAGCGTGAGAACCAAAGCCGCGTTGTGTCTGCTTTTCTTAGCGTTTGCTTGTGATTCGTCGACTGCACCGAAACCCAAACCCTCCGCACCGGCGGTTGCCAACTGGGGCGGCGGCAAAGGCGATGTCGGCAACGAGATCCCCGAAGAGGGCGCGCCGACGTCCGTGCGCAGCTTCGCCGTCGACGACGCCGGCAGCGTGTACCTGCTCGACGCGCTGAACACGCGCATCGCCGGCTACGTGAAAGGCAAGGCCACCGACCCGGTCGCGCTGCCCGCTGGACGCTTCGACGACATTGCGCTCTTGCCCGCGGGTGGCTTCGCGCTTTTGGACAACGAGAAGGGCGCCATCAAATACCTGGACGCAAGCGGCGGCAGCCTCGGCGAGACCGCGCTGCAGCCCCTGGGCGTGCCCGCAGCGCGGGTGACGGCCCTCGAAGTCTCCGACGCGGTCTGGGTCGAAGTCGACGGAGAGTACTCGGTCAAGGTTGCCGACACCGAGGGCAAGACGATCGCTCCAGAGTCAGCGCCCGCCACTCTGCTGCTGAGTGACTTCCACTACAGCCTGCAGCGCAAGACGTCGCAGCTCACGACTTTGTATCGCTCGCCCGCAGAGGGTGGCCCGCGCACCGCACTGGGTCAGGTGGACTTCGGTCAGAGCGCGCTGGAGTGGCGGCTCTTTCAATCCCCGAAGCCTGACGAACTCTGGGTGCTCGCCCGCGTCGCAAAGACCGAAGGCGAAGCTGGGGAAAGCGTGCTCTTCATTCAGGTCGGCACAGACGGCGAAGAGAAGTCGCGCAAGGAGCTTGCCGGGAACGAGGGCGTCGAAGAGAGCTTCCGCTGGGCCCGTTCGGCACCGAACGGCAAGTTGTATTGGATGCGCTTCACCGAAAGTGGCGTGCGCGTGGAAGAGGTGACGCCATGAAGCGCCTGTTCACTCGCATCTGCGCACTGCTAGCTCCCCTTGCCATCGGCGTTGCCTGCGCTGGCGCAGACACCGACGAAAGCACCGGCACGCAGCAGCTTGCCGAAGTCAACGCGCCGACCAAGGCAGTGTGTTCGATCTTGGTGACCGGCACGGGCAACTTGGACATCGAAAGCGAGTATCTGCCCAACGTAATCGCCTGCGAGGCGTCCGGTTCTGCCGGCCTCGAAACCCTCAAAGCCCAGGCCATTGCCGCCCGCTCCGTCACTTACTACGAGGCGCTTGGCGACGGATCGATCTGCGACAGCCAGGGCTGCCAAGTCATGAGCTGCAGTCGCAAACCCAGCGCCTTGCACTACCAAGCGGTGCAAGAAACCGCCTACCAGTACCTGACCCACTCGGGCCTGGTCACCTACGGCTTCTACGTATCCGGCGACGCGAGTCCGGATTCAACCAGCTGCGTTGGCAAGTCCAGCGTCAACATCGAGAAGTACATCACCTACAACGACGGGCTGTCCGGCGCGTCTGTGAAGATGTCGAAGCTCGGCTACATCCCCAAAGGCGGCGGCGTCTTCGGACAGAACCGTGGCTGCATGTCCCAGAACGGCTCCGTCTGTCTTGAGAAACAGGGCAAGAGCCACTTGGACATCCTGCGCTTCTACTACGGAGCGGACATCGAAGTGCGCACGGGGGCGGCCTGCAGCGGCGCACCCCCACCGCCCGCGCCGACACCGGAGCCACCGACCACTGAGCCGCCGCCAGCGTCCGGCGCGCTGGCACCGATGACCCGGGAAGAGATCATCAGCATCGCGGCAAGCGGCATGGGCTATTCGTATCGCTGGGGCGGAGCCACCTGGGATCCCAGCGGTCCAAACTTCCCCGGCGTCTGTCACAAAGCCTGCCTGGAGCCTTCCTGTCACAGCGCAAGCAAGGGTGGGCCCGAGTGGGGCATGGATTGCTCCGGCTTCGTGCAACAAGTGTGGCAGGCCCCGCGCCCCAACCCCGTCAATCGCGAGCTGGGTAACGAGCGCTACAGCACCCACAATTTCCGCAACGAAGAGAAGGACTGGTTCCGCTTGGGCAGCCGCGACGAGATGGAACGCGGCGACGCCCTGGTCTACCGCGGCAAGAGTGGCGGACACATCGTGCTGTTCGAGAAGTGGCTCAACAACGGACAGGCGCTTGTCTACGAATGCGCTAGCTGCAACACCGGTTGTGTTCACCGGGCGCGCTCCATCGGCGCCGCGTACATTCCCATCCGTCGCAAGCTCGTCAACGACGTCGAAGAAAAGGAACTCGAGGGCGAGCTAGAGACCGCAAGCTGCGAAGAGATCTCCGGCTTCGCCCGGGACCCAGCCAATCCCGAGACCTCATTGGAAGTCGCCATCACCACGGATCGCCCGTTGCCGGAAAACGCGCAGACTCAGTCCCAAGAAGCGCCGCCCCAGGTGCTGCTCACCCTCAAGGCCAATCACAAACGCCCGGACCTGTGTCCCAAAGGCGGCTCGTGTTTCCACGGCTTCATCGCAGCGCCGCCCGAAGAGCTACTCGATGGCTTGTCGCACCGCGTGTACGTATACGCGCTCGGCGCCGGACTCGAAAAGCCGCGCTTGCTGGGCGGCTCGCCGCGCAGCCTCAAGTGTGATCCGCCCACCGTCGGCACCTGTGAGCACAGCCCCTGCACCGAAGGCGCCGCCCTCGATCCCACCTGCGACAACTGCGTGAACTGGATCTGCCTCGAGATCCCCGAATGCTGCACATCCAACTGGGACGCCGCTTGTGTGGAGCGCGTGGCCACACTCCCGGGCAGCGCCTGCACCGGCCTCTGCGCCGGTGGCGCCAACAGTTGCGGACACTCGGAATGCGCCGAAGGTGGCGCCTTGCCAACCACCTGCTCTAGCTGCGCCGACGCCGTGTGCAAACGTGATCCCTTCTGCTGCAATCACTCTTGGGACCTAATCTGCGCCGGGGAAGCCAAAGAAAACGCCTTCTGCTCCTGCCAGTGAGGCGACGCTGCGGCGGGCATGTCTGACCCGCCCAGCATCAACCCCTGCTCGAGTTTCTGCCTTTGGTTTTTTGGGTCGTGGCACTGTGCGACCCAAGGGCGCTAATCCCGCCCGGCAACCCGCGGCAGCTGAGGCAACGTCGTGGTCACGCCGCTTTGAGGCGAGGCATCATCCCGCGCAGGCACGGGCCCCGGCGCCCACGGCCGATACAGCGCGCGCACCCCGGAGATGACGCAACACACCGATTCGTAGCGCCGCACCAGCTCGCTCTTCTGGATCGAACCGTCCGCCGCGTACTTCGCACGCTGACAGTCCGAGCAGGCCCATTCCCATGCCTCCAGGTTGGCAACCAAGCACACCGGACACCGCTGCTCCCCCAGTTCCATTCCCGGAGCTAGTGCAGGAACGGGGCCATGAGCAGATCCGCGAAAAACCACGCGGTCATCGAGTTCTCAAGGACAAATTCGTCGACTCGAAACCACTCGGCGCAGGCAACGTCCGACAGTTGCGGGTTCCCTCAGCGCATGCCAATCAGGCGCGCGCGCAGCTCGGGGTCGTCGGGGTCCAAGGTCTCCGCCTCTTTCCAGGCGGCGATGGCTGCGGTGCGCTGTCCGGCCTTGAGCAGGGCGTCGCCGAGCAAGACGCGATAGCGGATATTGCCCGGCGCGATCTTCACGCTGCGCCGTGCCCAGATGGCGGCGGCCTCGCCCTTGTCCAGCTTGGAAAGCGCCGTAGCGACGCCGGCCGCGGCACGGGCTTCGTCTGGCGCCAATACAAATGCGCGTCGCGCGAAACGCTCTTGGGCGTAGTAGTCCTGGCGGCGCTGGGCCTTGTCGGCCAAGGCCAGCTGCGTCTTTGCCAGACTGGCGCGGCCGGACTCGTCATTGAGCGGCAGGCCGTTTCCCCGCATCAGCGGGTCCCTTGCGTCGTCGAATTTGCCAATCATGGTCAGGGCATCCGCAAACGCCAGCAAGGCGCCGCGGTCCTCGGCAGAAAGCTTCAGCGCAGCTCGCGCTGCGTCGGCTGCGCCACGGCCATCCCGGCGCATGAGCAAGGTGCGCGCAAGCTCCACGTGTGCCTGCATGTTGGATGCGTCGAAACGGATCGCGCGACAGTAGGCACGCTGCGTCTCTTCCAGATCGCCGCGAACCAGCGCTTTGCGCGCGGCTCGCAACTGCGCATAGGCCGCACCCGGATAAACCCCAGGGGGTGGCTCCGTCGTGGCGAGCAGCTTGGCGCAAGTGGGCGCAGCTTCCAGGGGCTCCGCGTCGGTGTCGGATAGGGCGGGCTTCGTGGGCGCTGCAGACGCAGCGGGAGAAGCGGAGGGCGCAGCGGAGGCCAGCGCGAGAACAGAGCTGCCCCCGACGCTCGCAGTCGGCGCCGCGGGCGTCGACGCCACAGCCGATGTGCCCGCCTCGGCCCCGGGCTTTGGCCGTGTTTTCACGAACCAAATCACGAACGCCGTCACGATCACGATCTGTACGCCGGCGAGCAGCGCCAGCTGCCAAGGCTTGAGCCCAAAGGGACCGCGGCCTCGCTTCAAGTCTTTTGCGGCCCGATCCAGGTCGCGCCCAATGGCCTGGGCCCCTGCATCGGGATCCGCGATGCTCTCCCTTGGCGACGGTTTGCGCGCTTCTTGGGGCGGAATGCTTGGCGGGATGGGTGGCGGTTCGGCATCCGCGGAGTTCAGAGCGACGTCCACGGTGGACATGATGTTCGCCGTGGCGGGCTGCTCCACGGGCTCCACACGCACGCGCCCGGAGGACAGCACCAAGAGCGCCGCAAGCGCGGTGGGCCCTTCGAGCACGCGGGCGCTGCCGTCGAGCAAATGGCACATGCTGCCCACGATCAGTTGCTCAGACACGTCGACCTGGATGTGCGCGCGGGGATTGGTCACGGTCATGCGCACCGTGCGCGTCGACGCAGCGATGGCTCGCAAGATCCGCGCGGGCCCCATGATCTCCAGACGCGTATCGAAGGCCACGCCGGCACTGGCCCGCTGACGCGCGGATTGCTCCGGCTCGGCTAATTGCGCCAGCGTCCCGAGGATGCGATCCACTCCCGCGATGGGCGAGTCTTCGGTCCAAACCTCGTTCCAACGCACGACGAGCAACGCCGACCACTTCAAGCGCGAGTCGCTGCGCAAGCGGCGCATCAGTTGATAGCCCTTGCCTCGCGCGTGCTCTTCGCCCACAAGCAAGATGCCCGGATCGAGCTGCCGCAAACGCGCGAAGCGTACGTCGCTGGGGTCGAGATCCGATACCACCAGCGTCACGCCGCGATCTCGCAGCTCTCGCGCCACCGCGTCGGCCCGAGCGGCGTCGTCGTCCGCCAGCAAGATGCGCATGCCAGCGATGTCTTCTTCGCCGGCGTTGCTCACAGCATCGTCGCCGCCCAAGAGCTGGATCGTGCCGCCCGCATGCTCGTCGAACTCCCAGCGCAGCGCTTCGGCCATCACCACTTGGCTGCGCACGCGGTCGACGAAGTCTTCGATGGCCTCGGTCAAGGGTCGCCCGGCGCCGAGCACGAGCCGCAGAGTTTCGGTGTCGTCTCCGGCGCCCGTGTGCACGCTTAGAATTCCGGTTTTGAGCTGCTTGGTGAGGGCGCGCACCAGCTCCTCCAGCGTCGACTCCCCAATGTCGCCAAGCTCCGAACCCCCGCGGTCCGGGATTTCGCGAGCCAGGCGGGCGATGCGTTCGGCAATGGCGTCCACGCTCGCCGACTTGGGGATCACCGCCGCGGCGCCATGGCGGAACGCACGCAAACGCGCTTCGAGTGCCGAATCGTCACTGAGCAGCGCGACGGGCACGACGGACGTATGCGGCGAGTTTGCGAGCTGCGCTAGGACTCCGAGCCCGCCTTCTTTTGCCGCATCGCCGGCGAGCACCACCAGGTCCGGCGCGGCGACCACCACTGCGTCTACGGCATCGTCGGCACTGCAAGTCTCGACGTATAGCTTGTGGCGTACGAGCGCTGGCTCAAGGGCTTCGAGCAGCGCGGGCGGCGCCGCGACGAACAGCACAGCGGGATCCGCCCCGGCACCCGACGCGTTTCGTGGGCGCATCGAGAGCGGGCGCAATGTGGGCGGGCGGCGGGACGGATTGGGCGGACGCGAACGACTCGAGGTGGTGTGTAAGAAGTCCGCAGCCGGCCGGGTGGGTGCCTCGTCTCCGAAGCCGCCACTGAGGGTCGACATAGGCGGACGCACGGTTTTTGCGACGTGCGATACCTTCTGCGGCGGCGCCGGACGCACCCTCTTGTCGTCAGACTGACTCCCGCGTTCAGAAGGCGGCGGAGGCAACAGTCCGCTCGACCGCTCGTCGTCGGCGCCCATGCGCAATATCATCGCGGGTTTTCGCCAAACGGGCCAGAGATTCGCGGTGCCAACACGGCGCTATGCGCCGGTAACTGCACGGGAAATCTCCGAGCAGTGAGTCTGAGCGGCAAAAGCGGCCAACGAAGCTGCGGCGCCGCTTAATGAAGCGCCCTCAATCCGCTGAGAGTACCCTCAGCAAATGTGCATGTAGGTGTGCATTGGAAACGACCACGTGCCCATTCGAAAGGTCCGGCGCGCCGCCCGCCAGGTCCGTCACCTGGGCGCCGGCTCCCAAGGCGATGGCCACACCCGCGGCCAAATCCCAAGTCGACAGCTTGCGTTCCCAGAAGGCGTCGTAGGTTCCGTCAGCCACCAGGCACACGTCGATGGACGCAGAGCCGCAACGGCGCACGCCCTGCACGCGCTTCTTCACCGCAACGAAACTATCAAAGTTGTTGTCGGGCGCAACGTCACGCTTTCGAGGAAACCCCGTTGCGACCAGTGCACTGCCGAAGTCCGTACGCGTACTGATCCGACAGGGCTCCGCATTGCGATAGGCACACTGCTCCGCGACGCCGTGCCACTCGATGCCCAGGGCGGGCGCGGTCACGGCGCCGAGCAGCGAACGGGAACCGGACATCAGCCCAATGCTGACGGCCCAGAACGGATGCCCATGGGCGTAGTTGGCGGTGCCGTCTATGGGGTCGCAGTACCACGCCGGCCCTTCGCCGACGTTTCCCCCTTCTTCTTCGCCGAAGACGGGGATCTGCGGCGTCTGCTTTGAAAGCAACTCACGTACGAGGCGCTCCGTGGACAGATCGAATTCCGTGACCAGATCTTTCTCGCCCTTTTCCGTGATTCTGTGGGGCTTGCGGTAGCCGCTCAGGGCGAGCGCGCCGGCCTGCCGCGCCACGGTCAGTGCAACCTGCGCCAGGCGCAGCGCTTCGTCAGCGTCGATGCTTGCGGCGCGGCTCACGCCGCGTGGCACTTCTTGTATTTCTTACCGCTACCGCAGGGACATGGGTCGTTGCGTCCGACCTTCGGCTCTTCACGCTTCACGGGCGGCCCGGCGATCTGCTCGCCGTCGGCGAAGAGCCACTTGTCGCCGTGTTTTTCGAAGGTCGCTCGCTCACGATGTTCGACGACGACGTTCTTCACCTTGTACTTGGCCAAGAACTCGACAGTGCCTTCGCTGTCGCCTTCGCCGCCGCCTTCAGTGGCAAGCACTTCCAGGCTAAGCCACTCGCTCTGTTTGCTCCACTGCGCGGTGCTCTCGCGGTCGACGTCCGTGCCGGCCTCTTCGGTGTGGGACTCCATGATGAAATCCACTTCCTCGAGAGCGTAGGCGGAATAGCGCGCACGCATCAGCTCTTCGGCTGTCTTCGCGAGCTTCTTCCCTTTAATGATGGGCAGACAGTGAGTCTCGGTGCTGTCACCAATTCCGCATACACAAGGCAAAGCGAATCTCCTTCAGTTGAGCTCGGAGCGCTCTAGAGCGCGCACGAGCTTGTCGTGGATGCCACCGAACGCGCCGTTCGACAAGAGGGCAATTGCATCCCCGGGTTTCGCGCGCTCCACCAGCTGGATCAGGATGTCATCGAGCGCTCGATGTGCCGTCGCCACTTTGCCCTGACCACGCAGCGCAGCCGCGATTTTCTCCGTATCGAGCCGCTCGTCCGCGGGCAGCTCGCGCCCTAGGGGCGCCAGATGGATCTCGTCTGCCGCGCCCCAACACGATTCGTACGCAGCTTGGTGGATGTTGCGACAAGCGGTGGCACTGCGTGGTTCGAAAACGGCGAAGAGACGCGCGCTCGGGTGCTTCTGACGAAACGCCAGCAGCGTCTCGTGCACAGCGGTGGGGTGGTGCGCGAAGTCGTCGTAGACGAAGATCCCCCGGGGCTGTGCGATCAAGTCTTGGCGGCGTCCCACACCGGCGAAGCTAGCCAACGCCGAGCCCAGCACCTCCAAGCGCGCGCCGTAGCCTTGGGCCACCGCGCCAACGGCCGCCAAGGCGTTCTTCAAGTTGTGGCGCCCCGCCGCGGCGAGGGTGCAGCGACCGCAAGCCACACCGCCGGCGAACAGCTCGAAGAGCGTGCCGTTTGCGTCGCTGGTCACCGGCGCAGCAAGCCAATGCGGGGAATGGCCGTGGGTGTCCTCGCCTTGCAGCGCGAACCACGCGACTTCCGCCACCGCATGTTTCGTCACGATATCCACCACCCGGCGATCCGCGGCGTTAGCAACGATCAGCCCGGTCTTGGGCATGCCGGCGACGAAACGGCGAAACGCTTCCAGGTAGCTTTCTTCCGTCGGGTAGATGTCGATGTGGTCGTGCTCGATGCTGGTGATGATGGCGACGTCGGCCTGGTAGTGCAGGAACTTCGCCGTCTTCTCGAAGTAGGCCGTGTCGTACTCATCGCCTTCGATCACGAAGGGCTGTGAGCGCAGCTGCCCGTCGCTGGTCAGACGCCGCGGCCCCATGTGGGGCGCGCGGAAGCTAGTGCTGAAGTTCTTGGGCAGACCGCCGATCAGAAATCCCGGATTGCGTCCCGCGGCCTCGAGCAGATGCGCCGCCATGGCGCTGGTCGTGGTCTTGCCATGGGTGCCGGCGACGACCAGCGGCGAGGTCTTCGGAAACACGAGCCGCTGCAGCGCGCCGGCGATATGCGTCACGTCCATCTTGGCCTCAAACGCGGCCATGGCTTCAGGATTGTTCTTGCGACAGACGTTGCCCACGACGACCAAGTCCGGAGCAGGAAGCCGTTCACGCCCCGTGGGCGTGCCTGGGCGTTCCGAGTCCCCGCGGGGACCGCAATACAAATGCTCCGCGTCGAAGCCTGGCATGCAGCGCACACCCCAGCGCTCCAAGGCGGGGCCCATGGGAGGGTCGAAGGCAACGTCGCTGCCCGTGACGTCGTGGCCCATGCTCTTGAGCAGCCCGGCGAGGCTGCCCATGCCGGTTCCGGCGACTGCGATCACGTGAACGTGCATGTCTCGCCTCGGCCTTGCTTCACATTTGTTCCGGCGCTTCGATGCCCAACAACGAAAGGCCCGATGCCAGAATCCGAGCGGAGAGATCCGACAGCGCCAGCCGCGACGCTCTTTCTGCTTCGGTGTCGGCTTTGAGCACCGGACAGGTCTCGTAGAAGGACATGAACGTGGTCGAAAGCTCATACAGATAGGTGCACAGCTTGTGGGGCTGCAGGGTCGTCTCTACTTCCTGCACCGCTGTCGGATACGCCAACAACTGAAGCGCAAGCGCGCGCTCCTGAGGCGCGACGATGCGGACGTCCGTTCCGCCTGCAGCGTCAGCGCCCGCTTTGCGAAAAATGGAGCGAATGCGTGCGTGCGCGTACTGCAAATACGGCGCCGTATTGCCCTCAAAGGAGAGCATGCGTGCGTAGTCGAAGGTGTAGTCTTTGATGCGGTCGCTGGAGAGGTCCGCGTACTTCACGGCGCCGATGCCGACGGCGTTTGCAATCGCGCTGCGCTGGCCTGCGTCCAGGTCCGGGTTCTTTTCGAGCACCACGGCCTCGGCACGGGTCACCGCTTCCTGCAGCAGGTCGATCAGGCGCGTGGTCTCGCCGGCGCGGGTCTTGAACATCTTGCCGTCGGAGCCAAGTACGGAGCCGAAGTTCACATGCTCCGCGCGCAGCGGCGGCACCAGCCAGCCGGCCATCTCCGCAGTCTTGAACACCATGGCCAAGTGTTGCGACTGCGGGGTGCCCACCACATAGAGCAGGCGCGTGCCCTTCAGCTTTTCGATGCGGTAGCGGATGGCCGCCATGTCCGTGGTGGCGTAGCCGTAGCCACCGTCCTGTTTCTTGATAATCAACGGCAGCGGCGCGTCGTCGCGCCCCTTGAAGCCCTCGGGAAAGACGCAGATGGCGCCGTCGCTTTCGACCGCGAGCCCAATGCGCTGCAAGCGCTCGATGGTCGAGGCCAACATCGGGTTGTACAGGCTCTCCCCCGCGATGTCGGCGTTGTCCAGATCGACGCCAAGCAACTCATACACGCTGGCAAAGTAGCGCTTGGACGCGTCCACCAGCTTGCGCCACAGCGCCAAGGTATCGTCGTCCCCCGCTTGCAACATGACCACGCGCTTGCGCGCGCGATCCGCAAAGGCCGGATCGCCATCGAATTTCTCGCGCGCAGCCTTGTAGAACGCGTTTAGATCCGAAACAGAGTGTTGCTCGGCTTGCGCGCCGCCATCGAGCAGATGCTCGATCAACATACCGAAGGGCGTGCCCCAATCGCCCAGATGGTTCTGGCGGATCACCTTGTGACCGCGAGCCTCGAAGACCCGCGCCAACGCATCGCCGATGATCGTGCTGCGCATATTGCCGACGTGCATCTCTTTGGCGACGTTCGGCGACGAGTAGTCGATGACCACGGTGTCCGGCGTCTCAGCCGGCGTGACGCCGACACCAGCAGCGTCGAATACCGCGCTGAGCTGCGCTGCAAGGTAGTCCGCGCGGAGCGTGACGTTGATGAATCCGGGCCCGGCGATCTCGGTCTGCTCGATGGCGTCGCCGGCGGAAAGATGCTCGACGATTTTGGCGGCGACGTCCCGCGGCTTCTGCTGCAGGCGCTTCGCCAAGCCCAACGCGGCGTTGATCTGAAAATCCGCGAATTGGCTGGGACGCAGCATCGGGTCCACGTCTGAGTACGCATCGCCAAACGCCGCCACGATGGCGGCGCGGAACACTGGCTGCAATTGCACGATGGGGTCGGCCATGGCTGCGGCGAACGCTGTGGGCAGCGCGGCGGAAAGTCAACGAAAACGAACTTGGCCGACAGCGCATGGCGGGCGGGCGCTGCGTCGAGTCGATTGCGGGCGCTGCGTCGAGTCGATTGCGGGCGCTGCGGGCTTGCCCGCGCTCAAAAGCCGCCGACGACCTGGGCGCCCGCTCCGTTCGCCGTGCCGTAGGGCGCAACCGCCCAACTGACACCAGCGTCGGAGTGGCCCGCCCCAACGGACTGATAGTGCAGCAGCAAGGGCAACCCGAAGCCGACACCAAAGCCGAGCCCTGCACCGACGACGACGTCGCTCAGGTAGTGCCGATCGGCGACGATCCGCGAATAGCCGATCAGCGCGGTCATTCCGACGTTGACGCTACACGCCAGGACGTCTGGGGCGCCTCCGCCGTAGAGCGGTAGATTCAGATGGTGCGCGCAGATCAGGCCGGCGCCCACCCCAGCTGAAGAGGTGTGACCGCTGGGGAAGCTGGCGAAAGAGCCACGAAAACAAACCTGGTTGTATTCCCCGTCCTGCTCGCACTCGGACACGTCGGGTCGAGCACGCGCAATGAAGCGATGGCCGGCACGGGTCAGCAATCCTACGAGCCCGATGGCTTGGATGTTCATGGCCGTCACTTGCCACGCCACGTCGAGATTGCCGCGGTCCGTTGCCAGCGGCGTGACGATGCCATCCAAGATCGCCCAGGCTGGCGGCACGAGGAACAAATAGTCGCCGAAGTCTGCCGCCCGGTTGCGCGCGTTGGCGGTTGAGCCCACCAAAGGACGGCGCACCGCACCATCCAAGACGATGCCCCCGGACCAGTTGGATTCCGACGGCTTCGTCGCTTCGAGCTCGACCACGTAGTAGGCCCCCACGATCGCCGCCGTGGCCGCGTACTCGACCAGGTCAAATCGACGCCACTCGTCCTTCCATATCAGGCGATGCTCCGTGCTCGCTGCGGACTGCGCTTCCGCAGCCTGGGCCGGCGCAGCAAGCGCCAGCGCCAGGACCATGGCCCGCCTTGTTGTTCCGACCGTCAAGCGCACTCAGGTCAGCCATATCAGGCGACGTCCTCGTGCCAAGGAGAATTTCGGCGTCCCAGCCGCCCCGATCCGGACTGCGCGAGAAGAGTGACCCCGCTCCGGGCAGGGCCCCGACCCCAAAGAATTCTCGAGGCGAGCCGCAGGGATCCGAGTTGCCAACGGGAGGCACGCGACGGATCGAGCCCCGCTGCCCTGCTATGGTCACGCGTCAGGAGAGATCACGATGAAGCAGCTTTGGCAGATCCCCCTAGTCGCAGTTTCCGCTCTGGCATTGGTGGCCTGCGGCGGTTCGGACTCGAATACACCGGCGGGCAGTGGCGGCGCGAGCGGCAGCAGCGGCAGCGGCGGCAGCGCGGGAAGCTCGAGCGGCGGCGCTGCGGGCACGAGCACGGGCGGCTTGGGCGGTAGCGGCAACAGCGCTGGCACGGGCGGCACGGGCGCAGTCGGCACGAAGCTCGAAGGCTACGGCACGATGAGCAGCTTCGGCGCCGGCGCGGGTTCCGAAAGCTGCGTCGTCAAGAACACGAACGACGCGGGCCCGGACTCGTTTCGGGAGTGCGTCGAGAACCGCAACGGCCCCGTGGCAAACCCAACGCCGCGGGTGGTCACCTTCGCGGTCAGCGGCACCATCACTTTGCTGACCGACGTGCGTTTGCGTCAGCCGTTTTTGACCGTGGACGGGCTCTCGGCACCGGCGCCGGGCATCACCATCGCGAAACAAGGCAGCGGGCTTGACGGGGAGACGGGCATCAGCACTTGGAAGGGCAACAACACCTGCGGCCATGACGTGTTGGTGCAGGGCCTGCGCTTCAAAGGCACCTGGCCGCGCAACACGGAGACACACAGCCAGAACGCCGGCAACATGTCCATCGACGGCGAAGACTTGCCCGGCTGCCTCAAGAACGTGGTGCTGTGGCGCAATACCTACGTGAGCGCCCAAGACTCCGGCGGCGACATGTGGGGTTCGATGCAGGACGTGACCTTCGCCTACAACTTGGTGATCTACAGCCTGCATCCGCAGTCCATCTCGCACTCCCCGGGAGACACTCCCGGTCAAGAAGGGCAGCGCATCAGCGTGCACCACAACGTGTACGCACACGTGCACGAACGCATTCCAAACGTACGCGGCAACATCTGGGACGCGAACATCGAGCAGAACATCTTCCACCGCTGGGCCGCCTTTGGTTTTGGCGGTGGCTACGCGACGCAGTTTCGCTGCCGCGGCACGGGCTGCCCCACGCGCATCAATCTGCTCGAAAACCACTACACCTCGAGCGGCACCGCCCTCGACCACGCGCTGGACTTCAACGATGGCGCGGATCCGGCGCAGGTCTTCAGTTCGGGCAATCGTTTCCCGAGCCAAGAGACGGAAAACGGGACAGCGCCGAGCGCGTTTCCCCGCACGGATAGCGTGACACTGCTCGCAGACAGCGCGGTCGCGACGCAGATGTTGCCCCTGGTGGGACAACCCACACGCACCGCGGAAGAGACGGCCGTGCTCGCAGAGATCCAGACCGCACTCGCTGCGGAAGTCGGCAAGTAGCGGCCAAGTAGCCGCATCGCGGCATGCGGCAAGCCGCCAGCGCAAACGCAAACGCAAACCCCAGGCCGGTTTGCCCGGGCGATGGTCCGCGATGGTCCGCGATGGTCCCGAGCTACTCGCCCGCGCGCGCGTTTTTGCGCTACACTGTTTCCTAATGCCTTCTTCCTTGACCGCGCGTGGGGCCGGCATTGCCCTTGCGCTCAGTACTCTGATCTTGATGGTGACGCGTTGTGGCGGGGACGATTTCAGCGAAGGCAATCCACCCGGAGCGGACGCCTCCGTCGATGCGCCCGCGACCGACAGCGGCGTGCCCGGCTGCCCCAACGGCAGCAAGCTATGCGCGGGAAACTGCGTGCCCTTCGACGACCCAGATTTCGGCTGCGGCGAGCCGGTATGCAACCCGTGTCCGAGCCTGAACGGCAAGCCATTCTGCAACAACGGCTGCCAGATCAACTGCGACGCCGGCTTCGACGACTGCGACCAGTCGGCCGAAAACGGTTGCGAAACGTACACTAAATTCGACCCGACGAACTGCGGTGCTTGTGGCAAGAAGTGCAACCCCGGCCAGAGCTGCGTCGATGGCAGCTGCATCGACACGGGTTGCCCCTCCGGTCAGGTCACTTGCACCGTGGGCGGCCAATGCATTTCCCTGGGCACCACGGAGAATTGCGCGCATTGCTCGGACAACTGCGGACGCCCCAACACGCAGGCTGCCTGTGAACAGGGCAAGTGTGTGGTCAAGGGCTGCAGCCCCGGCTTTGCCGACTGCGACGACGATCCCAAGAACGGCTGCGAGGCGAACTTGCAGACCAGCGGTGCTCACTGCGGCGTGTGCAAGCACAAATGTGACACCTCAAACGCCATCTCGACCGAGTGCGCCGCGGGCAAGTGCGTGCCCGACTGCCAGCGAGGTTCCGACGCGTACTTTGGCGATTGCAACACCCCGGCGCCGCCCGCCTCCGATGACGGGTGCGAGACGAACCTCAAACAGGACGGCAACTGCGGCGGCTGCGGGCTGACCTGCCAGACCGGGCTCGTCTGCGGCATCCAGAGCGCGCCCTGGCCGCGCTGCGTTTGCGAGCAAGACAAGCAGTGCCTGGCACAGATTGCTGTCCAACCGAGTCTCCCGACGGCGTGCAACGAAGCAGCGGGCAACTGCAACTGCCCGGGCTCGGGGCCATGCTCCTTCGGCGAGGTCTGCGTTAGCAACGCCGCGCAGCTCGTATGTGACTGCGGCGGCAAGAAGTGCAAGGGCGCCGAACACTGCTGCAACGGCGCATGCATTGCGGTGCTCACGGATCCGCAGAACTGCGGCACTTGCGGCGTTGCCTGTGGCCTAGGCAAGAAGTGCGTCGCCGGCAGCTGCGTCGCAGGGCTGTAGAAGCCCTCTGCAGGCCCGCATCGCGCGTGCCGCATTCGCGCATGCCGCATTCGCGCATGGATCGCCGATGCGAGATGCGAGCCGGGCACTCCGCGGGCTGTGACGCCGCTTCGCCGCCTCAGTCCGGCGTCAGCACGATCTTGCCGACGTTTTTGCCGAACTCGAGCTCACCGTGGGCGTCGGCGGCTTTCGAGAACGGATAGCTACCGCCAATCACTGGGTCGATCTTACCGTCGGCGTAATGCTGCATGATCGCCTTCAGGGAACGCTCCATCAGCGCGCGTTCCCCGAATAGGTGCCCCATGTTCACCCCGGCGACGGTGCGGTTGTCGTTCATCAGCTTCATGGGGGAGAAACGCGGCACCTTCGCGAGCTGAGTCAGCACGTTGAAGAGATTGCGTTTGCCGCCAGTGTTGGCGTTGGCCAAGCCGAAGGCGATCAACATGCCCGTGGGCGCGAGCAACTTGTAGCCCTTCTTCCAGTCGCCGCCGCCAAGGGGGTCGAGCACGAGGTCCACGCCGCGCCCATCGGTCAAACGCCGCACTTCTTCCGCGTAGTCCTTGCTGCGATAGTCGATGGGATGGTCGCAACCTTGCTCGCGGATAGCGTCGTGCTTCTTCGCCGACGCCGTGCCGTAAGTGACGACACCCGAAACCGTGCGACACAGCTGCAATGCCGCCGTGCCCACACCGCCGGCGGCCATGTGGATGAGCACGTGCTCCCCCGCGCGTATGCGCGCGATGCCGAACAGCATGTGATACGCGGTCAAGTACGTCACGGGCAGGCCCGCGGCGGACTCGAAGCTCATCTTGTCGGGAATGGGAATGGCCTGGTCCGCCCTCACGCACACCATGCTGGCGTGCGCGCCAAATTTGGACAGAAACAGCACGCGCGTGCCTTCTTTCAAGTCCGTGACGCCCTTGCCGATCTTGTCCACCACGCCGGCGCCTTCGTAGCCAACGACGCAGGGCGGTTTGGGTGCGTCCGGGTACAGCCCCTGACGCGCCATGACCTCGGCGAAATTGAGTCCGGCAGCATGCACCTTGATCCGCACTTCGCCCGGCATCGGCTCCGGATCGGGCATGTCTTTGACCTGCAGCACGCCGGGCCCGCCGTGACGCGTGATGGTAATCGCTTGCATCTGCTTCCCCTTTTCTAAGGCGAGCGAACGTAAGGACATCTGATGCAATGTCGAGGGCAAATTCGCCAGCGCCTCGCTTTTGCTGCGGCCGAGGCGCTCCACGCCTTGCGGAGGTTCGAGCTATTAGGGAGCGATCTCCAAGTGGAAACGACGCTGGGCCGCCACGCGTTGCACACCCGCAGCGCATTAGGGTACCAACGTGCCTATGGCTCTCGTGCTCTATCACCACCCGTTTTCACGTGCTGCAAATGCACTCTGGATGCTGGAAGAACTCGGCGTCGCCCATGAACTTAGGTTCGTGGACATGAAAGCCGGCGAACACAAGAAGCCGGACATCCTCGCGCTCAACCCCATGGGCAAGCTACCCATCTTGACGGACGGCGACGCCGTGGTGACCGAAAGCGCAGCCATTGGGCTGTATCTTGCCGATCGCTACGCTCCGGGTCGACTGGCCCCAGCGATCGATAGCCCCGAGCGGGCTGCGTACCTGCGCTGGTCGCTGTTCGCTCCTTCGGTGATCGAACCGGGCTTGATGGCGAAAGCTTCCAGCTGGGTGTACGGCGAAGGCCAGGCTGGCTGGGGCAATTACGACGCGATGCTGAGCGCGATGCAGAGCGCTGTCACCGGCCGCAAGTTCCTTCTAGGCGATCAGTTTTCCATGGCCGACATCATCTTTGGCGGCACTGTGCGCTTCATGCTGCGCTTCAAAATGTTGGAAGCACTGCCGGTGTTCACCGAGTACTCCGAACGACTCGGTGAGCGCCCCGCACTGCAGAGAGCGGACGCGCGCAACACCGCGATCGTGGAAGAACGTGGCTTGAAGCCAAGCTGAGCCGCGGGGCAAAGGCCCGTCAGCCCGCGGTCTTCCAACGCAGTTGTAGCTCCACCTCTTCGTCGCCATCCGACGCCTCGTGCTCGATGGAAAGCGCCGCGTCCGCCGGGATCGTGAAACGCTTGTTCACGATCTGGATCCGAAAGGACTCCCCTGCTTCGAGGGCATCTGCCAAGCGTCGCAGGGTTTCGACGAAGCCATTCTTGTTGCAGTCGCGTTCAACGTCTCGGTCAGCCATGCCGGCGTCATATCACGATCCTAGAACCGCTAAGCCACGCCGCTTCACGGAGAACGACGCGGGGGTGCGAGCAAATCGGCCGTGAAGATGCCCGGTGTTTGCGCTCTTAGGGGGACTTCATCGCTAGTCGCGGCGCGGACGGTAGAACCCCGGATCGCTGCGACCCACGGCCACTTTGGCGCCATCGCGGGTGGCCGTCACCGTCAGCGCATTGAGCGCGAGAAGCAGATCCACGCGCAGGGATTTGTCAGGCCCGGGCGGGAGCAGGAGGGCGAAGAGCCCGTCTGCACTGACAGTTTGTAGCCATTGCTCCGACAGCGCGCCCATCGGACAGGGAACAATGAGCAGCGCATCGGCGGCATGGACCTCCGCCCAGGCCCGCGCTGCGTCGTGGCGGTGCTCCAGCTGCATTTCGACGAAAGCGCTTGTCGGCACGGCGGACTCCACCCAGGCGAAGAAGCCGTCGTCGTGGGCGACGTTCCCGAAGGCGCGTGCGTCGCGACGAAGCAGCTGTCTTCGCGGAATCGGCGCGCACCAGAGCTTTAGATCTGGGAAACTCGAAATGCGGTGCCGACGCCAGTTGTCCGCGGCGATCTGACGCGCGACCTCCAGGGCGCCCTCAAGGCGCCTCAGATAGGGGTCCGCCTCGACGTCGTCGAGCCAGCCGTAGGGCGCGAGCACGCGAGCCAGCGCCGGGGAGAGCAAGCGCGCGGCGACGAAGCTAAAGTGCCCTCGCACCGCTTCGCGCACCTCATCAAAGTCCGCAGGTGCACGACCGTCCATGGGGCGGGCGACCTCCCAAGCGCCAGCGTCGGTCACACGCGTGCGCTTGTTTTTCTCCACATCGCGCGCCGCAGCGCGCAGGGTTTCGCCGCGGAGCGCCCAGATTTCGAGACCATTGTGCGGCGTGCCTTCGGTCGCGGCAGAGAATTGAAGCCAGCGCGCCCATTCCTCACGGCTAGCTGCCGCGTCAAGAGACGGAACTTGGTCCGTCGGATGGGTCGTAGACATCACAATGCCACTTGGAAAGGCTGCAGCCAGGGGCTGCGCAAGCTCCGCCGCGGGCGGAGTGCACGCGAACACGCCAACCTGAGAGCGAAAGGCATACGGTCCGCCGCTAGCGATCGCTGCGAGCAGCTCGTTGAAGCGTCGCGGCGACGGTTTGCCCGCGACGATGCGGAAGTGCTCGGTTCCTGTCTCCGCTGCCTGCCGGATGGCAGCGACGGAGCTGTCTGTGGAACGCCATAACCAGCCGCCGCCGAAGGTCTCCGCATAGGAGCCGTAGCAGGTGGGACAGCGCATCGGGCAGCCGCGTGCGACCGACAGCGTGCGACCGAGTGAAAACGCGGACGAATCCCAGCGACTCCGCTTCAGGTAGCTCGGGAACCACTCGGCGCTGATGCCGTCCGTCGCGTCGAACTCCGCTTGCGTCAGCCGCTGCGTTAGCGGATCAGCCGCGTGACGTTGCCACACGTTCGCCAAAGCTACGGGTTTGCCGTCCAAGATCCTGCGCACAAGCCTGGGAAACGCCACCTCGGCGTCGCCACGAACGACGTAGTCGATCGGGTAGCGCTTCAAAAGTTCCCGCGCATAGTGCCCCGCGGTAATGCCGCCGACAATTACGGTCGCGTCGCGATTCAGCTCCCGCACCTTGCTCACCAGAGCTTCAAAGCCGACGAAGCCGAACGACCAATGCAGATCCATGGCGACAATGCGCGCAGAGCGGATCTCCGCATCGGCGACTTCGTCTGCGTAGCGGCCCAGCTTGTCGCAGTCCGTGGCGTTCATCGCGCTCAAGGCGCCCACGGGCACCACGAGATCGCTGGGGTGTCCACGCGGATGGATGTAGAGCAACTCGACCAATGTTCCCGATAGATACGGGTGTCGGCGGCTATTGGCTTTGACGCGCGT
This sequence comes from uncultured Polyangiaceae bacterium, assembly GCA_965369205.1. Classification (GTDB taxonomy): domain Bacteria; phylum Myxococcota_A; class Polyangia; order Polyangiales; family Polyangiaceae; genus JACKEA01. The sequence goes on along the minus strand of CBDUPW010000040.1, from coordinate 15,757 downwards.
CAAGGCGAGCACGCCACCGACTGGCGCAATCGTCGGATTGCGAGCGAAACGACAGGTATGCGCGCTTTACCTGCGGGAGCGCGCCGGTTTCGCCCCGGTGGGGCTGGCGGCACCAAACGGCCGACGCCAGACTTGCGGCTCAAGGGTGCAGAGCAAAGAAGAACAGATCTCCGTCCCCGGACTGTGTTTGGATCCCGCCCAAGCCCAGGCACAGGTCCGGAGCGAGCGGTTTGACTTCGTCGTAGAGCCATCCCTTGATGGCCCGGGGTAAGCGCGACGTCTCGTAGTGAAGTGCGACAACGTCCGTCTCGCGCCAGCGGGATCGGGCAATCTGCGCGCGGAAGCTGCCCAGCTGCAGCGCCGGCGCGACGAAGAACCAGCGGCCTGTGCGGAAGTCGACCCCGAAAGGCAACCGCTCAAAGGGAAGCACCAGCAAGCGCCCCAGCGGACTGCGCGCCCGCGGGCTGTCGACGCGCATCAGCGTCGTGCCTCGCAAACGTCGCGTCGGGTTTGGCCCCAGCGGAGCCGTGACGAATAGACGCTCCAAGCTGACTAGGTCCGCATCTCGCAGTTCGTCGAGGGTCAAAGCATGCCTCGGGCCCGCTCCCGCTTCCTTCGAGTTCATTTCGCTCAAGTTCATCGTCGGCCTTGCGGCTGCGCCCTTGACTCGGCTCTCGTTAGACATTAAACAACTGTTTAACACCGTCCCCCATGACAAATCCAGTCCAAATATCCCAGGAAACCTCAGGAGTGCGGCCACGCATCCTGGACGCGGCCCGTGCGGAGTTCTCGGAGCGCGGACCCGACGCCGCCTCGGTGCGGACCATCGGAAAGCACGCGGGCGTGACCGCTGCGATGATCAACTACTACTTCGGAGGCAAGCAGGGTCTCTACGACACCGTCGTCGCCGAGGCGCAGCGCCGCCTTCTCGAACGCCTGGCCGGCGCGGTGTCCTGCGGAGGCGCTGAAGGACTGCCGCGCCGCCTGGCCGAAGCCTACTTCGACTTTCTGGTCGAGGAACGGCAGCTCCAGCGGCTGCTCTTGCGCCAAGTTCTGGACCGGAGCGACGACGTCCGGGCGCGCGCGTCGGAGATCGCGGGCCCGTTACGACAGCTGCTGGAAGACAACTTCGGCGGGCGTCAGGTTGCGGAGCAATACGCCGTCAGCGTGTTCGGCGCCATCGCCGGATACTTCTTGTACGAGCCCGTGCTGGGCGCGTTTCTTGGTGCCGATCCGGTTTGCCCACAGAGCTTGGCTGCGCGGCGAAAGCACATTGGAGAATTGGCTTCGCTGTTTGAAAGGACGTCCTCATGAACACCCTGGCAAATGCCTTTGAAATCACCAAACAACTCATCGGTGCGCGCTTTCGCTGGCAGCACCCAGTCTACCTGGTGCACGCGCTGACCGCGCGCTGCAACGCGCGCTGCGGCTTCTGCGCGTGGAATCCGGAGTTCTACGACGTGCGGGATCAGCTCTCCACACCCGCCATCAAGCGCCTGTACACAGACGCTCGTGAAGCGGGCTTCATCGGCCTTTCGATCTGGGGCGGGGAGCCCCTATTGCATCCGGACTTCGCCGAGGTCACGGACCACGCCCGGGAACTGGGCTTGATCACCAATCTGGTGACCAACGGCTTTCTGCTGGAGAAGAACCTCGACGCGGTCGTCAGGAACGTGGACCGGATCGGCATCTCCGTGGACCACCCTTCTGCCCGCCACGATGAATTGCGACGCAGTCCTGGCTTGTTCGACAAGATCGTGCAGGCCACCCGGGAGCTACGCAAAGTCGCCCCGGACAAGAAGATCATCTTCATCTGCACGCTGCAGAAAGCGAATGTCGACCGCGCCACACTGCGTGAGTTTGCGGAACTGACGGCCGAGCTCGGCGTCGTCGGCTTGTTCAACGGGCTACGCGAAGAAGCCGCAACCGACAGCGTCGACGCCGGTCTGGACAAGTACGCGGCATCGCAGTCGCAGCTCGCTGACGCATTCTCGATGCTGCAAGATCTCAAACGCCGAGGCTTCCCGATCCTGAACTCGAATACGCATATGTCGATGCTGGCAAAAGGCCCGCCCGTCTATCGCTGCCACTGGCCGAAGTTCATGCTCCCAGTCGAGGCAAATGGAGACGTGGTCGACTGCATGCACTGGGGCACGCGACCGATTGGGAACTTGAAGCAGGCCGCGTTCTCAGAGCTATTGAAAAACCCCCGTCTCGCGGAGCTGGCAGGCGCTGCTGGCGAGGGCTGCCACAAATGTGTCTCCATCCACCGGGTCGAGATCTCCGAGGTGTGCTCGGGAAATCTCGAACCCGTGCGTTCCTGGGCGATGTTGCGCAGCTCCCGTCACGGCGCGCCGGTCTCGCACCCTGCGGCGCGCGCGGAGGTCTGAATGGAAGCGTTCAAAAGCCGCGGCGAGTTCGAAGATGTGATGCAGCGCCTCTTCGAGCGCATCATGGCGGCGCCTGCCGTCGCGCAACGCCTGGTCGGTACCGACATGGTCGTGCGTTTCCGCTACCCGGATCTGGACTCGGTGCTGACCTTCGACTTCAAGCACCACCCAGCGACGCTTTCCACCGGCGAGACCGGGCAAGCCGACGTGGAATTGATTCAATCTTCGGATACTTCCCACGAGTTTTGGTTGGGTCGCTTGAACGCCGCGCGCGCCATCGCCACGGGACGCGTGCGGGCTCGAGGCGACGTCAGCCGCGCGTTGAAACTGCTGCCCGCAATCCGACCTGCCTTCTCCATCTACGCCGACGTGCTGAAAGAGCTGGGAGTTGAAGACGTGCGCGGTGCAAGCGCAGCGCGGCTTCGCCCTAAACACCCCGACTGGCGACGCTGGCTGCGCCGTCTTCAGTTTCGGCGTGGCGTCGATCCCAGCAAGCTGCCCCAAGACACTCGACCAGGCAGAGGCGAGGAAGAGCCCATACACGCGAGCCCATGGTTGCCGCTGCCCCAGCCAAAAGCGGCCTTGCGCCTGGAGATGCTTCGCCGCATGCAATTGATCCGTCAGTTCGAAGAGCAACTGGCGTGCGCTTGGCAGGACGGCGTTTTGCCCACGGCGGCAATCCATCTGAGTACGGGACAGGAAGCAGTTGCCGTCGGCGTTTGCTTTGCGCTGGAGAAAGAGGACGTGATCGCGACCACGCACCGTGGGCACGGACACATGCTGGCCAAGGGTGCGCCGCCGGATCGTATGATGGCGGAGATCTTCGGCAAGGCTACTGGCCTGTGCGCGGGCAAGGGCGGCAGCATGCACGTCACAGACGCCAGCGTAGGCGCCATCGGCGCCAACGGGATCGTCGGCAGCTCGCCAATTTTGGCAACCGGGGCCGCGCTCGCCTTTGCCCGTAACGGCCAAGCCAACGTTGCCGTCGCGTTCCTGGGAGACGGCGCGACGAATCAGGGCATGTTTCACGAAGCGCTGAACTTGGCGTCCGTGTGGAAACTGCCCGCGCTTTTTGTTGTCGAGAACAACGGCTACGGGGAGTTCACGCGACAGTCCGAATCGACCCACATCGACTGCTTGGCAGAACGCGCCAGCAGCTATGGCATGCCCGGGCGGCGCGTCGACGGCGGGGACGTCGACGCTGTCTTCGCCGCTGCCCAAGAGTTCGTATCCCGCGCCCGCGCCGGCGAAGGTCCTGCCCTATTGGAGTGTGTGACGCACAGACATCGCGGTCATATGGAAGGCGATAGCCAGAGCTATCGCAGCGCGTCCGAGCTGGAGGAATGCAGACGCCAAGACCCGTGCACACGATTCACCGACGTCCTGATGCGAGAAGGGATCGCGGATGAACAACGTGCCACGGAATTGCGTAGCTCCACGCGCGCAACCATCGAAGCCGCCATCCGCGCAGCTCGTGAGGCCCCAGAACCCGCCCCCGGCGCGCGCGCCAGCCATGTCTTTTCACCGGAGGAGGCGGCGTTTGAGTCCGCGCGTTCTTGCGCCACAGTTTCGATGACAGGCTCCGAAGCCATCAACCGCGCGCTGCTAGAAGAGATGCAGCGCGACGACAAAGTGATGCTGCTGGGCGAAGACGTTTCCCTGGGCGGCTACTTCGCAGTGACCCGCGGCCTTGTCGAGCACTTCGGCAAGACGCGCGTATGCGACACGCCGATCAGCGAGAACGCCATCGTCGGCGGCGCCGTCGGCGCGGCGATGAACGGGCTGCGGCCCATCGCGGAGATCCTGTTCTCTGATTTCCTGACAGTCTGCGCGGACCCGCTGATCAACCAGGCAGCGAAGCTCCGCTACATGTCGGGCGGACAATACAGCGTGCCCATGGTGGTACGCACGCCCGGGGGGTCGGGGCTAGGCATGGCAGCGCAACACTCTCAGAGCCTCGAAGCGACGTTCATGAACATTCCCGGTCTGATCGTGGCCGTTCCGGGCACGCCGCGAGCCTGCCGCGCGGTGCTGAAGACAGCGATCCGCTCGAACAACCCCGTGCTCTTGTTCGAGCACAAGCTGCTCTACCTCGCGGAAGGTGAAGTCCCAACGGGCGACGACCTGGCGCCCATTGGCGTCGCAGAGGTGGTGCGTCCGGGCGCAGACATAACGATCGTCGCACTCTCCTACATGGTGCAGGTCGCCCTGGAGGCAGCGGAAAAGCTAGCGCGTTTGGGCATTGACGCCGAGGTCATCGATCCTCGCTTTGTCGCGCCGCTGGATGGCGAGACGATTCTGAAGTCCATCGCGAAGACGCGCCGCCTGGTCACCCTAGAAGAGAGCCCTCTTCGGGGTGGTTTCGGCGCCGAAGTGGTGGCGCGCGTTGCAGCCGCCGGCCATGGCCTGCTGTCGTCGGCTCCCCTGCGCATTGGCGCCGACGACACGCCCATCGCGTACAACAAGAGCCTGGAGAACCTGAGTGTGCCCGACGCAAATCGCGTGGTGCGCGCCATCGAGCAGTTGTTTGCGCTGGCGTAGTTGCAGGCCGCGCTTTCACTCCAGCGCTGCGCTACAGTGCTCACGATGGGTTCGACCCCGAAACTGAGAACGGCCCGCAACGCCGGGGCGATCGCGCGACTGAAACCGCTCTTGGACCCGAACGGCCTTCTTGCCCCTGGGCACCATGACTTCGGGGCCAGCCAGCGGTGAGCCTCGCTGAGCGCCATGCAGACGCGCTGGTGCAGCGGCTTGTCTCCGCTCTGGAGCAGCCGAACGCGCTGCCCCACGGCTACCGCTTGCTGGACTGGGACGTGGATCACGGGATCTCCATGGTCCTGGTCAAGGCTGACCAGCACTTGTTGGTTGAGGCTTCCCCTCGCAACGACTCGGCCGGCTGCCTGGCGCAGACCGCACGCTTCAATTTGACTGCGCGAGATCCCTTCGGAGAAGAGCGACAGCTTGGCGGTGAAAAGCGCGCGGTCGTGGACGCCATCGTCGCGCTGCTGAGCGCGGGGGAGAAGCGATTGCCGCAGGTAGCGCGGCAGAGCGCCGTCGGGTCCCGCGCGCAGATCCGCACGATTTCCGTGCAGCGCGCCTTGGTGCGAGAAGGCCGGGGCCAGTACTACCTGAACCCGTACGTGGGCTGCAGCATCGGTTGCAGTTTCTGTTTTGTGGAAGACCAGGCCGACCTGGCGCGAGGCTTGGAGGGGCTGCCGCGACTGCCCTGGGGGCGATGGGTGGATGTAAAGTCGGATCTGCCCGACGTGCTGCGGGCGGAAGTGAAACGACTGCCCCCCGGCATCGTGCGCATGAGTCCGATCGTGACGGATCCGTACCAGCCCTTGGAACGCCGGCACCGCATCACCCGCAGTTGCCTGGAGATCTTGTTGGCGCATGGATTCTACCCCTGTGTGCTCACGCGCGCGGCGCGCATCCGCGAAGACATCGAGCTACTCGCGCGTTTCGAGCGCGCATGGGTCGGCCTGTCCGTTCCGACCAACGACGACAAGGTACGTCACGCTTTTGAGCCCGGAGCGGACAGCATTGAAGCGCGCCTAGAGTGTCTGGCGGAGTGTCGAAGGGCGGGCCTCAAAACCTTCGCGGTGGTGCAACCCACGCTGCCGCAAGATCCGCGGCGCTTGGTGGAACTGCTGGCACCGTTGATCGACGTAGTGCGCATCGATCGCATGCACTGCATCGAGCGCGTACAGCATATCTATGAGAGCACGGGCAACCTAGAAACCACCACGGACGCTTGGTTCGAGGACGCCCAGGCTGAGCTGGCCGCGGGCTTCGTGAAGCGCGGCGTCCGGCTGCACGCATTGGACGACTTGCGCGAGTTGTTTGCATGAGCGCCGAATTGCCGGAGCGGGAGGGGCCACGCTCCAGGGGCTGACTTCTGTCACCTGCGCGCGCTGCAACTCGCGCTAGCGTTCACCAACATGTCCACCGCTAGCGTTCCGAATGCTCTGCGCCCCAGCAGACTCGTGCCCATCCGGTCTCGCAAAGTCCGCGACCAGTATCTGCTCACGAGCCACTTTGGCGACTGGCTGTTCGTATCCGCCGCAGAGCTGGAGCAGCTAATGCAAGCAGGCGTGCCCCCCGGAACGCCCCTGGAGCAGCGCCTGCGCGAACGCAATATGCTCGCAGACGAGGTGAGCGCAGCTCGCCTGGGAGCCCGCCTCGACAAGAAGCGCAGCTTTCTGCATTACGGCCCGCACCTGCACGTGATGGTGGTCACCCTGCGCTGCAACCAAAGCTGCGTCTACTGCCACGCCAGCCGCGCGCCCATGGACCGCACCGATACCGATATGAGCCCCCAGACGGCAGAGCAGGTCGTCGACTTGGCTTTGCAGTCCACGTCGCCGTCCATCACCATCGAGTTCCAGGGTGGCGAGCCCCTGGCAAACTTCGATGTGGTGCGGCACTCCATCGAATACGCGCTGCAGCGCAACGAGGCCTACGGCAAGTCCCTAGAGTTCACGCTGGTGACGAACCTGTCGTTAATGACCGAAGCGCGCATGGACTATCTGCTCTCCAAGCGGGTTCAGATCTGCACCAGTGTCGACGGCCCTGCCCAGATCCACGACGGCCAGCGGAAGCTCAGCGGCGGCAGCGCATTCTCGGAAGCCGCGAACTGGATAGCCCGCATCAACAAACGCTACGAAGCCCTCGGCCTCGATCCTTCGCTCTATCACGTGGAAGCCTTGCTCACGACGACCCGGGCGGCCCTGTCACAACCCCGGGCGATCGTTGATACCTACGTGAACTTGGGCTGCCGAGCGATCTTTCTCCGCCCGGTCGACCCCTTCGGATTCGCTAGCCGGACCAAAGAGCGCATCGAATACCCCAGGCGCGAGTATCTCGGGTTCTACCGCGAGGCGTTGGAGTACATACTCGAGCTGAACAAGTCTGGAACGCAGGTCCTCGAGCGTTTTGCGTCCATCTTCCTGACCAAGATCTTGACGCAGACGGACCCCAACTTCGTGGATATCCGCTCGCCCTGTGGTGCTGGCATCGGGCAACTTGCCTACAACTTCGACGGCAAAGTCTTCACCTGCGACGAAGGACGCATGCTCGCGGCCACCGGCGACAGCACCTTCGAGATCGGCAGCGTCGGCTCACGCTACCGCGACCTTGTCACTCACGACACCGTGGCGGCGATGACGGTGGCGTCGAATCTGGACGCGCAACCTGATTGCACTACTTGCGCCTACAACCCCTACTGCGGCGTGTGCCCCGTGCACAGCTACGCGACCCAGGGCTCGATCCAAGGGCGCATGCGCGAGAGCGTGCTGTGCGCGGTGCACAAGGGCATCCAAGACGTCTTGTTCGAGAAACTCGCCAGCGAAGACCCCGAAGTGCGCGGTATTTTCCGCCGCTGGACCAGCGTCCGGCCGCGTTCGCATTTCGTACACGCTTGAGGCCGCGTCCGCCGCATCTGCGTTGCCGCGTCCGCGTTTGGTACGTTCGCGCTTCTTTCGCGCTTCTTTCGCGCTCTGGGCGCCGCTACGGCGGCGTGCAGCCCAGGCGCTTGATCATCGCGGCCAGCTTCGCTTCTTCGTCCGCGGTCAGCGTCGCTTCGTTGGCGCAGACGCCGACCGCACGACAAGTTTGCGGCGGCGCCCAGGGGCGCTGGTTGAGCATCGCGGAGCAGTAGCTGTGAGCGTCTTTGCGATCCCAAGGGTCGCGGTCGCAGCCGGCAGCACCAAGCGCCCAGAGCCCCAGCAAGAGCACGCCGCGAGCGGGCGCTCTGCGAGAACGACGACACATCCCTTTCGTTCTAGCACGCGCTGCCGGCTGCCCGCGATTCCCAAGGGGCGCCAGTATCGAACACGCGCACAGCGGGGCCCAGCCTCAGGATTAGTGGCCCAGGGGGCGCCGCGACCCGACCCAAAATAACCAAGCCGTGGTTAGAACGCTTTGCAGGTCGGGAAGAACGAGAGCGCCAGGGAGCTGGCTTTGATCGCACCGCAGGAGCGCTTGCAGATGGCGCTGGCGGTTTTGTCTTTGCAGCAGCTATTGACGGCGTCGATGAAGGGCTGCGCACCCGGGATGCCGGGGCCGCATTTCGCGGCGCCAAACGCCGTTTCGAAACACGCAACGACTCCGGCGTCGCTGGCATCGGCAATGGCGTCGGCTTCGCACTGCGGAATGCAGTTTTGGCAACTGCCGTGGTTGGCACCGGTGAAACCCAGGGCCTCGAGTTGTGGGCCCAGGGCAGGTTCGACGGTGGCGTTTTCTGCCACGCAGTCTCCGATGAATTGACAGTAGTTCTGGCAACCACTGGTGGCGGACGGCGCGCAGATCACGCTCGTCCCCGCGGGCGGGGGCACGACGTCGGTGCCGCAGGTGGCGGACGGAGTGGCAGGCTGGGCCAGCTGCCAGGGACTGTCTGCGGTCAGCCCCTTGGGATGCGCGAGTAGAAAGTCGACCATCCAGTCGTTGGCCGGCGAGAGCCAAGCGTGTCCCACGTTGGCGCCTTTGCACCAGGCTTGTTCGACCTTAGGTGCGCCTTCGTAAAACGCACTGGCGATGGCGGCTTGTTCCACAAAGTTGATCTTCGGAACCGTGACACCGGTGGTCGTGCTGCCGCTGTACGCGTCGTTGTCGCCACCCCACGTGACGAGCACGCTCATCGCGTCGAGCTCCGCCTTGGGGCTCGGGGACGTGGTATCGAAGACGCCCGAGGCGACGATGCCGCCCGCGAGTAGCTGACTACGGCGTTGCAGCACGTGGTTGCTGAAAATGCCGCCTGCGGAGTGGCCGCCAATATAGATGCGGTTCTGGTCAATCTCTTGATGCACTGCGGTGCATGCAAGTAGCGCGTCCAAGTAGTCCAGATCGGCGTTCGGATCGTTTTCCGTCCCGGGAGTGCGCATGCCGTCCCATACCGGCCATACGGTTCCGTTGGCGTTGCTGTCCGGGGACAGCACGATGAACCCGCGGGTGACGAACGTGCTCGCCTGGGCGCGGGTGAAGAAGCCCAGGCCGTTTTCGCCGGTGCCGTTGAACAACACGATCACGGGGCGTGGACCGACGAAAGTGGACTCGGGAAAGGATGCCCAAAAGCTGCGGGCCTGCCCGGCCGCGAGGAAACCCGAGTGCTGGCCACTTTGCACCGGATTCTCGAAACCTGCGGGGCACTTGCTGGCGTCGCCGCTGAGGCGCACGGCAGGCACGGCGTCGTAGTACGGATCCCCAGTGCTCACACCACCGGTGCCACCGGATGCACCACCGGCGCCACCGCTGCCTGGCCCGCCGCTGCTGTCGTCACTTCCGCAAGCCAGGCTCAGAGCCGCAGCCGCACCCACCAACCATATGTGTCGCACAACGCGGGGCTTAGCACGGCCTTGACGAATCGGGGACGCCGGCCCAGAAAACTTGAAACCCGCGTCTGCCTTCGGGGCGTAGCTCGGGTGCAGAATCCCCAGGGCCGGCCACCCTTTCCTTTTGGAGCAAAGTCCAATAAGCGTCTCTTCCTTCTCATGAAGATCGTCGACAAACTCCGCAGGGACAAACCTGCGTTTTCTTTCGAATTTTTTCCGCCCAAAGACGAGGCCGGCAAGGATCGGCTGTTTGAGACCGTGGCGCATCTGGCGCCCTACGAGCCCACGTTCGTGAGCGTCACCTACGGCGCGGGCGGCAGCACTCGTAAGCTCACGGTCGACTTGGTCACGCGCATCAAGCGGGAAGCGGGCCTCGACGCCATGGCGCACCTGACCTGCGTCGGCGCAACTCGGGACGAGATCAGTCAAGTTTTGGACGAGCTGACCGCCGCCGGGATCGAGAATGTGCTGGCCCTGCGCGGCGATCCGCCGAAGGGCGCGACGGAATTCGTGGTGACCCAAGGCGGCTTTGCCCATGCTTCAGAGCTAGTCGGGTTCATGAAGCAGCGCTGGCAGTTCTGCATCGGCGGCGCCTGCTATCCCGAAGTGCACCCCGAGGCCAAGAGTGCAGACGTGGATCTCGTTCACCTCAAAGAAAAGGTGGACGCTGGGGTCGAGTTCTTGGTGACTCAGCTTTTCTTTGACGAGCGCGACTACTTTACGTTTGTGAAACGCGCGCGTGCCGTCGGTATCACATGCCCCATTTTGGCCGGCATCATGCCGGTGACCAATCTGAACCAAGTCAAGCGTTTCACGGCGATGTGCGGAGCGAAGATCCCGGCGACACTGCTCAGCGCCTTGGAAGCCACCGGTGGCGAAACCGAAGCCGTGCGTCGCATTGGTGTGCAGCACGCCGTAGCGCAGTGCCGCGCGTTGCTCAGTGGCGGCGCGCCGGGGATCCATTTCTACACATTGAATCGTTCGCCAGCGACGGTGCACATCATGGAAGCGCTGCGCTAGGCGCGGGAGCTTCTGCGCCGCTTGAAACGCGGTTCCCCATCGGCATCACTGCCCGGGCCGCGCACGGCCCCGAACTGCCGATGATGCGTAGTCTGAGCAAAGCTTGAATTCTCTCGAGGGCGTTACGAAAGCTTTTGCGTTTCAGAGCCCATCCCATCCACACTGCCTGGCATGCAACAGGGGCAAGTCGGGGGCAAAGTAGGTCCGTTTACGGACCCGGCAATGGGCGGTCAGGTCAGCGGAACCGTGCACGGCACGTTCAGCTACACCGCGACTGGGGACACCAGCCAGTCGCTGCCATGGGTGCAGCAACAGCTCATGCTCGCCATCAACAATGTATTGGCACAAAAGCTCGCTTCCCAGCAGGTGGCGGTGCAGACCATGGCCGGCAGCCTGCCCTACTACACGCAAGAAATCTTGGCGCAGTGCCAAACCCAGCAGGCAGGGGTGACCGTCTCCGATCTTCAGCTGCAGCTGCAGCTCGACGCACCTCCACCCGGACAGGGTGCACCGGCGCCGTATGGCGGCCCCATGCCCGCCACGCCCATGCAGGCCATGGGTGATGCTTTCTCACAGGAAGCAAAAGCCCGTCTCGATCCGAGCAACTACAACGTCAAAGCTAAGATCAAAGTCGGCGGCTTCAACGTCAACGCCAGCACCGACGGCGGCCTGGACGTGGACGGTCTGGGCAAGCAAGCGGTCGACAAGGTCAAGTCCAACGTGATCTGGTACGCGGGCGGCTGTCTTGTGCTTTTCATCGTGCTCGCAGGGGTGGGCGGCATCATCGCCTACGCGCTCTACAACTCGGGCTCACCCGCAACTGCAAAGGCGGGTGGCGGCAAAGCCGCGGCTTGGGACGGCAAGAGCACCTTCGAGTGCAAGGGCAACGACAACGTGAAGCTCGAGGGCGTGACCGCGAACATCGCCAGCGGCAGCGCCATCAAAGCCAGCGCCAACTGCCGCCTCGAGCTGTCCAAAGTGACGATCTCTGCGCCCGTCGGCATCGAGGCCAGCGGCAACGCCAAAGTCACGGTGAACGGCGGCGCCGTCACGGGCAGCGAAGCCGCGGCGAAAGCGAGCGGGCTGGCTAAAATCACGTTTACGGGCACCACGGTGGCCGGCAAGACCGACGCAAAAGCCCCCGCAAGCATCACGGGCCCCTGAAGCACCCAAGGTGTCAGCACAGCACCGCTGACAGTGTCAGTGGCGTAAGCATTCGTACTTATTGAATTATCGGCGCGACCGCTGTGTCCCTCGTGGATCGCCGGGGATCGAGACGACGCGATTTGCCGACGTTTCTAGGGACGGCGAGATGGACCGGCGGTTGCAAAACCAGGCGCATGGCAACCCCTGCGACGCAGCCGAAGACCCTCCTCAAGATCGGCGTGCTGCCCAAGACGCTCCTCGCGACTTTGATCCTCCTGACGTCGACCCTGGTCGCGGCCTGCGGTGTGGCGCCCGGAGATGGCGACCATGCTACGCCCGACGAAGACTGGAACGAGGTCTACGAGCCCGTCACCTGCAACCCCAAGCTACTGCGCTATCCGGTGAACGGCCCGCACAACGGCGGCTACGACAAAAACGCGCTGACCTACACCTGCCACCCGCATCCCGGGTCGTCGCCGGACGGCAGCGACTTCATCGGCGGTGACCACTACGGCAACGACATCTTCGCGGCCAAAGGCACGCCGCTGGTCGCGCCCGTAAGCGGCACGGTCGTCACCTCCGGCACGAACACCGTCGGCGGCTTGGTGGTCAAGATCCGGGACGCTTGCGGCTGGGACTACTACCACGCGCACATGAACGCGATCGAGCCCGGCATCAAAGTGGGCATGCAAATCTCCGCCGGCACCAAGATCGGAACCGTCGGCAATACCGGCAACGCTTCCGGCACGTCGCCGCATCTGCACTTCTCAATATTTCCCGCGGGCAACTACAACGCTGGCGTCGACCCGTTCCCGTACTTGCAAGCGGTGGACGCCACGGCGTGTGGCCCAACCGGCTGCAAGCGGCACTGCGAGGGCGACATCATCGTCGACGAAAACTGCGGCAAGGGTAACTGCGCGGCATATGGCTCCAGTTGCGTGGACGACGCCGCGGGCGTGCGCTGCGTCGTGTTCTACTGCATCGATCAGCCGACCACAGCCCACGACGTCTGCCTCCTCGACGGCAACCGCGGACACTGCGACGCGAAGGGCGTGCATTCGGACCTTGGCCCCTGCAAAGCGGGCACGAGCTGCAAGAACGGCAAGTGCGTTGCGCCAGGGGGATCCGGCGGCAATAGCAGTGGCGGCGGGAGCTCCACGGGCGGGAGCTCCAGCGGCGGCAATAGTGCCGGGGGAAGCTCCGGCGCGGCCTCGGGCGGTGAAGGCGGAGACAACGCTGGCGCTGCCGGCGCGTATGCTGGCGGCGCCGGGGGCGAAAAACCCTGGGGCCAGGCGGGCAGCGCGAGCTTGCCGCTCGGCGGCCAAGGCGGCGCAAGTGCGGCGCCCGACGACGTGCGCGACGAAGTCGAGGGCGGATGCACCTGCACGCTTCCAAAGCGGCGCAGTTCCAACACGGGGGCCTTTGCGCTGATCGCCATGGCCCTTGGGCTGCTGCGCCGGCGCAGGCGCGACGCCCAGTGCGACTAGACCAGTGCGAGGGGGCTCCCAAGCGTGCCAAAGCCCGGGAGTCGCCTGTGGTACTCTTGGTAGATGCGCCTCCGAAGAGTTGGGCCTGCTTTCGCGTTGGCGGCGATGGCGTGCACCGCACCGCGATTCGAGGCCGTCGGCACAGACAGCGGTAGCACAGGCGGTAGCTCCGGGTCCGGCGCGTTGGGTGGCGCGGCGGGCGCGGGCGGCAACTCCGGCGCATCCGGAAGTGCTGGAGCGGGCGGCGGCGCGGGCGCGGGCGGCAGCGCGGGCAGTGACGCAAGCGCCGGCGGCACGGGCGGGTTGCTCGACGCGGGTGCATCCGGCGGCAACGGAGGCTTCCCGGATGCTGGCAAAGATGCCGGCTGCTCGAAGGTAAACCACCTGACCGCGGTGCTGTCGCCGTCGATCGTCAAGCCTGGCGTTTCGGGGGTGTTGTCGCCTTGGAACAACCTGACTGCCGTAACGACCGCAGACCAAGTGGACGCTTCGGCCAGCCTTAGCGCGGCCAGTCCGTTGACCGCAAAGCTACAGCCGACTGGGTTTTCAGCGAACATCCCCAGTGGCGCCAGCATCCTGGGCATCGAAGTGAAGGTCCGGCACAAAGCCGCGAACGTGAACTCGCTGCGCGACAGCTCGGTTCGGCTGATCACCAGCGCGGGCCCCAAGGGTATCAACTACGCCAAGTTGGCCTCGAACTGGGACAACGTGTACCTGAACGTGGCCTACGGCGGCCTCACCGACAAGTGGGGGGAGAACTGGACCGCAGCCGAACTCAATCATCCCGAGTTCGGTGTCAGCCTGGAAGCCTCGTGTCCATCCCCGTGCGGGAACAACCAAGCGCGCGTCGACCACGTTACGGTGCGGATCGCTTATCGCACCTGCCCGTAACCGGCGCACCGAGTTTGGCGCGCGCCCCCTCGTTGCGCCCCGGCCCCGCCCGCACCGAACCAACGGCGTTCCACTGGGCTTCCGTTGCTGGTTCGAGGTCACTCCAGCGGCATTTCGCAGGGGCAGCGGTGCCGATCTCGACGCACAGTCGGAAAATTCGAATTCGAGCGGGTAGGTTGCCCCCTCAGATCACGTACAGTGCGCACAGCTCATGCAGCCCTACCAACAGCCAGGCCAGCCCCAGCACTATCAACAGCCGAACCAGCCCCAGGCCATGGTGCATCAGCCAAGCTGCGGCATCGAAGTCTTGGCCAAGCACAGCTTCCTGCAGTGGATGCTGATGCTGGTCAGCCCCGTGATGCTCGTGAACGGCCACCCGTACAAGCTGGTCTGGGGCAGGCACGTCGTGCCCATGCCGCCAGGGCAGTACCAGATCAACGTCTACTTCCCCTGGTTCTTCCAGAAGGCGAATATGACCCACGCTACCGTCACTGTGTATGACGGCCACGTCACCGCGTTGGAGTACAGCACGGCGTTCCTCACGTTCATGAGCGGCACGCTACGAGACCACGGATGTCGGCCTGCGTTCTCGGCCTGAGCCAGACTTGATGGGGTTGGGGTCGGGTCGCGGTCCGACCCGGGGGCACTAATCCCGCAATGCCCCACCTAGCTCGGCCGCTAGCTGTCGCATCAGCTCCGGTTTGATGACTTTGCCGACGGGGTTGCGGGGAAAATCCTGACGGACGATGACGCGCTTGGGCACCTTGTACGCGGCGATGCGCTCTTTGCAGAATTCGCGCACCGCATCTTCGTTGAGCTCGGCTTCACGATTCGGCCGCGATAACACCGCGGCTACGGCGATCTCGCCCCAGGTTTCGTCGGCAATGCCCACCACCGCGACGTCTTGCACCGCGGGATGCTCGCGCAGCACTTCTTCGATCTCTAGCGCGCTGAGTTTGTAGCCACCGCTCTTCAAGATGTCGACGCTGGTGCGACCCAGGATCTTGATAAAACCGTTGTCGAGGTAGGTCGCGGTGTCTCCGCTCTTGAACCAGCCGTCTTCGAAAGCTTCATCCGTCGCCTTGGGGTTTTCGTCGTATCCCAAGAACACGCTCGGCCCGCGTATCCAGATTTCTCCGGATTCTCCGGGTGGGGCGTCAGCGCCGCCCTCGTCCACGATCCGCAAATCCATGCCCGGCAGCACCTGACCGCAGCTACCCGGCACCCGCGGCCCGTCGATGGGGTTCGAGCTACCGACGCCGATCTCTGTCATGCCAAAACGCTCCAGGGGGTAGTTCCCGGTGAGCGTGCGAATGCGCTCGCCGATGGTCACTGGCAACGCGGCGCTACCGCTGGTCACCAGGCGTAGCCCCGCAGCGTGGCTGCGATAGCGAGACTGCACCGCCGCGTCCGTCGCGTCAAAAGCGTCGAGCAGCTTCTTGTGCATGGTCGGGACGCCCATCAGCACCGTGGCGTCTTGCATCGCTTCCCA
>CBDUPW010000039.1:0-38389 GCA_965369205.1 uncultured Polyangiaceae bacterium | reverse complement strand
ACGTGCAGCCCGTGGCTCAAGCACTGCGTCGCTATGTCGCGGAGCAACTGCCGGAGCTCGAAATGGTGGCTCGCCCGCTTGAGCAGGGTCCGCCCGTGCGCGCTCCCATCGAAGTGCGCCTCGCAGGCGAGGACCTGTCCGAGCTCAGCGCAGCTGCGCGCGACGTGCTCCGCCAGGTGCGCAGCGTGCCGGGCGCCCGAGACGTGCGCGACGATCTGGGGCTGGGTGTGCCGACCCTCAAGTACAGCGTGGACGACTCGGTGGCCCTGGCCAATGGCCTCGCTCGAAGCGACGTGGCCGAAGCGCTTCTGGTCAGCACTCGGGGCATTCAAGTCGGCCAACTGCGCAGCGGCGAAGATCTCGTCCCCATTTTGGTGCGAGATCCTGAGGGGGAAGACGCGACCCCTGCAGCCCTCGAAACCACAGGCGTCGCGACCCCGGACGGACGGCGCTTGCCCTTGGCGCAGCTCGGCAAGGCCGCGGTGCAGTGGCAGCCAGCGACGATCCGCCGGCGCGATCGTCAGCGCGTGGTCAGCGTCGAGGCCGAACTCGACGACAGCGTGCCCTTCAGTCGGGCCATCAAAGATCTTGAACGGCGGCTGCCCAATGCGGAAGTGCCCGCATCGGTGCATGTGCAGATCGCAGGCGCCAAAGAAGGTTCGGGCAACGCCAACAGCGCAATGCTCCGCACTTTGCCCATCGGCATGTTGCTGCTCATCTTCATCTTGCTGGCGGAGTTCAACTCGTTCCGGCGTCTGGCCATCGTGCTGGTCACGATCCCCCTGGCTGCGACCGGTGTGATCCCAGGGCTCGTGCTCGCCGGACAGCCCTTCGGCTTCATGAGCTTGCTCGGTGTATTCGCCTTGATTGGGATCGTCGTGAACAACGCCATCGTGCTCATCGACGTGATCGACAGCCTGCGCAAGGAGGGCAAAGCGACATACGACGCCATCCGTCTCGGCGTGCAGCAGCGCGTGCGTCCCATCTTGCTGACCACCGCGACCACCGTCGCCGGGCTCCTGCCACTGGCCCTGTCGGACACCTCGCTGTGGCCGCCTCTGGCCTGGGCCATGATCTCCGGGCTGATCGCCTCTACGGCACTGACCTTGCTCGTCGCACCGGCGCTCTACGCCGTCTTGCTAGGCCGCGAATCCCAGCCAAAACCAGCAGATCCGCTGAGCCTCGCGCCCCTACCCCAGGCGGGAGCGGTATGATGCTGGGCCCGCTGATGCCTGAAGCCATCGAAGACGTTCCCCTGTCGCAGCTCCCGCTGCGTGAGCGCAAGTTCGCGCGCACCAAGCTCGCGTTGCTCGACGCCATGCTCGAACGCCTGCGAGAAAAGCCCTTGGCGGATATCACCGTGCGCGAACTGTGTGACGTCGTGGAGGTCTCCGAGGCTACGTTCTTCAACTACTTCAAAAAAAAGGACGACCTGCTGCGCTACTTCGTCCAGATCTGGACTCTGGAGGTTTCTCTGGTCGCCACCGAAGTAGCCGGCGAGGATGGCGGCGTCGACTACATCGGCGCCGTCTTCGAACACACGGGTCAGCGCATCGCCGACAACCCCCGGGTGATGCTCGAAATCATCGGGTACATTTCCAGCTCCCCTCCCGAGGACTTGGCCTGCACGCCGGAGCCCTTGGGCGCCGCCGAGCGGCTGCAAGCGTTCCCGGACATCGAAGACGTCGCTGCCGTGGAGGAATGCGAGATCGACGCCATGTTTCGTTCCGGCATCGAACGCGCCAAGAAGCGCGGTGAGCTGCCCGAGCGCGTCGACACCGACGCCGCGGTCGCCGCGGTGATCGCCATCTTCTTCGGGATCCCGCTGTGGCACGCGGCCCGTGAGCCGGCGGCGGTGGCTTCGCTGTACGCGGCTTCGCTCAAGACGCTGTGGACCGGGCTGCGCGCCTGAACCAGAGTCAGCCATCCCAGAGGCCCGCCTGAGCTCCGGCACCCCGCAACTGGGTTGACTGCGCGCCTCCGCCCGCGCAAGCCTGCGCCGCATGAACCGCACGTCGCTCGTCTTCTTCGTCACTTGGCTCGGTCTCGCCGCATGCGGCCCTCGCCAAGACGCCCAGGCGCCTGATCCACTGCCCCCAGCCCCGCCGGAAAAGACCGAGACGCCAGCGGCGCCAGCGCCCACCGCTGAGGACCTGCTCGCGGAGTGGCAGGGCCCCCATGGCGGCGTGCCGCCTTGGGACAAAGCCGACGACAAGTTGTTTCAGCCCGCCATCGACATGGCCTCCGAGAAGTACCTTGCCGAAGTCGACGCTATCGCCAACTCCACGGACCCTGCAACCTTCGACAATACCCTCGCGGCCCTCGAACGCGCTGGCAAGCCCCTCGACCGCGCCGCGACGCTGTTCTTCGTCATGACCGGCAACATGAACTCGCCGGAAATCCAAAAGCTCACGAGCGTGATCCGGCCGAAGCTCTCGGAAGTTTCCGACAAGGTCAACTTCAACGAAAAGCTCTTTGCCCGTGTGAAAGCCATCTACGACGCCCGCGAAAAGAGCGAGCTGAACGCCGAGCAAAAGCGCCTGGTCGTGAAGACCTACGACGACTTCGTGCGTCGCGGCGCCAACCTGAGCGCCGAAAAGAAGACGCGCATGGGGGAGATCAACCAGAGCCTTGCCAAGCTGTTCACGGACTTCGGCAACCGCGTGCAAGCCGACGAAGACACCTGGGTCTTGCTCAAGAAGGAAGACTTAGCGGGCCTGCCGGATCCCCTCACCCAGAGCTACAAAGCCGCCGCGGGGGAGCGAAAACTCGAGGGTTATGCGGTCGTCAATACCCGTTCGGCGGTGGATCCGTTTCTGACCTTCTCCGAAAACCGCGAGCAACGCGAAAAGGTGTGGAAGGCGTTTGTCAGCCGCGGCGACAACGGCGACAAGAACGACACCAACGCCTTGATCGTGGAAATCGTCAAGCTCCGCGCCGAGCGAGCGAAGCTGCTCGGCTTCAAGAGCCACGCGCATTGGCGCATGAGCGACACCATGGCCAAGGAGCCAGCCCGCGCCGAAAAGCTCATGCTGCGAGTCTGGCCGGCCGCGGTAGCGCGCGTGAAGCAAGAGGTGCGCGACATGCAGGCTCTTGCCAACAAGCTAGGCCACAAGATCACCATCGAACCTTGGGACTACCGCTTCTACATGGAGAAGGTCCGAAAAGAGCGCTACGACCTCGATCAGAACGAGTTCAAGAACTACTTCGAGCTCGAAAACATGATCGCGGCTTCGTACTACATGGCCGACCGCCTGTACGGCTACGCTTTCAAGGAAATCACCGGCACCGTGCCGGTGTTCCACCCGGACGTGCGGGTGTTTCACGTCACGAACAAATCCGACGGCAGCCACGTCGGCTTCCTGTACCGCGACGACTTCGCGCGCCAGTACAAGCGCTCCGGCGCCTGGCAGGCGACCTACCAGGACCAGCAGAAGCTGGACAAACAGGTCGACGCCATCGTCTCGAACAACAACAACTTCACCAAGGCGGGCAAAGGCCAGCCCGTGCTGATCAGCCTGGACGACGCGGAAACGCTCTTCCACGAGTTTGGCCACGCCCTGCATGCGCTGACGAACGACACCACCTATCCGTCCCTCGGCGGCACTCCCCGTGACTTCGTGGAGTTCCCCAGCCAGGTGCATGAAAACTGGGTGCTGACCCGCGAGGTGCTCGACAAATACGCTTTGCACTACAAAACCAAGGCAAAGATGCCCCAGGCGCTCATCGACAAGATGCGCGCGGCGTCCACCTTCAACCAAGGCTTTGCCACCGTGGAGTACCTCAGCGCGGCCATCGTGGACATGAAGCTGCATACGGATCCAAAGGGCGCCGTCGATCCGAAGAAGTTCGAGAAGCAGACCCTCGCAGCGATCGGCATGCCCAAGCAGATCGTCATGCGACATCGCTTGCCGCACTTCCAACACCTATTCACCTCGGACTCGTACTCCGCCGGCTATTACTCCTACCTCTGGTCCGATGTGATGGCGGCGGACGCCTGGGAGGCCTTTGAAGAAACGAAGGACCCCTGGCATCCCGCAACCGCCAAGAAATTCAAGGAAGTCATCCTGGCCACAGGCGACGCCATCGATCGCGCAGAGGCCTACAAGCAGTTCCGCGGCCGGGACCCCAAGGTCGAAGCCCTGCTGAAGAACCGCGGTTTTCCGACGCGCTGAGGTGAGAGCCCGCAGCTGCCCGCAGGGCCTCGGCGTCCTCGCGGCGTGAGGCGGGGCGCTACTTCTTCTTCGCGATGCACATGTGGGTGAACTGGCCGCCGCCAGTGGGCTTGTTGTGTGCGCCGAAATAGAGCGTCTTGCCGACGTGGGCGGATAGGTCCAGCTCGAGCAATTGCTGCTCCTGGGTGCAGACCAGCGTGTGCAGGTAGTTCAGGTGGTCCCAGGCGTTCTGACCGGTCTTCTCCCAGCCTTGGCAGCGCTTCACGCTGTCCACGGGGTCGGGCGGGCCGGTGTTGGTCGCCGCGTAGATCGTGCCGCCGGCGTCGGTGATGCACACCAGCACCAAGTCTTTGCCCGGCGCCTCTACCTTCCACGCCGCGTCGTCGCAGATCTCCGATCCGTTGCGAGCGGCCTTGATGCAGTCGCTCTCCAAGTACACCACCGGGCCGCACGCTGGACACGACCCACCGCAGTCCTTGCCCGTCTCGTCGCAGTCCTGCACGCCGTTAGAGCAGGAACAACTCGCACCCCCACTGCCGCCAGTGGCGGCGCCACCGCTGCTACCGGCGCTGCCACCGCTGTTCGCTGCCCCAGACGCGCCGCCGTCGCAGACCGGGCACACGCTCTTCTGTCCATTAGGCAGGCAGGTTTGTTTGCCTGTTGGAACTCCGTAGCAACTGCACACCCACTCGTCGCCGGGGCTGCAATTGCTGCTACTTCCGCCCACGCCCGCGCCGCCACCCGGCGGCGTATTGCTCGCCGTGTCGGCTCCAGGTTCCGTACCACAACCGAAAAGCATCGCCCCCAGAAGCGCAAGCGACGTCAACCTACGTTGCAGCATCGCGCCAATCATAGCGCGGAAAGAATACGACGACGACGGACGCGGCTAACGCGCGCGGCGGCCCCGCCGCGGCGCAGCGTTGTTTTTTTTGGGGCGAGTGGACTTTTGCGCTGAGGCCCGAAGAACGTCCGCCAAATAGCGCCCGGTGTGTGAGCCACGGGTCTTCGCGACTTGTTCGGGTGTGCCTGCGGCAACGACGCTGCCGCCATCCGGTCCGCCTTCAGGCCCGAGGTCCACGACGTAGTCCGCGTTCTTGATCACGTCGATATTGTGCTCCACCACAACAACGGTATTGCCGGCGTCCACCAGCCGATGCAGCACCGAAAGCAGCTTCTTCACGTCGTGGAAGTGCAGCCCCGTCGTGGGTTCGTCCAGCACGTAGAGGGTGCCCGACTGCGTGCGTTTGCCCAGCTCCCGCGCGAGTTTGATGCGCTGGGCCTCTCCTCCAGAAAGCGTGGGCGACGGTTGGCCCAGATGCAGGTACCCGACGCCGACTTCTGACAAGAGTTCCAGGGGGGCGCGGATCTTGGGGTGCGCCGCGAAGAGTTCCAGAGCCTCATCGATGGTGAGCTCGAGCACTTCCGCGATGGATTTGTCCCGGTAGCGCACGCTGAGCGTGGCGTCGTTGAAGCGGCGCCCTTGGCACTCTTCGCAGCGCACATACACGTCGGCGAGAAAGTGCATCTCCACCTTGCGCACGCCGTCTCCTTCACAGGCTTCGCAGCGACCGCCCTTGACGTTGAAGGAAAATCGCCCGGGCTTCATGCCGCGCATTCGGGCATCGGGCAGCTCGGCAAAGAGGCTGCGGATCTCGTCGAAGGCCTTGACGTAGGTCGCTGGGTTGCTGCGCGGCGTGCGACCGATCGGGCGCTGGTCCACCAAGATCACACGTTCGATCTGCTTCGCGCCTTCAATGCGTCGATGCGCGCCTGCACGAGCGTCTTCATTCTTCGACAGCGCCGGCACGACGATATCGTTGACGAGAGTGCTCTTGCCGGCGCCGCTGACCCCAGTGACCGCCAAGAGCACTCCCAGAGGCAGCTCGACGTCGATGTCCTTGAGGTTGTTGGCGCACGCCCCGCGGACCGTCAGCGCTCCCCTGGGCACCCGGCGTGCGGACGGAGCGTCGATGCGTTGTCGCCCAGAGAGGTACTGGCCCGTCAGCGACTTGCGCTCCTTTTCGAGCTTCTTTGGGGTTCCCGAATACACCACGTCACCGCCGTGCACGCCGGCCCCGGGTCCAAAGTCGACGACCCAGTCCGCGGCGCGAATGGTGTCTTCGTCGTGCTCGACAACCACCACTGTGTTGCCGATGTCACGCAGTCGCAGCAGCGTCTCGATCAGCCTTTGGTTGTCTCGCTGATGCAGCCCAATGGAGGGCTCGTCGAGGATGTACAGCACCCCCGTCAATTCCGACCCCACCTGGCTGGCCAAACGGATGCGCTGCGCCTCGCCGCCGGAGAGGCTTGGCCCGGGGCGATCGAGGGAAAGGTAGCCCAACCCCACGGCCTCCAAGAATCCAAGGCGACCGCGCACTTCTTTGAGCACCTCCATGGCGATCTCAGCGGCGGCACCGGAAAGCCGCAACGCCGCAAAGAAGCGACTCGCGTCCGTCACGGTCAGCGCGCCCACATCCACAAGACTCAGATCTCCCACACGGACCGCGGCGCTTTCCGCCTTCAAGCGAGCGCCAGAGCACGCACGACAGGGCGCATCGCCCATGAAGCGCGCATACCAGCGCTTGGCGCGTTCCGACTGGGTACTGGAAAAGCGCCGCATCAACCTCGGGATCAGCCCCTCCCAGCTGACATCGAAACGACCGGAACCCGAGCCCTTTTCCGTCTTCCAGCGCACGGTGTAGCGCTTTTCCCCCGTACCCCAGAACAGGACCTCTTGGTGGCGCTTGCTGAGTTTTGCAAACGGCCGATCCACGGGGATCTTCAGCTGCTCCAGGATCTGTCCCCGGAAACCATGGGACCAGCCCTTCTTCTTCGAAGCGTCGGGACCCCACACCGCCACCGCTCCCTCGTCGATGGTCAGGGTTGCGTCGGGCACCACGCGCTTCGGATCAATGGTCGAAAGGGTGCCTAGACCATTGCACTCCGGACACATGCCCTGCGGACTGTTGAAGGAAAACGCCTGGGGTGTGAGCGGTGAGAACGAAATCTGACAATCCAGGCAAGCGTTGTGGCGACTGAAGAGCTGCTCCTTTTCGCCGATCAGCGCGCGAAGCGTGCCCTGTCCGAGCTCCAGGGCGCGCTCGACGCTTTCGCTGATTCGGCCGCGAGAATCCCGGGTCAGCTTGACGCGATCGACGACCACGTCCAGGTCATGCTTCTTGCGCTTTTCGAGGGAGTCCAGCCCGTCCAGGCGCAACAATGCGCCGTCCAGGCGCACGCGCACGTGGCCGTCCCTGCGCAAGCCTTCGAGCAGCTCCCGGTGTTCGCCTTTGCGGTTCTCGAGGATCCGAGAAAACAGCGTGACCGTTTCCCGCGGCGCCGTGGAGAGGAGCGTGTCCGCGATGCGCTCCGGACTCTGCCCCATGACTTCGTTGCCGCAGCGAGGGCAATGCTGCACGCCCACCCGCGCGTAGAGCACACGCAAGTAGTCCGCTATCTCCGTGATTGTGCCCACGGTCGAGCGGGGATTGACGTTCGTCGCCTTCTGCTCGATCGACACTGCCGGAGCGAGCCCACGGATGGTGTCAAACTTCGGTTTGTCGAGTCGACCCAGAAACTGTCGCGCATAGGCCGAGAGCGACTCGACGTAGCGCCGCTGTCCCTCGGCGTAGAGCGTATCGAAGGCCAGGGAGCTCTTGCCGGATCCGGACACCCCAGAGAAGATCACTAGCTTTTTCTTGGGCACGCGGACGGCGACGCCTTTGAGATTGTGTTCTCGGGCGCCGGTGACGACGATGTGATCGAGTTCCATTTTTTTGCTTTGGTTTTCCCCCGAAATCTCCGCCGTCGGGACGCGCGTGACGCTCGGGCCCGAGTCGTGTATGCCCGCGGCATGTGGTTGAAAAGGACGTGCCTTCCGCTCTTAGTGCTCGTCGCCTTCGGCTGTCAGTCCGAAAAGGCGCCGGAACCCGAAAACCGCCCGCCGCCCGCGCCGGAGCAGCCCGCAGCCGTCGCGCCTGCCCCGGTGGAACCCGCCGCACCGCTCAACGCGGTGGCCGTACCGGATCCCGACAAAGCAGTGGAAAAAGCGCCGGAGAAGTACAAGGCCAAGTTCACCACGTCGAAGGGGGATTTTGTCCTCGACGTCACCCGCGCTTGGGCACCCCAGGGCGCGGACCGCTTCTACAACCTCGTCAAGATTGGCTTCTTTGACGAGACGCGCTTCTTCCGCGTCGTGCCGGGCTTCGTCGTGCAGTGGGGGATCCACGCCCAGGGCGAGCCGGTCATGAGCAAATGGCGCAACGCCAACATCCCGGACGACCCCGTCAAGGAGTCCAACAAAGCGGGCACGATCGTGTTTGCCACCAGCGGCAAGGACTCCCGCAGCACTCAGGTCTTCATCAATTTCGAAGACAACGCACGGCTCGACGAAATGGGCTTCGCCCCCTTTGGCAAGATCAGCGAGGGCATGGATGTAGTGAAGCAGATCAACGCGGAGTACGCGCAGAAGGCCGCGCAGCCGCTGATCCAGAGCCAGGGCAATGCGTATCTGAATCGCGAATTCCCCAATATGGACTTCGTCAAGAAGGCCGAAATCATGCCCTGAGGCGTGATCGACGCCGCATGACCCCACGTATCGTACTGCTCGACATCGACGGCACACTGATCCACTGCGGCGGCGCTGGCCGGCGCGCGATGGAGCTGGCAGCGAAAAAACACACCGGCCGCAGCGATGTCCTCGACTTTCGATTTGGAGGCCTCACGGATCGATTGATCGCGCGGCGTGCGTTGGTCGGCGCTGCTCAAGACGCGAGCGAGTCCGCGATCGACGCATTGCTTGCGTCTTACCTCGAGTTTCTGCCGGGCGCCCTCGACTCAGGCACCGACTACGAGATCCTGCCGGGGGTTCCGGAGTTGGTGTCGCGGCTGCGGAGCGTCGCGGCCCTCGCCCTCGGCCTGGGCACCGGCAATCTGGAGCGCGGCGCCGAAGCGAAACTCGCCCACGCTGGGTTATGGGAACACTTCGTTTTCGGTGGATTTGGTAGTGACCACGAGTTGCGCGACGAAATCCTGCGCATTGGCGCCGCTCGCGGCGCGCAGCAGCTTGGCGCTGCGACGGCGGTGCCGGTCTTCGTCGTCGGCGATACCCCGCATGACGTGAGCGCGGCGCGCAGTATTGGCGCCTGCAGCATCGCCGTCGCTACGGGCGGGTTCACCGCCGCAGAGCTCAGCGCCGCCGGTGCCGACGAGGTCGTGGAGGATCTCCGCGACGCACGCGCCATCGAGCGCCTGCTCGGATAGCACAAAAAAGGGCCGCAAGTGCTTCCCAGGCGCCGGCATCGGTCCTAGCCTCCGAGGTTGAACGGGCACACTGTGGCGGACCCACGCATTTACCTCGTCACCGGAAAGGGTGGAGTCGGCAAGAGCACTGTCGCTGCGGCGCTCGCCCTACGCCAGGCCCACAGCTCTGGGGCATCCGTGTTGGTGGAAGTCGAAGATGGCCGCGCCGCCGTCCGGGCTTTGCGCGGAGAGTCGAGCGTACGGGTCATGACCGTCACCCACGCGGCGGCGATGCAAAACGCGATCACCCGCCTACTGCATACGCGCATCCTGGCAAAAGCCATCGTCAAGCAGCGATCCATTGCGCGGTTGCTCGACACGGTGCCAGCAATCCGCGAACTGGTCGTACTCGAGGAGGTACGCGCCATCGCCCAAGAGTTCCCAAACGCGAGTGTGGTCGTCGATTTGCCAGCCACGGGGCACGCCGTGGACTTCTTGCGCGTCCCTGCCGCGGCGAAGCGCTTCTTGCACTCGGGGCCAGCCGCCAAGATGTGCGACGACATCTTGGCGCAAGTGCTGAACCCGAGCCGCAGCGCCATCTTTGTCGTCAGCACCTTCGAAACGGTCGTCGCCCAAGAAACCCGCGAGCTATGCGAACGCCTCAAAAATGAGCTGGGTTTCCCCGCGACCTCCATCGTCATGAATCGCGCGCCCCGGGCGATCGATCCCAAAGCGCTGGCACAGCTCACCGAGCGCGCGGCCCACACGCCGGCACTCGCGCCCGTGGAGCAGATGGCCCGTGCCCGCGCTGCCGCCTGCCAAGAAGCCGAGAGCTCACGCGGGGTTCTGTCGGGATTTGCCCCGGTGTTGACGGTTCCCGAGTACTTTGAGGATCCCAGCGCTGCGGACGTCGTGCGGGAGCTGGCTTGGTGAGCACGCGGCTGTGGATCGTCGTCGGTGGCGGGGGCGTGGGCAAGACCACGACCAGTGCCGCCCTGGGCGTGACCTTCGCCAAGCAGGGCCGACGTAGCCTAGTGATCACTGTGGACCCAGCACGCAGACTGGCGGACGCCCTCGGGGTCCAGCTCGGTGTGGAAGCGACTCGCGTTCAGATCGGAGGCGTTAGCCTGGACGCACGCATGCCCGACAGTCGCCGAAGCGTAGACCACTTCGTGGATTGGCTGTGGGTCGATGCGGACGCAAGAAAGCGCGTGCGCGACAACCCGATGTACCGCGAGCTCGGAGACGCCCTCGCCGGCGTCCACGAACTGGTCAGCCTCGCGGTGCTTGAGCGCGACGTACAGAGCGGCATGTACGATGACGTGATCCTGGATACCGCTCCGTCGCGCCACGCACTGGAGCTCTTCGACTATCCGCAAAAGCTGATCAAGATGCTGGACGAACGCACGCTGAGGTTCATGATCGGCCTGGCGCGGATTGCCGGCGCAGCCTTGGAGCAGCGTCCGGATGAGAGCCGGCTTTTCGCCTGGGGAAAGCGCCGCGCAGGCGCCCTGGTCAGCCATTTGGTGGGCGAAACGGCGATCATCAACATTGCCGCACTGTTTGTGGAGTTGGAAGCCGCTCGAGAACGTTGGCTGGCGCTGGTGCAGAGCGTGCGCACGCGCCTTGAGAGCCGCAATACGCGCTACCTCGTCATCGCCGCGCCGTCGGGAGCCGCCCTGGACGACGCGGCGTACTTGTGCAGTGAATTGACGCAGCGGCGCACGAAGCCCACCGCACTGATCATCAACCGCACGCACGCCGCCCGAGATACTTGGCCACGGCTCGACCCGGCTGATCCGCTGCAGGATGTCGTCACGAGTTTGCAGCGAGACAGCGAGCGCCTCGGCGCACAAACGCAGACCGCGTTCGAACGCGTACGCTCGTTCCCGAATACTGGCGCCAGCGTCGCGTCTCTGCCGTCGGTGGCCGCCGTGGACCCCACCCAAGTCTTGCTGGCGCTCGCCGAACACTTGGGGGCACAAACCTGGCTGGACCCCAACGCGCCGCGTTGAGGGGCCGGGGCCTCTGGCGTGCCATGACTCACCGAAGCGCGACTAGGGGTTGGCGTGACGCCGGCGCGCCCGCTCAGTCAGAATCACCGAGACGAAAAACGCTGCGGCGGCCAAAAGCGGGGAGACGTGGCCCACGGGCGCCAACAGCATCGCCGCGGCGCCGTGCATCGCGAGGGGATAGCTACGCAGCGACGCCGCCTCCGTCCCGAAACGCAGCGGCCACAGCGTGCTGAGGGCGACCAAACCCGCCCCGAAAGCGGCGATCCACGTTCCAGAGTCGCTCCGCAGCACGACCGGCACCGCAAGCCAAAGCACGCCAATGCTGCAGAGCGCGCGAATGGCGGCGCTGCCGCGGACGCCGGTGGCGTGCGCCAGGGTGCGGTAACCCGCAAGGGCATCCCCACGTCGGTCTTTCTCGTAGTTCGCCTGGAGATACAGCGCGGCAACGGCAGCGACGTACCCAAGAGTCGGCCAAGCCGCTGCCAAGGAAGCCGTCTCTGGCGTTGCCAAGAACCCAAACCCCGCGGCAACGGCGATGAGCGCGCCGTGCGCGACGTTCCCCGCCAAGGGCAGTCGCTTGGCGCCGTTGTAGCCAATGAGCAGGAGGACAGCGACGGGGATGAGCGCAATCCCCGCGGGCGCAGCAACGCCCACGGCAACCGCCACCAGCACACCAAGCAGGAGCGCCACACTGAGCGTGGGCCCGACCGGGAGCAGCCCGCGCACCGTCGCGCGGTTGGGCGCGTCGACCCGATCCGCGTCTACATCCAACACGTCGTTGAGCAGTTGCCCGACGCCCCAACCCACGCCCGCCGCCGCCACGACCAGCGCGATGCGCCAGGGGTGATCAAAGGCCCCGCGCGTGGCTGCACCGGATAGGGTCGCGCCCGCAGGAATGAAGAAGAAGTGCGGCCGCATCGCGCGCCCCAGCTCGCGCCAAAAGACCCGCGCCGGCACGCCCAAGGGAGGCCGGGCGCCCCGAGCGATAGCGCTCAGGTAGCTCACGCCGGAGCGTGCGGCCGTCCCGTACTGTCGATCTGCCACGCGCGCTGAGACTGACCAGGAATGCGACCCGGCGCAAGCCTGTCCAACAAGGCCCCGTGCGGTCCGAGGCAGCGAGCCCGGCGTCATGGGATCAGAATGCGCGGGGGGTTGGGTGCGCAAAAATCGGTTTGTATACGTATTAATTTTTGGCGCCCCGGATCCCACCCTCGCTCGGAAATCCGGGCGCCCCGATCCGAGCCGCCGCGAAGGCGCCGCACCGGCCGGGATTGTCATTGGAACTTCCACACCGGGCCACTAGCCTGAGCGCGTGAAGACCGACGCGGAGGTCGTGATCGTTGGCGGAGGCATCATGGGCCTCGCCATCGCCTATCATCTCGCAAAGGATCACGGACTCTGCGACGTCGTGGTGCTTGAAGCCTCCTATTTGTGCAGCGGCGCGAGCGGCCGCAATGGCGGCGGCATCCGTTCGCAGTGGTCGTCCCAGGAAAACATCGTGTTGATGCGTGAGTCCTTGCGCTTGTGCCGTGACTTCGCCCGCGCCCATCGCATCAACACGTGGTTTCGCCAGGGCGGCTATCTCTTCATCGCGCGATCTGAGCTCCGACAAAGAGCGCTGGAAAAGAACGTTGCGCTCCAAAACGAAAACGGCGTGCGTACCCGCATGCTGTCGCCCAAGGAAACCCTGCGTATTGTGCCGGAGCTGTCCGCCGACGGCCTGCTTGCGGCGAGCTACAACCCTGACGATGCCGTGGTCTTTCCGTGGCCCTTTGTCTGGGGCTACGCCGAGGGCGCCGCTCGCCTCGGGGTGGAGGTGGTGACGCACACCAAAGTGACCGGCATCGAGCGCAGCGCCGGCGCAATTTGCGCGGTGCAAACTACCCGTGGCCGCATTCGCACGGCTCGCGTGGTCAACGCCACTGGCGCACACAGCCCCGCCTTGGCACGTCTCGTTGGCGTGGAGCTGCCCAACCACCCGCATCGTCACGAGATCTGTTCGAGTGAACCGCTGAAACCCTGGCTCAAACCGCTGGTCGCGGATCTCGACACTGGGCTGTACTTCTCGCAGTCCACCCGAGGCGAGGTTGTCGGCGGCGTGGCCAACGCCCGCGTCCCCGCGGGAGAAAACCAGGATTCGAGCAACCGCTTCCTGTCGCTCTACTCCCGCGCGCTGCTCCGGGCCTGCCCCATCGTGGGCGGGGTCAAGGTGCTGCGACAGTGGTCGGGCCTGTATGACATCACGCCCGACCAAAACCCCATCGTGGGCAGCGTCGACGAGGTGCCCGGGTTTTACCTGGCTTGCGGCTTTATGGGGCACGGCTTCATGATGGCGCCGGTCATGGGCAAGCGCCTTGCCGCGCACGTCGCCCGCGGCGAAAAATCGGAACTCTTCGATCGCTGGAATCTCCGACGCTACCGCGACGGCAACCTCCTCGCGCAAGAAAGCATGATCATCGGATAGCACTGGGACCTCCAAGAACCCGAGCAATGAGCCGCGCTGCGATTTCCGGTGTAGGCTTTTGCCCCATGCGTGCTGCCCTGCTGCTCCTGTTTCTCGCCCTTTGCTTCCTCGGAACGGGCTGTTCCAAAGCGTCCAAGCCGGCAAACTCCGGCTACGACGCTGCCCCGTTTTCAGCGTCCTTGCGCGGGGGTGAGGTCGAGCGTGCGGAAACGGCGCTGAGCGCCGCGCTGAACAGCCTTCCCTACTACGCCCTGGAGCTGAACGTTGCAGAGTCGCTGCGCGCCTTCGATCTGAAAGAAACCCTGCACTTTCAGAACCGGAAAGGAACTGCACTGAAGGAGGTCGTGCTGCGGGTCTACGTGAATGCCACGGCGGACAAGCCCCCGGTGCAGTTTCTCAAGGGCAGCTGCCTGGACGGGCGGAGTTGCAACGTCTCACTGCGCGGACCGAGCACGATCGTCGTCGCCCTCGACAAACCTCTTGAAGTCGATCAGCGGCTGCGGGTGACCCTCGAACTCAAGGGCACCCTCTCCCACATCGAAAAGTCACGCACCAGCATGCTGTCCCAGAGTTTCGAATCCATGGCGCGGATCCGATCCGGCAAGGGAGGCGGCGATTACGGGCTCTTGGCCGAAGGCGATGGCATCGCGTCCTTCGCGAGCTTTTATCCCGTGCTGGCACGTTTCGGCGACGGGAAGTGGGAGTACGACGAAAAGAGCACCATGGGCGATCTGGGCGCGGCGGGCATGAGTCACGTGTCCATCGACCTCGAGTTGCCCAAGGACGCGAAGCTGGCGACATCCGGCGTCATCGCTCGGGATGCGGCCGCAGGCGCCGGGCGCCGAAAGGTGCGCGTGGACGCGGGCTTGGTCCAAGACGTGTCGCTGCTCATGAGCCGGCAGTTTCAGTCTGCAGAAAAGAAAGTCGGCAACGTCACGGTGCGATCCCACTACCTCGCCGGGGACGCAGTGGCGGGGGCAAAGGTGCTGGACGCCGCGGAACAATCCCTGCGCATTTTCGAGAAACGCTTCGGCCCGTACCCGTACGTGGACTTGGACGTAGTCGAGGCGCCGCTGGTGGGTGGCGCGGGCGGCGTGGAATTCAGCGGGCTGGTGACCGTCGCCAGCATGTTCTATCGACCGCGCTTTGCTGACGGCTCCGTCGGCATGCTGTTGAAGCTAATCGGCGGCCCGAGCCAGAAAGAGCTGGAGCGAATGACGTCCGGGATCCTCGAATTCGTCACGGCGCACGAGGTGGCCCATCAGTACTTTCCCGGCCTGGTGGGCAGCGACATCCGCAAACATCCCTTCGCCGACGAGGCCATGGCGCAGTGGGCCGCGCTGCTCTATTTCGAGGACCGCTACGGCCCCGAGCGGGCGAAAAGCGAGGCCGACCGTCAAGTGCTCGCGAACTATCACATGATGCGCTTGATGGACATGCCTGACGCGGCCGTCGATCGCCCAGTCGAGGCTTTCGATTCGGAGATCGCCTATGCCGGTCTGGTTTACGGCAAGGGACCGTTTTTCTTTCGAGAGCTTCGCAAACTGGTGGGCGACGCGGAGTACTTCCGCGCACTGCGCGCAGTGATCGACAAGCACCGGTTCCAGCAGGCGCCGCCCCGAGCGCTATCCAAGGAGCTGGCAAGGGGCGCCAACACGGCGAAGGTGAATGCACTCACGAAACGCTGGCTGTCTGAGCGCCATGGCGACGCCGACCTGGGCAAGCCCGATATCCGCACGTTGCTCGGCGCGTGGATTGGGCCGGAGATGGCCGCGCAACTCGGCCCCGAAGTCGAGAGCGCTGTCCGGCTCATGCTCAAGCTGATGATGGGCAAGGGCGGCAGCGGCGACTTGGGCGGCGTGCTTGAGGGGCTGCTGGGTGGCGACTAGGGTCCCATTTGGCGATTCCCTGGACATTCTCCTGGCATATGTGACGATGAATCTACGAATACGTGACGCAGCCCAACCTGTCCCTGCCCCCTGAGGGCGAGGCGGGATCCGCGGAGGAAGCCCCCCGATCTCGCCGTTCTGGCTCCCGACCCAGCGACTGGGGTTCGCTCGTCGCCGACCTGTCGCGCAATCGCGAAGGTCCCGAATTCCACGTGCACGACCGCACGCACGTGGAATTTGCCATCGACTACCGCCTACGAGGCAAGGCGGACAAACAGAGCTTCAGCTGGGAAGCATACTTCTTCGCTCCCGAAAGCCTGCGGCTGGACAGTCGCACCTACGACAAGAGCGACATCTACACAGATCTGCAGAGCTATGTGCGCTTTGAGCCGCCGGAAGTCGAGTTCGCACAGCTGGCGACGACCTCACTAGAATGCGTCTCCGATGCTATCGAGAGCGGCGACGAGGCCCGCGCGCTGCGGGAACTGCGGCTCTTTGCCTGCGAAATCCGCGCTGCGGGAGTCGAACTTCGGGGGCACATCGTCGACAGCTTAGAAGGCTCGGACCAAGCACGCAGCCGGGCGTTCTTGCTTGCGGGACGCATGGCGACGGACGCCGCGAAGATCACCGGGCGTTTTCGCGAAGTGATCCAAAGCGCCGCTGACAAGAGCGACGGGATTGCGACCGGTGCGCGCTGGGTAGACGAAGACATCTCACGGCTGCTTGAGACCCTACTGGCCTACATCGCCCGGCGGCTGGAAAAAGCCGGCGCGCCCGCGAATCTCACGGAGTCAGTGAGTCGTGCTGCGATCGCCGAAGCCCAGTACCGCTTGGACGAGAACATCGGTGGCGTAGGCCGTTCGGGCATGAAACGCCGCGAGATCGAAGCGCTTGAGTTTCGGCGTCACGTGCTGAAACGCTTTACATCAAGCGTGCTCTGGCTCTCGCCGGAGGTGCGGCCTGCGTCCACCTGGGTGCTGCAGCTTGGCTACGCAGTGGCAGCCAGCCTGGCGATGGCCTTCGCGATCCTCGCCGCCATCTGGAACGGCTTTCAGGTCGACTCCCAGGGCTGGATCACTTGGGTGCTCGTTGCGGTCGTGGCCTACGCCATCAAAGACCGCATGAAGGCCATTTTGCAGACGGCGCTATCCAATGTCGTCGAGCGCCACTTCCCAGACCGCCACTGGCGCATCCGCGACCGTGAGCGCGGCGTGATGCTCGGCACGATGCAGGAGCAAAGCGGATTCATCGCCTTTGACGAGGTGCCGGCGGATGTGCTGAAGACGCGGCGCCTCACCCGACGCCACCCTCTGGAGGAAACCGCGCGCCCAGAAACAGTGATCTTCCACCGCAAGCAGGTGGTCGTGCACGCGGACCGCGTCGCCGAGGCAGACGGGCGCTTCAAAGCGCTGACGGAGATCTTTCGCCTCGACCTGGGCCGCTGGCTGGCGCACACCGACGATCCCAAGCGCGACATCGTCTTCGCCGATCCGCTCGCCGGCGAGATTGGCGCGGCCGAAGCGCCCCGGGTCTACAACATCGCGGTCGTCTATCGCCAGAGCAGGGCCGGCGAAGATGGGCCATGGCATCGCTTGCGCGTCGTCGTGACCCGCAAAGGCATCCGCCGCATCGAGCACATCGCTTGAAAGCCCAGCCGCTTGATTCGACGTCGGCCCGCCCGCGAAGCCCCAGTGCCCGATCCCGGCATGCCTTCACAGCTCGAACTGCTGTAGCGGAACGATCCCCGAATCGCCGTGACGCGCGCGGTATTCAGTGCGTAGCCCGAGACAACGAGCGCGCGCGGCGCAGTCATCGCAGGCGGGCGGAAATTCGTGTCGCGCCGCAGCGGATGCGGCGACTTCTTCCGCGCCCAAGGACCGCCACAACTCTGGGAACTCGGGCACGGTACAAGGCGGAAAGCCGCAGGTTCCGACGCACTCCACTTGAATGCCCGCGCGCCGCAATTCTGCGATCGCCTCGGGCAACGCGGCGCGCACGGTGGATAGATGCGGACTGTGCGCATTGTAGTATTCGAGGTCGAAGGCCGCACTGGGCTGAGAAAAGACGACTCGCTCGGTCGCCGTCAATTCCTCGCACACGAACGCCGCAAAGCCGCCTAAATCGCCGACCGTCTCTCGGAGGATCACACAGTTGAGGGTCACGGCGAGATCCGCAGCTAGGCATGCCCGCACCCCCGCCAGCGTCTTTTTTTGGGTGCCGGGCGCCCGGGTCAGCGCGTCGGAGCGCGCTGCGTCGTGGCTGTGCAACGACACAAATACCTCCCCTAGACCCGCTTGTTTCAAGCTTTGCAAGTACTCGGCGTTGCGCAGTCGCATCGCGTTCGTCTCCAGACACACCTGCATCCCATGCACTCCCGTGGCCCGGCGCATCAACTCGGCCAGTCCCGGGTGCAGCGTCGGCTCGCCGCCGCTGATCACTAGGCGCGTGGCGCCGAGGTTCGCAAGTTCGTCCAACCAGGTCTGGTAAAAGCTTTCGGGCGGGTCGGGCCAGCGCCGGGACTGCCAGCAGAAGCCGCAGTCCTGGTTGCAGCGAAATCCGAGGCGCAGATTGCCTTCCGTTCGGGCCGCGTCGTAGCTGCGCAACATGAAGTCCTGCGCCCCAGACGCGCCTCGGTAACGCTCCACCGCGGCGAGCACCTCCGCCGCGGCGTCGCTGCTCAGCCCGCGCACGCGCTCGGCAATGCCTTGCAGCACACGTTTGCCTTCGGCGTCCAGGTACGGATCTGTGCCATCTGGGCGCTTCCGATACGAAACGGCCAAGCCACCCCCACGGACAAACGCCGGCGCGCCATCCTCCGCCGGGGCCAGCTCCAGATGGAAGTCGGATGCTTCCAGCCGGAGCAGCAAGCTCCAGGGCTGCGCCTCTTTGGCGACACCCCGCACCTGCACGCCGCCGCCGAAAAGCCCCGCGAGGGCAGCTTCCAGCTCCGAGCTGCGGGCACCCACCCAAGGCGTGAGTTGAGCGACGGGCAGCTTCACTTCGGAACGACACCACAGGCAACGCCGCGATAGATCGCAGCGTTGTTGTTCTCGTGGCATTCCTTGCTCAGTCCTTGGGGGTCCACCTTCACGAATACGTCGATGGTGTCGCCCTTCAAATCCGCCTTGCAGCTGACGATAGTGCACTCCCCCACCTTCAGAGCTTGTGGGATGGGCGCCGTGCAGAGAAGCGCGCCGGTCTCAGTATCCTTGAAGAAGCTGACCTCGGTGCCGCTGACCATGGGCAGCGTGCCGCGATTGCAGACCCGAGCTTCGACGGTGGCGACGGTGCCTTCGCACTTCACCGCGCCTACGTTGCCGCCCGCAGTTAGATCGGGTTCGCCGAGAGCTTCCAGATCGCCCTGCACGTTTTGCCGGAAGTTGTTGAGCCCGGGCTGCTTCCAGTTGACCAAGACGCTCGAGCTCTTGGGGATTTCACCGCGGTCGCCAACGTGGGTCACCGCGTAGGCGTGCTGATTCCACACTGGACGCGACGCCGCCCAGCGATCCTGCTCGTCTCGAAGCACAACGATGCCGTGGTTGGTCGCGAAACTGGCGGTCGGCAAAAGCGGATCCGTGGCGGGACAGCCCAAGCTGCCCGCGTAGTCGTTCACTGCGGACACGATCTCCGTCCGAAAATCGCCGTCTACGTCGACGATTACTGGGTTTTCATAGGTCGTTCCGCTGGACCGGGCCGCGGAGTAGAGGACCTTGCCCGTGGCGCCCTCGTAGATGCGTAGGAAACACTCATCCGCATACACAGCCTCGGCAGAACCGTCGGCGTCGAAGTCAAAGACGCTGGAGCCCGTGACGTTGGAGCTGTTGTCTTGAGAGGGTTGCGTCCAAAGCACGCCGCTGGTCTTGCTCTGGCCACCGCAGCCCGCGGCGCTGCCTCCGGCCAAGCAATCGAAGTCGAAGACCACGTACTGTCCGCCGCCCGCGCTGGCAAACTCTCGCCGCCCGTCACCGTCAAAGTCGGCGACGGTGGGCGGGCCACCGCTGCCGCCGCCGGGAATGGCGACCGGTCCAAATACGACCGTGCCTTCCAAAGTCTGCACGCGCACCTGCCCTGCCGAGACCACCACGACCTCCGCGCGGTCTTGCCCGCTGAAGGCAGCCAAGGGGAAGCTGCCCAGCTCGGCCACCGCGACTTGTCCCAGGGGCAAGCTGCCGGGCACGAAATACGTCTCCGCCACCCAAGCGCTGCCGTTCCACTCGGAGATCGCATTGCCCTGGACCAACTCCGGTTTGCCGTCTTCGTCGACGTCGGCGATCACGGGCACGACGCCCTTGTGGTAGCTCGGGTAGCCGCCGCCAAGCAGGCAGCCCTCGGAGCTATAGACAGCAGATCCGTAGACGATCTCAGCGATACCGTCGTCGTTCAAGTCGTGGATGCTGGGGCCGCTCCATTGGTCGCCGCCACCCGTCGTGTCCGCTGCCGTCGGCGGGCCTTTGCCACCGCTGCAGGTGCCGGAACGCCACATGCGTTCGAATGCCTTGGTCGTCGTGTTGTACCGGAACGCGATCAGCCCACCGCCGTGCGCGGCGGCCACGATTTCCGGACGTCCGCCGCCGTCGATATCCCCAACCGCAACGGACGCCGGCGACATGGTTGCGTCTGCAGGCGCGGGCACGGTGTATTGGTGCGCGCAGTCCGTGCCGCTGATCACGCGCAGCACGCCGGGCTGGCTGTAGGAGCCCGCCGTGGGGAAGGTCGTGAATACGATGGACGGCAGCAGCGTCTTGGGATCTTCGTCGAGGTCGAAGTCCACCACGACCGGCGTACTCATCACTTGGTAGTGATTCGGGAATGGGTCGCCAGCGGGCGGCTCAGTCCAGCGGCATTGCACCGCGGGCAGGATCTGCCCGATCTCGATCTTTACTTTGCAAGTGTCGTCCTTGATCTTGCTGGGCGGGGTTTCGTAAGGAATGCACTTCCCGCTCTCGCAGTAGCTGTCGAACCAGCAATCGTCGTTGTCGGTGCAGGGGGGTTGATCCGGCGCACAGCGCGTCGCGAGCGCGCAGAATTCACCCGTCGCGCAGCAGGCGCCTGCGCAGTCCTGCGCTGCCGGGCAGTTGCCGCCGCCGCCGGTGCTGATCCCGCCGCCGGTGCCGCCCCCACTCCCCCCGGTGCCAGCGTCAGGCGTCACGCAGCTGCCATTCAGGCACACTTGGCCCGCGGCGCAGTTGTCACAGCCACCGGCAACGGCGGAATCCGCGTCCCCGCCGCAAGACGCCAAAGACAAGCCAACAAACAGAGCCCAAGCTCCCAATGCCCAGTAGCGCATGCATCAATTGTCACCGAGCCCGCGAGAGGCGGCAACCACCGGCGCGAAAACGCCGCTTGACCCGAGGCATCCGTTGGATAGCGTGCGCTAAAATGGGTCGACTCGATTCGCTTTGCGCCCTGGGCGCTCTTCTCGTTTTCTTCGGGTGTGGCGAGTCCGGCTCTACGCAGAGTGTCGCTGCGGGCGGCAGCGCCGGGATCGCGGGACAGGGCGGCGGCGGCGGGAGTACCGCTGACGCCAGCGCCGGGGCTGCGGGCAGCGGCGGAGCAACCGGTGGCGGCGCGGGAGTGGACGCGAGTACTTGCGTCACCACGCCGCTCGCGACGAGCGCAGTGGATCCGAAGAGTGCGCCGTTGAACATCGCCGGCGACCCGCCCGCTGCCCGTGGGATCTTCGACCCCGACGTCGAATACCCGGTGGGCGCGCCGCTGGGAGTCATGAGCTACTCGGCAGTCGCGGCCACGAACAGTATTTCCACGCGGATTGCCGTCAGTAGCGATCAGGGTGCGACCTGGACCTATGTTGCCAATGCCAACGCCGCTGGGCCGCTCACCATCCCCGTGGTGAGCACGTCGACGCGCTGCCCCGGCGGGACCTGCAGCGGCCAGTGGACCCACGAGGTCTCGTCCTTGGTCCACGACGCCGACGATCCCGACGCCAACCGCCGATGGAAGCTCTTCACCCATAGCTACTTGGTGCTGCCCGGCGACGTACTCGCCTACGACTTGGGCCACATCGCCCTGCACGTCGCCAAGGACCCGGCTGGCCCGTGGACCACTGAAGGCGCTGCCCTCGGTTGGGACAGCGAAAGTCCGATCTCAAGCAGCGGCGTAGGCGCCAACGCTTCCAAGTTTGCGCAACTCAAGGACTGCGTTGCGCTGACGGAGCCGTCCGCACAGTGGCGCAACGGCGGCATCATCGACCTTGCTGTCGGCTGTGCGACTGCCGCAAAAACGATCCGCATCGAGCTGTTCCGCTCCCTCGATCACGCCAAGACGTTCTTGTACAGCGCGCGACTGGTCAAAGCGGAGGATGCCCTATGCCTCGGGGGCAACGGTCCACAGGCCAACGCCGCGGACCTATTTCGAGCCGGTGGCAAGAGCTACGTGTCCGTCTCCGTGCCGGGCCCGAACTTCTTGGGATTCACCGGCTACCGCGGTTGTCACATCTTGGAACTGACATCCGGCGGCGATGGCCTGGCACGCGACCCCCTGGGCGCGCCAATCGTCGCGCGCAAGATCGACGCGACGGACAATCGCTTCATCGGCGCTTGCAGTGCCGCCGAGGGTGCCACCGCCATGGGGTACCTAGTCAGCATGCTGCCGAACGACACCTTGCCCCCAGTATTTCGGATCTTCACCTCTCCTGCCCCCCTCCCATGATGCAAGCTCAACTCCCTCGCGCGGTCCTCTGCGCTCTTCTCGTCTGCTTAGGCTGCAGTCCCACGGACCGCGGGCGCGCCTCGCCGCCAGCACCGCCCCCCGGCCCGGCGCCGGCGGCTTGCACAGAGATCGGCTGTGAGAACGGCCTCGAGATCCAGTTCGTGCGCAGCGCCTGGCCCGATGGCGAGTACCGCATCCAAGTGGACGTGGACGGTGCGATGACGTCGTGCACCGGAACGCTGCCGCTGAAGCCCTGCGACGCCGGCGGCACCTTTGCGTGTACCGGTGCCCCCGGAGTGCAACTCTCCGAGAGCGGCTGTGCGTTGCCAGCAGAGAGCCACGCGCTGTCTGGGCTTTCCTTAGCCACTACCACGGCGTCCCGGGTTACCTTGACCATCGAACATGCGGGCGCATTGATCGGCACCACGACCCTGGAACCGGAATTTCGGCAGGTGCGTCCCAACGGCCCCGACTGCGCGCCGGTCTGCACCAACGCCGGCATGCGGCTGAAGCTACGCTAGCCGGCGATTGCCGGGCGGGAATCCGCCGCGCGCGTCTATGATGCCCGCCGCCATGACGGACGATGCCAGCCGCCCCACGACGGGTTCCCGCCTGACGGAACCGCTTTCCGAAGACCCTACGCGCCCGCAGGCCAAGAGCGTGACGTTGCCTGCAGAGCAACCGAGCGTGCCTCCCACCAGCATCGGGCGCTCGTCGCGCTTGGGCGCTGCCACCTTCGACGCACGCTACGAGCACAAAGACGTGCTTGGCCGGGGCGGCATGGGCGAAGTGCATCTCAGTCTCGACCGCCGGATCGGGCGAGAGGTCGCCATGAAGATCGTCAAGCCCGGCGTGGCGCATCGCGAAGATCTGATGATGCGCTTCGAGCGCGAGGCGAAGATCCAGGGGCGCCTGG
Source organism: uncultured Polyangiaceae bacterium (assembly GCA_965369205.1). Taxonomy (GTDB): domain Bacteria; phylum Myxococcota_A; class Polyangia; order Polyangiales; family Polyangiaceae; genus JACKEA01. The sequence continues at coordinate 15,020 of CBDUPW010000039.1, read as the reverse complement.
AACACCCCATGGTCGTACCCGTGCACGATCTTGGGCTGCGCCCCGATGGCTCGGTCTTTTTCACGATGAAGCGCGTGCGCGGGCTGACCTTGGAAGCGATCATCGATGGACTTAAAGCCGGCACGCCAGACGTGACCGCGCACTTCACTCTGCGTCGCGTCCTGGGCGCGCTTTCGGATTTGTGCTTGGGCATTGCCTTCGCGCATAGCCGCGGCGTGATCCACCGTGATCTCAAACCGTCCAACGTGATCCTGGGCGAGTTCGGCGAAGTGCATGTGCTGGATTGGGGCATTGCCAAGGTCTTGGACGCAGATTCCGACGTCGCGGAAGAGAGCGTGCGCGCTCTGGCGCCACTTCCCGAAACGCCCCTGCCCGCGCCAGATTCCCTGGAAACCCTAGTGGATGAGATCCCAAAGACCCGAGCCGGCGCCACCATGGGCACCCCGGGATACATGTCTCCCGAGCAGATGCGCGGTCGGCACGTGGACGCCCGCAGTGACGTCTACGCTCTGGGTTGCATGATCTTCGAAGCCGTCAGCCACGAGCCCCTGCATCCACGGGACAGCGTCGACACACTGCGCCGCTGCACCCTGGATGGGCTCAGCGATGCGCGGCCGAGTGCACGGGTCAGCGGTCGCAACATCCCGCCCGAGCTGGACGCGATCTGCGTGCGTGCCACGCAGGTAGAAGAGCGGCAGCGCTATCGCACCGCCCGGGAGCTGCACGACGCCCTGGAGGCCTATCTGGCCGGCGATCGCGACGAAGAGCGCCGCGCCGCGCTAGCAGCGGATCGCATCGAGTCCGCGCGTATGGCGCTCGATCGCGCCAGCAGCGCGGGTGAACTCAGCTCTCGCGTCAGCGCTATCCGCGAGCTGACGGCGGCCATCTCACTTCGGCCCGATGACCCGGAAGCACTGCGCCTATTGGCGCGCGCCCTGACCGACGCGCCAGACACGCTGCCGCCTGAGGCGGAGGCAGCCCTCGTAGCGCGTCGCGGCGAACAGCGCAGGCATTCCGCGCGAGCGTCCTTCCTGGGACTCGGTGTAGTGCTCCTGATCTTGCCGTTCTTCGCGACCCTGGGCGTGCGCAGCTATCCCGCCCTGCTCCTGCTCTACGGCTGCGTGCTGTGTTTCACGCTGTTTTCGTATTGGCTCAGCCGCACCGGGGGCAACACCAGCGCGCACATCTTGGGTTCAGCGGTGCTGGGCGCCAGCGTGGCCGGAACGACGTCGGTTGTGCTCGGCCCTCTGGTCTTGGTGCCGACGGCGGCGTGCGTCGTTGCCCTCGCCGTGATCGTAAACTCCCGCGCCGAACCGCGGCGCCGCTATCGCGTCATCGCCATCGCCTCAGCGGCGGTGCTGCTGCCCTTCGGACTCCAACTCCTTGGAGTATTGCCCGCGTCCTACGCCTTCGATGCGGGCGGCATGCGCATCTTGCCTTGGGCCACGCACCTGCCCGAAGGGCCCACGCTCTTCATGCTGCTCCTCGGCAGCCTGGCGTGCCTGTTCGTGCCGGCATTCGCCGTCGGACGCGCCATCGACGTGCTGTCCCATGCAGAGCGCCAAATCTTCGCCCAAGCCTGGCAACTACGCCAATTGCTCCCCGACCCCAAGACCTCCGTGCCGCCGTCAGCACAGGGGTGACGCAACGGCACATGCCTGCGCCGCGCGCCGCAGCAGCCGGCGACATGAGCAGCGCCGGCAGATTGTTGTCGAAACCACTTGCTCGACAACGCGGCGGCGCCCGCGTGTTACCGTGTGAACCAGTGTCGGCACCGCGACTCATTGACGGGAAGTTCGTGCTCCGCAGGCGCCTGGGCGCCGGTTCCGGCGGCGAGGTTTGGGAAGCCGAAAATGTCGTCGTGGGCAAACGCGTTGCCCTCAAATTGCTCCACGTCGACCTGGCGAAGGACGGAGACACCCAAGCGCGTTTCACAGCAGAAGCGCGCGCGGGCGCCCTGATCTCCCATCCCAACGTCATCGATATCTACGATCTGGGCGTCGACGACGACGGCACCACCTACTTCGTGATGGAGCTCCTGTCCGGCGAAAGCCTCGCCGCGATGCTGGAAGCGCGTGGCGCCATTCCAATCCCGTACGCCATCGAGTTGATGCTGCAGATCCTCGCGGCGCTGTCGGCCGCCCACGACCGGGGCATCGTCCATCGCGATCTCAAACCGCAGAACGTCATCGTGAGTCACCCGCGGCCAGACCGCCCCCACGTGAAGGTTCTGGACTTCGGCATTGCTGCTGGGCTCTTCGGCGCGGATTTTGCGTCGGAAACTCGCCCTTTGGGCACCCCGCTGTATACCGCCCCAGAACAAGCGGTTGGCAAGGAAGTCGATGCGCGCGCCGACGTCTACGCTGCCGGCGCCGTGTTGTACGAGATGCTGGTCGGTCGCCCACCCTTCGATGGCAACGACACCTATACGGTGCTCGCGAACGTCTTGACCGCCCCGCTGATCCCACCGCACCAACGCAACCAGCAGATCCCGCCAGCGCTTTCCGAGCTGATCTGCCGTGCCATGCAGCGCGACCCAGAGCTCCGGACCGGCAGTGCAAAGGCCCTGGCCGCCGAGCTCGTCGGCGTCGGCCAAAGCGGCGTGCACACGCTGCCGCCGGACATGGCGCCCAGCCTGGATCCCATCCCGTTGGTCTCACCGGCATCCCGACGCAAAGGTCCGACCAACAGCTGAGCACCCGCGCTCAGCGCGAACGGACGGAAACCCGCACCTGGGGAACGACTCGCAGGCTGCGACCCGCGTGTCACACCCGATCCGCCAACGAGATCATGAGTCTCGCGGCGGGATCTGCTGCGCCAAAAATAGTATGCATACACATCGATCCCTCACGCCTCGGAAGAGGGATCTGGCGCGCCAAAAATAGTAAGCATACATATCAATTTCTCACTCTTGAAAAAGAGCTGAGCCAGCCGCGTGGCCCCAGACGGCTCACGGCGCTGCCGGGCAAGTTGCCGTCGCCGGGCGCGCTCAGCGCGAAAGCGCAAGCAATGCGTTGGTGGTCGCGCGATGCGCCACGACGCGGCGTTCGGTGTCGCCGACACGCAGCTGCATCGACGTCGAAAAGCCGCCGTCCAGATTCATCGCCGTCTTCGCGCCCAGGCCACCCAGGGCTTCAGGTCTGGCCAGGACTTCGGCAAATTCAGCCAAGGTCATGCCCGTGGACGTGCTCTCCGCGTTCAGCGTCACTTCGCCGCCGCGCAGCTCTGCGGACTTCCCATCGAAGGCCACGACAAAGAGCACCTCCCCGCTCGCCCGCAGGGCCACCGCCGACCGAGCATCCCGCTGCGGCGCCGGGCGCGGCTTCACAAGGGATTTCCCTGCGTCGACCAGCCGATCAATGCTCTGCAGCGCCAGCAACGGCGGCTTTTTCGGCAGGGTCGCGTCGCGATGCACGACCGACGCTCCTTCCCCAGTGAGCAAGAAGATCCCCGAGCCCCCAGACCGCGTCTTTGGAGCCAGCTCGCGCCCATCCGCCACCACCCAGCCCATGGGCTGCTCGTCGCGGCCATAAAAGCCCCCGTTGATCGCAGCATAGGCGCCGGCCTGCGGCGCCGCTTTCCCCAACACCTCCGCGAGCGGGCCGGGCTTCTTGGATTGCGCTAGGACGAGCTTTGTCTGCTTCAAGTCGAGCTGTACGACCCATGCCACTCCAGCGGTCGCGTCGCTCTCGAATGCATACTCGGAGAAACTCAGCCCAGCCTCTTGCTTTGGGTCCGCGGTTCGCTTGAGCCGAAGGCGGGTGTTGACTGCCGCCGGCGCCGCGGAAGCCTGCGCGGAGGCCGACGAGCGTACCGCGGAGGCCTGCGCGGAAGCCGACGACTGTGCCGCGACTCCCGGCGCGTCCGCTGGGGGCGCGGGCGCAGGTGTGGCCTTGTCGCACGCGAAACCAAACACGACGGCCAAGAGCAACACGCTGCGTCCATGCATGGCCGCAGCCTAAGCCGCCCGCGCAGTCCATGCTAGCCTCGCGCCATGAGCGACGCGCCCACATTCCCCGTCAGGATTGAGTTTCCGCTGCACTGGGGCGAGATGGATGCGCTGGGGCACGTCAACAACACTCGCTACTTCGCGTGGTTCGAGTCGGCGCGGATCCGCACCTTCGAGCGCATTGGAGTGCTCGCAGACAAACCGAGCAGCATCGGGCCGATCCTTGCCACCACCCGCTGTGACTTTCGCGAAGCCATCCGCTACCCGGCGACCGTGTCCGTGGGCTGCCGGGTCTCCGAAATCGGCAGGACCAGCATGCATATGGACTACGAAGTGCGCGTGGCGGGCTCGGAGCGAGTATTTGCGACCGGCAGCTCCGTGATTGTGCTCATCGATTACGCGACCGGCGAAAAGGTGCCTGTTCCACCAGAGATCCGCGCCAAAATCGCCGGCCTGGGCGCCGAGGAAAAGTAAGGGATGTCTGCTAAACTCCTGGGGATGCGCATTTCGATCTCGGCTTTGGCAACTGCGGCGTTGTGCACCCTCAGCACGGCCGCCTTCGCCGCCGAGCCGGGTCTGGCCGGACGAAACGACATCGTGCTGGAAGACGGATTCGAGCAACAGGACTGGCACCAAGGCTGGAGCACCAGCTCCGTGCCCCAGAACACCAGCATCGTTTCCGACGGCAGTTCGTTCCGCGGCAACTCGCATCTGCGGGTCACGGTTCCCAAAGACAGTCACTACGGCACGAGCTTCGGCTTCGACTTTGTGAAGGAAGGCGTGGCTGCGCCCGATGCCGTGTACTTCCGCTACGCCATCCGACTGGGCCCGACCTGGACCACAGACGGCGGTGGCGGCGGCAAGCTGCCCGGCTTCGGCGCCACCTATGGCGTTGCGGGCTGGGGCGGAAAGCCTGCTAACGGTTCTAACGGCTGGAGCGCCCGAGGCCTGTTCTGGAAACCCTCCGCGGCGCCGGAAACCGGCGACACGCGCATCGGTTATTACGTTTACCACGCGGATATGACCGGCCAGTACGGCGCCAACTGGTTCTGGTCCGGGGGCAGCCTGGGCGCCGACGGCGTGCTCAAGCGTTCGAAGTGGTACGAAATCGAAGTCTACGTAAAGAACAACACCGTGAGCCAGAACGACGGCGTGCTGCGGGCGTGGGCGGACGGCACGCAAGTCTACGAGAAGACGGACGTGCGATTCCGTGACGTCGAGAACCTCAAGATCGAACGGGTCTGGTTCGACATCTACTACGGTGGTTCTTGGACCGCGCCGGAAGACATGTACCTCGACTTCGACAACGCAGTCATCGCGTGGGACTACATCGGTCCGACCTCGGAGACGCCGCCCACACCGGGTACGGGCGGCGCGGCAGGAGGGACCGGCGTCGGCGGCGGCGCAGGCAGCGGGAGCGGCGGGGGGACCGGCGGCGCGGGCGCGAGCGGCATCGGCGGCGCGGGCGCGACTCAGGCTGGCGCCGGGACACCCTCAGCGGACGACGAAGGTGGCTGCGGCTGCCGCGTCGGCGCCGCCGCATCCCTACGCGGCCGCGATGGCAGCCTCGCCTTGCTGCTCCTGGGCGCGGTCGGGCTGCGTCGCCGCCGCCGCCCGTAGCCCTTGATCTTGGCGATTCGAACCGGCAGCCAGGGTTTGTGTGCAAGGCCCCGGGCCGGTGCGTGTCGATCTAGATGCCGCGGCCGCGTTTGCCGCTACTGGAGGACACTATGGAGCGACGCGTCAGCCCCCGCACGAAGACCCGACTGAACCTTTCCATCCGCCGAGGCAAGCTCGCTTTCACCGCGCGTTGCGTCGAACTGTCCCAGACGGGACTGCTTGCGGAGGTGCCGGTCGCCTTGCGCACGGCGAAGTGGCCGTACGCGTCTGCGCGCCTCAAGATCGACGGCGCAGACGTGCACCTGCTGCTGCGACGAGTCTCCGTACGCGGCACGACCGCCGCCTTTGCCATCACGTCCTTGGACGACGCATCCCAATCGCGTTTGACGGACTTTCTATTCGACGTCATGCACCGCGCGCTGCCGCGCCGAAAACGCGTCAAACGCGCGGCCTAGACGCCGCGACCGACCACCGCGCCGTCAGCGCCGGCGGCGGAGCAGGCCCCCGCCGAAGATCGCCAGCAGAAGCAGAGCTGCGTGACTCCGACCGCCACTGGGATTGTGCCGCACACTACACCCCGAGTCGTCTGAGGTGTTGAACGCGCCGTTGCTCGCGGCGCCCTGCCCGGCTCCGCCGGAACCGAACGCGCCGAAGCCTCCGAAACCTGCGCCGCCGGGGCCCGCGCCGGTGCCGGCGCTGCCCGCATAGCCGGCGCTGCCTGGAAAGCCCGCGCTGCCCGGGCCCGCTTCCGCGGGATCCCCAGAATCCGGTTGGGGTGCGATCCCGGCGTCCTGGGTTGGACCGCCGCCGCACTGCGACGCCGGCATGCAGTACTGCTCGCCGCCGCCGATGCTCTGGCAACAGCCGCCCGGCATGCCAGCGCAGTCGCTCGCCGACTTGCAGGGTGCACTGCAGAAACTGCTGCTCTGCGTGTACAGGCAGGCGTCCGCGCCCAGATTTGGATTGCAGAAGGGCAAGCTCTGATTGCCCGGGAATGCGCAGGGAGTCCCGAGTCCACCCTTGAAGTTGTATTTCGGTGGGCCGCTACCACAGCTGCCGCCCGTGGGTTGGAAGGTCACGTTCAGGGAGTAGGCTCCGGGCAGTGGGCCGCTGGCGCCGGCAAAGGTGTCGGCAACGATATAATAAGTGCCGCAGTCCACCGCCTGTGTGAATGCGACGTCGTCCCGCGCGATGCAGTCGTTGGTATTCATGGACGTGTACAAATGCACGTCGATGTCGACGCCGACGTCGTCTTGCACAGCGACGGTCACGTTGCCGGGCTGGTTGAAGGTGACTTTGTAGATGTACTCGGGGCCCGTTTCCTTCGTGGAGGGCTTGGCGCCGCAGCCATCGAGCACGTCGCTGAGAGATGCCGCGGTGTTCCGGGAATCCGTGAAAGGCAGCGCACCGATGGCGATGGGCGTCTGCGTCGTGCCCACGGGCTCTGCGGCGCTGGTGCCGGTGATGTTGTTGTAGCGACGCGGCACGAAGCCATTCAGCCAGGACCACCCCGGCAAGCTATAGTGCACGTTGTAGAATACCGACTCGTATAAAGCCGGTTCGCCGCTGGCCAGCAGGTGGCTGTGCATGGCCATGTGGTTGCCGGCATCGTTGTAAATGTCGCCGGCAAGCACGGCATTCTGAGCGATCGCGCTCGACACCTGATGCACGCTGCTGGTCGTGTAGTGACCGGCTTGCCAACACTGGCTGACGAAGCCCGAGCAATCTAGGCCTGAGGTACAGCTCAGGATCCCGTCCGCGGGATAAGAGCCCGCGCCGTAGCCAGCGGCGATCTGCTGGTCGAAAGCAAAGAGCGTCATGTGGCCACCCCAATCGTAGGGCAGGCCCATATAGTCGCCGGGCGCGTACACGCTCTTGTAGGCAGCATTGCAGGACGCCGTGGCGTTTGCCGGCGTCGCCCGCCAGGGATGGTAGGAAAACGCCTTCGCACGCACCAAGGCTTCGGTGCGCGAAATGGCCGATGCGCTACAGGAGGTACCCAGCGCCGCGAGCAGCGCCGCTGCGCCCAGCACGGATGCAGTGAGCCGACTCATGGCGCCACCGCCTTGCTCTGCACCAAGGAGTTTTTCACGACGAGCCCAGCCTCGCTTGCGTGCAGATGGCACAAGCGTCCTTCGTGGAACGCAAGCTCTGTCCGCGGCAGGTATAGGCCCGGGGCCGGCAGGGCCTCGTCGTGCACCACGCTGCCGCTGGCAAGATCCACGCACACCGCGCGGCGATCCACGACCAGCTCCGGCAGGCTCTGCACACGCTCCGTCCGCAAACACACGGTCATGCCGTGCGCGCCCAGGAGCCGCGCGGCTGTGATGGCGCCGGGCAGGGCGCGGGAGGACAGCACGCGGCTGCGCACCTCGCCCTCGCCTTGGCTGAGCAGCAGAAGCTCTGCCCGTCCGGCGCTCGCTCGCAGCGCCACCGCGCTGCCGTCACTCAGTGCAAACGCACCCTCACGTTTGCCGCGCAGGGTGACCTCTAGCGCCAGCGGCGCCGACGGGCTGCCCAACTCCAGCCGCTCCTGAAAACCCGTATGCACGGTGAGGCGCCGCGACGCGCCCACGGAAAGGCTCGTCAACTCGCGCAAGGCGCGGGGCACCGCCAGAGTTCCGGCAGGACTGCCGGACGCATCAAAGAACCAGGCTTGCCCGCGCACGGGGCTGAACGCCACGATGCTCCCGGCGCCCGCTACCAGCTCTTCGGCGTCTTTCGGAACTGCAGCAACCGTGTGCACGGCGCCGTCAGCGGCCACGCGCAGGATCCGCTCGTTGATGCGATCGAGGATCAAGCTCTCGCCGTTAGACGCAATCGCCACGGCGTTCGGACCGTAGCTGAGGCTCTCCGCGCCTCCGGGCTCGATGCCAACCGCGCCGTCCCCCGCACCCCATGGCAACGTCACCACTTGACGGTCGGCCAGCTGCACCGCCTGCGCCGCGGGCGATGCGACCGACTGGGTTTCGTGGCCTTCGAGGGCCCGCTGGGACGTCACAACCGGCGCTGGAGGCTCGGCTTCCAACTGGCAGGCGACCGCCGCCGTCAACGATGACGCAGCCAGCGCCACCCAACCCAAAAATCCAAATTTCTTCATGACACGATCTCGCGCTGGCGCGCGGCCCACCCCGCTGTCGGCCCCTTCAGCGCGGGCGCCGTGTAGCACAGACCGCCCCGATGCAAAAGCCGCCCCCCGGAAGCTGAATGCCGCGGCCGCTGCGCGCCACTGATTCAAGGAGATGAACGAGCACAGCCCATCCTCTAGACCCTTGCCCGATCCCAAGCCCAATCCTGTGGAAACGGACTGGTTTCAGCGCCAAGCGCCAGCCACGACGGACGTACAAGAAGAACTGTGCGACGCGTGGTTCGATCGCTTCAAGCCGCTCAGCAGCTTCCCGCCCCCGCCTGGCGCCGAGCGCTGAAGTCCGCACGCTGCGCTTGATCCCGTCGCGGCGCGCACGTTCTGCTACCCTACGCAGGTGCGCACGCAGCAAGCCGTTGGCCTTGGAGTTCTTTTCTGCGGAGCGTTTCTGGCGGCGCCCGCGTGTTCCGGTGCAACCAGCAGTCCCCAGGGCAGCACGCCCGATGCCGGCTCCGACGCAGCCGCAGACGCGCTGACAGAGACGAGCGCGGACACGGGCGCGGACACACAAATCGAAGTGGGCTCGGTTGCGGCTGCTCACCGGGGCTGCACAACCAGTCGATCATCGTGGTGTCGGACAAGGCAGAGCTGCTGAGCTACGACCCGGCCAAGAACACCTTCGCAAAGATCGCAGATTTAAACTGCGCCGGCGAAAAGAACCCCTACTCCCTGGCCGTCGATCGCAAAGGGACCGCTTGGGTGCTGTTCGCGGGCACGAACGACATCATGACCCTCGACGTGACGGCGCCCGCGGGCTGCGCGGATCCGACCTATTTGCCCAACCAGAACGGCTTTGGGCTGTTCGGCATGGCGTTTTCTACGGAGACGGATCCCCAGCTCTGCGAACGCATCTACGCCCACAGCTACAGCGGCAGCGGGCCCTTCACGGAGGGCAAGGCTGTGGGCGCACTCGGACGCATGGACCCAACCAGCAAGGTCGTCACCAAGCTCGCCGACATCGACTTCAATGGAGGCGAGCTCGCCGGAACCGGCGATGGCCGCTTGTTTGCGTTTGCTGGGGACCAACCGGCGAAGCTGATCGAATACGACAAGAGCAGCGGAGCCGCGCTGTCCGTGACGCCGCTGACGGGGCTCTCCAAGACGACGGCGTCGGCGTTTGCGCATTTCGGGGGCGACTTTTACTTTTTCACCGAGGCGACGCCCGCGGCCTGCGCCCCTTGTCTCAGCACCACCTGCAGTGCGGAGGTCGCCCAGTGCCAGGCGGACAGTAGCTGCGCCGCGGAGCTTGCCTGCGCGCTGGGTCAGTTCATGATCAGCGACGACTGCGGCGGGTTGATGCCCGCGGCGATGCAGAGCTGCGTGAACGCGTGCGCCGCGGAGTGCTTGCCCGCCAAGCTCAACCGCAAGAGCCAGGTGCATCGCCTCGACTTTGACGGCAGCGACGACGCCGGGGGCGGCTTGAGTGTCGCGAGCCCCAGCGCGCCCGTTCGTATCGTGGGCGCGGACAGCTCCACCTGCGTGCAGTTCGTGCCACGCTGAGGCGAAAACCGCGAAGCCTTGCCAGAGCCACGCAATCCCCGCCGATTTGCGGCGCGTTTCGCTATGCTGCGGCCCATGTCGTCCCCGTACTGGCTTGCGCTCTTGCTCGGCCTGGTGAGCTGCACTGCGAACCGCGCCGATCTCAGCCACCCCGCCGCCTGTAGCGACGACAGCTCCCGCGCGCTGCCGGCGATTGCCGACGCAGAGCTCGCGGCCGCGTCGCAACGCGCCAAGCACGTGGTGCGCGCCCGGGTGCAGTTCACTGGTTCCGTCACCGGCGCGGACGGCGCGGCGCAGGACTACGTCATCGTCGCGCCTTTGGAGTACCTACGGGGAGACGGCGCTGCCGCCTCGCCTCGCCACCGTGAAGAGTTCCCACTGCTCGCGCCCGCCGGCCAGGGTCCCCTGACTCGGGTATTGTGCCGCGAAGGCGACACGTTTCTGTTCCTTGTCGACATGCCCAGCGCCGGACAGCGGACGCCGCCCCTCCCCGCCTCCGTGTCGCAGATTTTCGGACCAGAGGCCGTCGCCGTGCACGCCGTGATCGGCGAACACGAACGCGCGCGCATTGCGCCGTGAATAACGCCGCATGACCGACTCCTACGTCGTCCTGTGGTCGCGCGCATTTGCGCTGACCTTCGTGGTCGAGGCGGCCCTCGTCGTGCCGCTGCTGCGCGCTTTCGAACCGCGGCTGATGCGCCGCATCTCCATCGCGCTGCTCGTGAACATCGCGAGCCACCCCGCCGTGTGGTTCGTGATCCCGACCTTCGGTCTTAGCTATGGCCCGCGCCTGGCGGTATCCGAAGCCTGGGCGGTGCTATTGGAAACCTGGGGCTATCTGCTGTTTTTTCCTGCCGCAGCCGCTGTGGCAAAAGCGCCCAAGACGAGCCGCGCACCGGGTCCGCCGCTGCGGCTGACCCTACGCCGTGCCTTCGCCCTGGCGCTCGGGGCCAACGCGCTCTCGGTGATCGTCGGGCTTTGCCTGCGCGCCCTGGGCGTTCCGCTGTAACCCGCGACGGCGACAGCCGTGGAGCGCCGCGCGGCCCGCTGTTTCTGGTTCTTCTCGCAGGTGGGCGCGCGCGGGTGCAATGCGACGGAGCCACCTCCTTCGTGTAGATTGTCCCAGGTGTCGGATCCCCCCAAACCCGCGCCGGATCCCCCAAGGGACGAGGCCGACCACGACGCGAGCGAGGCAAGCGACGCCACTGGCGTCGAAGGGGCTTATCGACTCGCTGATCCCCGTGCGCGACATCAGGCCAAGGCCGTCGCGGAACTTCGGCGCGCAGCTGAGGAAGGACAGGAACAGATCACTCGTGCGCGCAACGCGACCGAGGGCGGGACGCGACAGGCGCGGCTGCGCGTCCAGAGTCAGCGACGACGTCGCATGGAGCAGAGTCTGACGTTTTCTGGCGCGGTCGCGAGCTACTCACTGCTCTACCCCCTGACGTTGCCTCTCGTCCTGTTCTGGGTCGTCGTGCCGCTGATCATGTTCACGAACTACGGCTGGCACATCGCGGTCGCCCTGGTCGCCGCTCCCGCTCTGTGGATCGTTGCAGCACGGCTACGGGCACCGGCCGCGGCCCGCAAAGAACGCGTTTGGCTCAAGAACCTGCCCTTCACGGCCGAATGTGCCGACTACTTGGAGAGTGCCCAGGAGGCCGCCGGACTGCGGTTGATCTTGCATTGGCAAGACGCCCCCCCAGAGCCGTTGCTGTTACCTGGACTGTTGGCGGCTAAAGGCTTCGACGTTGCACTAGACTCGGACGCAGAGGGTTCCGTCACGCTATCGGTCCCCGCAGACCGCATCGCTGTCATCACGGCAACGGGCTTGCCGAGACCCACCAACTATCGCGCTTACAAGTTCTTCAAGACGCTGACGCAGCAAGTGCTTTTAGAACTGCATCGGGGGTTCCCTCTGCACTCAGTCCGCTTCGAAACCGGCGACGTCGCACCGTCCGCGTCCAGCGATTGAAGCGCGCGCCGTCCGCGCCGGCCCATCGGCGCTAAAGCGGCAGACTAAAGCGATACGCACCCACGAAAAACGGCGCGTCCGCGACAGTCTGCTCTTCGACGTAGGTCAGCTTGCCCGTGGCGTCGTCGATCAAGAACGTGACCACATTGTCCGAATCGCGGTTGGCGACCAGCAGCACCTTGCCGCTGGGGTCGATCTCAAAGTTGCGCGGATGCGCGCCCCGGGTGGGCTCGTGGCCCACGAGGGTGAGCTCGCCGCTGCTCTGATCGATACTGAAAATGACCAGGGTGCTCTCGGCGTCCGAGCGATTCGATCCGTACACGAACTTGCCGTTCGGATGCACATGCACATCGGCGCCGGTGCTAGGCGTGCTGACGCTACTGGGCAGGGTCGCTTCCGTCTCAATCGCCGTCAGGGTGCCTTTCGCGGCATCAAAGGCGTATGCGGTCATGCTGTTGCCCTGCTCGTTCATCACGAACGCGAAGTTCTTGCTCGGATGGAAGTCCATGTGCCGCGGACCATCCGTGGTGACCACTGAGCTGGGCGTGTTTGCCGTCAGCTTCCCCGTCGTGGAATCGTATTTGTATTGAGAGATCGTGTTGGCGCCGTTGTTGGGCACGAACACGTAGGCGCCAGAGGGGTCGGCGACAATGGCGTGGCTTTTTTCCCCCGGGGACTGGGTGTCGGTGATGGCGTTCAGCGCGCCGTCACTCTTGAGGGACACGACGTCCGCTTTGCCTGCGCCGTAGTACGCCGCGAGCAAATGATTGCCGGGCTTGTCTACGCTAAAATACACCGGCGCGCCGCTCAGCCCGACGTTGCCCAAGGGAGCCAGGGCGCCGCTGCTGCGGTCCAGGGAAAACGCAATGGCCTCGCTCAGCTGCGTGTCTGCAACATAGAGCACGTCGAGGGTCGGATGCAGCGCCATGAAGCTGGCGGTGCCCCCGGAAGTGCTCGGCCCCAGTGCCGTCAGTTTGCCGCTCGTCGTGTCGAGGGTGAATACGTCGATGTTGTTGGGCACGGCTTTCGAACTGCCCACGTACACATAGGTCACGCTCTTGCCGCCGGCGTCGCTGCCGGCGTCGCTGCCGCCGCTGCCGGAAGTGCCGCCAGAACCCGCTGCGGCGCCCGCGCCTGCGCTGCCCGCGCTGCCGGCGCTGCCCGCGCTTCCGCCCGCGCCCCCGCTGCCAGCCTTGTCGTCATCCCCAGAGCAGGCGCAGAGTGAAAGCGCCAACAGCCCGAACAGTGCTCGCATCATGGGCGGCAGCATAGCAAATCCCCGTGTGCCCGGACGGCGTGCTACCAAATCGCGCGTGGACGGGCTTTTGGTCGATTCCGTGACGCTGGGTGTGCCCGGTCGCGTGTTGCTGCGGGACTTTGCGCTCCGCGTCGGAGCGGGCAGCGTGCTGGGTGTCGTCGGCCCCAGTGGCTCCGGCAAGACTCAGCTATTGCGTGCGATCGCCGGGCTGCGCGACGTCGACGCGGGATCGTTTTCTCTGGACGGCCAGTCCCGCGACGCCATGCACATGCCCAGCTGGCGGCGGCGCGTTACTTATGTGGGGCAGCGCGCCATCATGCTCAAAGGCAGTGTGCGTGACAACCTGGAGCGGCCCCTGGGCTACGCGGCGGTCGCGGGGAAGCTAGACCTGCCCAGGACGGAAGCCGAGCTCTCCCAGCTACGCCTGGACGTGGCGCTGTTGACCCAAGAGGCACGCAGTCTTTCCGTCGGGGAACAGCAGCGCATCGCGCTCATGCGCGCCGCCAGCATCGCGCCCGACGTCCTTTTGTTAGACGAGCCCACCAGCGCCTTGGACGCCGAAAGCGTCGAAGCCGTGGAGACCTGGCTCGGCGCACAAATCAAGGCGGGACGGTCCGCCGTCATCGTCAGTCACGACGCAGCACAGATCGAGCGACTGGCCGCCAAGCGGGTGAACTTGAAGGACTTCATGCCGGAGGCCGAGCATGCCGGGTAGTGGCGCGCTGCCCCTGGGCTACTTCGAGTTGGGCGTCGCCGCCTTGCTGGTGTTGTGCGCGGGTTTCGTCAGTGTCTTCTTTCGCTTGAAGCTGGAGCAGAAGCTGGCCGTCGCGTCGCTTCGCACCGTGGTCCAGCTGCTGCTGGTGGGTTATGTGTTGGCGTGGGTCTTCCGCATCGACTCGCCCTGGGTGCTCTTCGGTGTGCTTGGCATCATGACCGCTGCAGCCGGCCGAGCGGCGGTGGCGCGATCGAGTCGTCGCTTTGCAGGTGCAGAACTGGGCGCCTTCGCGACGTTGGTGCTCACCGGGCTGGTCACGACCTTCACCGTCACCGGCGTGATCATCGGCGTGCAGCCCTGGTACCACGCGCAATACGTGATCCCGCTGCTCGGCATGGTGCTGGGCAATTCGCTCACCGGTGTGTCGCTGGCGCTGGACGGCTTGCTGGCAGATCTCGACGAGCAGCGCGATCGCGTGGAGATGGAGCTTGCCCTGGGCGCGTCTCGCTGGGAGGCGGCGCGGGATCCCCTGCGTGAGTCTGTGCGCCGCGGCATGATCCCGATCCTGAACAGCATGACCGTCGTCGGCATCGTCTCTTTGCCGGGCATGATGACCGGGCAGATCTTGCAAGGCGCCGATCCCTTGCAGGCAGTGAAGTACCAAATCGTCGTGATGTTCATGATCGCCGCGGCCACCTCCCTGGGCTGCATGGGCGTCACGCTCTTCGTATTCACGCGGCTTTTCAACGAGCGCCATCAGCTGCGGGCGGAGCGCATCGAGCAAGTCAGAAACTGAGGCCCGGCGGCGGGCGACCGGCCTTGCTCTTTTGGCGTCGTTGGGGGTCGTTGGGGGGGGTGCCG